>JAZKEM010000108.1:0-10467 GCA_040387055.1 Pseudomonadota bacterium | reverse complement strand
GGCCAGCTAAGCCGCCTCTTGCAGCTCAAAGCGCTTTGCTTCGGCGATGAGTTCGTCGATCTCGGCGAGGAAGTGACGATTGTCATGATCCCAAGGGTGAAAGCCGGGTTTGAGATAATCGAACCATGGACCTGCCATGTCGCGCACGAAACCATCTTTGGCGAACATGAAACGAAGGTAGTTGCCCATGCCATCCCAGCGACCGATGGTTTTATCGGCGTTCACCAGTTCGCGCTGATAGGCATGAGCAAAGCCAAGAAAAATCACGGTCGCAATCAGCAGGCCGCTGCTGCGGGTGATGTAATTTCTGACGGATGGTTTTCTCACCGCGCGATAAACATCAAACGCCACAGCTTTATGTTCGGTTTCTTCCAGCGCGTGCCAGCGCCATAGCGCGACCATGCGGGGATCAGCACTTGCAATCATCTCAGGCTTGCGCAGCAAGCGATCCGCCATGATCGCGGTGAAATGTTCCAAAGCAATGGTGGCTGAGAGTTGGCTGATTGCAGGCAATTTCTTTTTTCCCCATTCCAGCAGCGCGTTGACGCGACCTTCCATACGTTGGATTGGAAATCCTGCTTGAGCGAGGAGATCGTTGTATTCCTCATGCTCGCGGCCATGCATGGCTTCTTGGCCGATGAATGCGGTGATGGCTTTTTGTAATTCTGGATCAGTGACGCGCTCGCGATACTGGCGAACGCTGTTGATGAAGAAGCGCTCGCCAACTGGAAAGAAGATCGACAAGGCATTGAAGAAATGGGCGACCTGCGGACCCTGTGCGTGCCAGTTGCGGACGCTCTCGGGTGTGAGCTTGAAGCGTAAGTCGCGACGTGTTGGCAGCATGATGCTCTCCTTACTTCTTTGACTAAAACGAACTTGCCATTTGGCAATGTCAAAGTAGCAGTGCTGCGAATCTGGCGACTGTGGCCGTGCAGACGCAATATGCAGGCGCGCAAGCCACGAGTAATCTAGGTTTCGGAAATGCAGCTTACGCAGTGTGCGTAGAGTGGGTGCTACTTGAAGCTCTGAATGTCGCCGTCAATCACGCGCCACAGATACCAACTTGCGACTGAGCGATAGGGCGCCCAACGATCGGTGATGGCCAGCGTCTCCTCTTCGTCTAATGCGCCGCCATCGTTGTAGAGCTTGTTGATTGAGCGACGCAGGCCGACATCGCCCATCGCAAAAATATCCAGACGATGGAGTGCAAAGATCAGATACATCTCTGCTGTCCAGCGACCAATGCCGGGCAGGGCATCGAGCGCTTCAATCGCAGCCTCGTCATCCATGCGTTTGAGTTTGGTGAAGGAGAACGTTCCATCGCGTACCTGTTCGGCCAGTGCGCGCAGCCAGCGCGCTTTAGCGTGAGACAAGCCGCAGGCGCGCAGATCGTCGTGTTCTGCGTCGTTGATATGTGCAGGCTTTAATAATTTCTTGGCGCCAACCAGCGTCATCACGCGACCCTGAATCGTGTCTGCTGCTTTCACCGAAAGCTGCTGGCTGACGATGGAAGTGCAAAGCACATGAAATGGATCGCGCTGCGGGCCAACCAGTGTGCAGGGTTTGTAGGTCGCGATCAGTTTCTTCATCACCGGATCGCGGCGCGACAAGAATTTCTCGGCAGCGACAACGTCTGCAGTGGTGGCGGCAATCAGCGGCATGAGCATCTCTCAAAGAGCGATGCCTCAGTCTAGCGGATGGTTTTAGTAGCGCTTTCGCTGGAGCGTATTGTTAAAATAAGCAGGCTATATAAATTTATAGTCAATAAATAAAAACAATCTCCTTGCGAAAAACTACCTTTGTGGGTGGCCGATCCAAGCCTATTCAGCCTACTATTCCCCATGCTTTTTACATTCTTCCTGACCCTACGCGCGGCGGGCCTCAAGCCTAGCCTCAGTGAATTCCTCATGTTGCTGGAGGCGCTCTCCAAGCACGTGGCGATTTTCTCGACTGATGACTTCTATCATTTGTCGCGCGCCACGCTCGTCAAAGACGAGTCGCAATACGATCGTTTTGACCGTGCTTTCGCCGCTTATTTCAAGGGCGTGGACTCGGTGTATGAGGATGTCGCCGGAGAGATTCCAGACGAATGGCTCAAGGCCATGGCGCAGAAAGTTCTCAGCGATGAAGAGAAGGCCAAAATCCAAGCGATGGGTGGCCTCGATAAATTGATGGAGACGCTGCGTCAGCGTCTCGAAGAGCAGAAAGAGCGCCACCAAGGCGGCAATAAATGGGTCGGCACTGGCGGTACTTCACCTTTCGGCAATAGCGGCTTCAATCCGGAAGGCATTCGTATTGGTGGCAGTGGTGGCCAGAAGAGTGCGGTGAAGGTTTGGGACAAGCGCGAATTCCGCAATCTTGATGACACCATCGAACTCGGCACCCGCAACATCAAAGTTGCGCTGCGACGCTTGCGTAAATTTGCACGCGAAGGCGCGGCCGATGTGCTCGACATCGACGACACCATTCGCAGCACTGCACGCAATGCAGGCTGGCTCGACATCAAAATGGTGCCTGAGCGTCACAACGCAGTGAAGGTATTGTTGTTCCTCGACGTCGGCGGCAGCATGGACCCGCACGTCAAAGTTTGCGAAGAGCTTTTCTCTGCTGCCAAAACCGAATTCAAGCATCTCGAATATTTCTACTTCCACAATTTCATTTATGAAGGCGTGTGGAAGGACAACAGTCGCCGCCACACTGAAAAAATTCCGCTCTACGATGTGATGCATAAATTTACGCCGGATTACAAAGTGATCTTTATCGGCGATGCCACGATGAGCCCTTACGAAATTCTGCAGCCGGGTGGCAGTGTCGAACATTGGAATGAAGAAGCGGGCGCGGTGTGGATGAAGCGCTTGATGGACGTATTTCCGCGGATTGTTTGGCTCAATCCTGAAGCCGATCAGCGCTGGGAATACACGCCGTCGATTCAGGTGGCGCAAGAGCTGCTGGGCAAAGACCGCATGTTTTCACTCACGCTGTCGGGCCTCGATAAGGCCATGCGTCGACTCAGCCACTAGTGATTGGATCAGCCGTACAGTGTTAACGCGCTCGCGCGCTGAACTCTGACTACAATGTACAAATATCAACCAAAGGGAGAAGAACATGACCGGAATTGAAGCCGTACTCGGATTTGCCTTGTTGACGCTGGTGCTGGTGTTCACTTCAGTGAATTGGCGCGTGATTGAAGTGTTGCGCGGCAAAGGTATCAACTCTTGGGGCCGTAATGACGGCATTGCGGTTCCTCCTATCGTGATGCGCATGCAGCACGCGCACCTCAACTGCCTTGAGAACCTGCCGATCTTTGCAGTGTTGGTTTTTGCAGCTGCTTTTCTGAATAAGAGCGCGGTCGTTGATAGCCTTGCGTGCTATGTACTGGCTGCACGCGTTGCTCAGTCCGCAGTTCACTTGATTGGTACGTCGCAGGCACTGGTGTTCATCCGTGCAACTTTCTACGTCCTGCAGGTTCTTATGTTCTTCTACATGTTCTGGAGTTTGCTGGCTTGAAACCCGCTACTAAGAGAAAGCTCAAGCGCTGGTTTTGGTTTGGCTTCTTTGGCTTTGCATTAATTGTGCTGTTGACCAACCGTTGGGTGGTCAACAGCACAAATGGCTACCTGTACACCAACTGGTCGCTGCTGCCGGAAAATGATGTGGGTTTGGTGATGGGCACCAGTCCGTATCGTTCCGATGGCAAGTCCAGTGCGGAGTTCTACGGGCGCGTCCGTGCGGCTGCTCAGTTGTATCAGTTGGGTAAGGTCAAGCATTTGATTGTGAGTGGCGCCAATCCGGATTCGACTTACAACGAGCCACGACAGATGTTGCGTGAGCTGGTGCGTTTAGGTGTGCCTGAAAAGGACATCACGATGGATTTTGCTGGTTTCCGAACTTTGGATTCCATCACCCGGGCTAATGTTGTTTTTGGTCTCAAGCGCTTCACCATCATCACCACGCGTTATCACTCTTGGCGCGCTTTGTTCATTGCACGAAAGCTGGATCTCAATGCAGTGGGTTATGCCGCACAGATTGATGTCACCGGTGGTTACGGTAGCCGTAATCCTTGGCGTGAAATTTTGGCACGTACCTTGGCGGTCTTCGATGTGTTTTTCTTTGGTACTGAACCTACGGTGCAGAGCGAACCGCAAGAGATCAAGATCACCAATGATGCTGAAAAAATTTGAAGTAATGGTTAGAACATAAAAAAGCCAGGCAATGCCTGGCTTTTTTTATGTACAGGATGTGCGGTATGTGGGTGGGCGCATGAATGCGCAGGAACCCACACATGACGCTAAAACTCAGAAGGAATATTTAACTGATGCATCAACGAAATCTCGATCAGCCAGCAAGTTTTCTTTGCCACCGCCGAAATAATTGGTGTAGCCAATTTCCGTGCTGATTTCGTTACGGAAGCGGAATCCAAAGCTCAAGCTGACTTGTTTGCGACCTTCGACATAGTTGGCGACAGGCTTAGGCGAATTGCCTTTGACATCGTGTACAAAGCGAACCGTCGGTGTCAGCGTGAATGTGTCGAGCACGTTTTCATAGCTGAAGCGTGCCAGAAAGTTATAGCCCCATGAGTTGGAAGTTGCGTAGCCGCCTTTCTGTTGCGGAATGGTCAGCGAAACCGGCTGGCCCGCCAACATGGAGGCAAGCTGGCTGTAACTTGCTGAGACGGAGTTTGCGATAGCTGCATTGCCCGGTGTGTCCGTTGCGGGACCGTCGTAGCGCAGTTCATCGTTATCTTCCAATCCATGCACGCGCATGCCAGCAATTTCAAACGCACCAATGATTTGATCGTAACCAAAGAATTTTGATGGTGAGAAAAGTTTCGTCAGACCAAAGTCCACCTGACTAATATCTTTGCGACGGTAGCCGCGCAGATATTTATTGCCGGTAGTAACGCCTGGTTGGTTGCCAGCAATCTGACTCGGCGCACCAAGCCCTGCGAGCAGCAACTCAACCGTGTCCACCTGAATCGGCTGGCCTTGCTTCAAGCTGTATTCGCCTTGCAGAGACAAGCCCCAGGGAATCGCGGTGTTGAATGACAGACCGTAGAGATGGATGTTCTTTGGGAACTCGGCAAAGTAACTGGCGCTGGCCGCAGCGTAAGGATCTGGCGTGCCTGCAGGCGTTATCGGTAGTGCGGTAGAAATGCCGCTATAGACCGGTAGGCGGCTGTGGTAATTCATCGCGTAGAGACCGATGTCACTTTCATGCAGCCAAGGCAAAAACGCGTGGTAGGCAGCGCCGTATTGGCCAGAGCTTCCGGGTGTGCGATCAACAGCGCGCTGGACGGAAGTGGTGGGTGTGTTTTCTGGAAACTCACCAAAGCCAAGGTTGGCGCGATTGCCGCCGATGCCGGCGAAATCATTCGTGCTGAAGAAAGTGCCGGAAGCATCAATGATGGTTTTCTGCCAGCTCAGTTGGTAGAAGCCTTCGATGCTGGTTTGTTCCGTGAGGCCGATCGATGCCCACACCATTGGCGTTGGAATAATCGCCTCACTCAACTCAAAACCAGAAACGCGTGCGCGGTTAGCATTGAATGCCACCATGCTGTTAATGCCGTTGAGCACGAAAGTGGACTCGCCCCAGTTCAAAACCTGGCGACCAATTTTGAAGCTGAAGGTGCGGTCCAGTATCGGCGTATTGCCGTAGATATACGCATCAAGCAGTTCGATCTTCTTGCCGACTTGATCTTGCACCTGCTTGTTCTTGCGATCGCGTTCAGCCGTCGAAGCTTCTTTGCCGCAGGCAGGGGCAGTATCGCAATACGGTGAGTAGTCGCGGCCGTTAGTGAAGAAGTCATCCTTGTTATCCAGCGACATATTAAAGAAGCCGCTGGCACGCGCAAAAATGCCGAAGTCACCTTTGGAAAGTTTGAGATCGGATGTGATCTTGGCAACGCTGGAAACAATATCGCCACGGTCAAATGCCAAGTCGCCATCGTCCTTGTTGGTGGAGTTGGAGCTGCCACCGTTAGCAATGCCGATGAGTTTCCCGTCGCGGTTTTGTGCGCGCATCATCGCGCCAATAGTGGCGCTGTTACCGAGCTCAATCGCATAACCATCGTGCTCAGCGCTATAGGCATGAGCGCCAAACGTCATAAGGCAGCCACAGGCTATGGCGGTCAGCTTCATGGTATGCATCGTCTTGTTGTCATTTTTCATTGTCATTTCCTCAATGTGTCCTTACGGGCCCGTGCAGCTACGGCCGATCGGCAAGCAGGTACCGCCGCTAGCCAGGAAGTTGACGGTTTCGCGCTGCATTTCTTGCGTCGCGGCGAGTGAAGCGGTTGGGCTGAGAATTGATCCGTGATCGCCCGCGGTGAAGCGCACGACATAGCCCAGATTGGCGCCAAGCTTGCGTTCAGGTGTTGCGACAGGAACATCGAGGTTGTCGATGACCTCCAGACCCATCATGCGATAGAGCGGATCAGTGCCCGACAAATAACCCGGGATGCTTGCGAGCGTGCCTGCCAGTGCGTTGTTCGGCACCACCTGATCTGGCAGCGAGCTATTGTTGCCCACTACTTCGATCATGTGGATTGGATGATTAGCGCGTGCGGCAACTGCAAAGTTAATTGGGTCACCTGAGTCCACCAGCGTCTGCGCAAAGCGCAAGAAGGTTTCATAAGTGTCCGTGCCCTTGATCACGCCATTGCTTGCAAGCCCTTCAGCAATTCTTGGGCTGAAGCTGGCTGAAGCATCCAGCAACTTGGCAACGCCACCACCAGGCATTGCTAGCGTTGCTGCCTTGATGTCGGTGTTAACGCCGAGCATGGTGCTGCCGACAATGCCGCCAAGTGAGTGACCGACAAAATAAATTTTGCTGGAGTCAATCTTAAAGCCCATAAGCGGAATGCCATCACCATCAACGAACGTTGCTGCCGGAATTGACTTGGTCAGCGTGATGAGATCAGCCGCTGCTTCACGAATGTTGTCGCGACTAGTGATGACGCTGGCGAGGTTGATGAAGTGCGTGCCAGATGATGCAGCGCTGGTGTAGCCCGTCATGCTCGGGCCACGTCCTGCAGCATCGAGATTGAACGTGCGCTCAATGCCGCCAGTGGCCAGATAAACTTTTTCAAGCGGCGTTGGGTCTGCCGGATTAACGGGTGGTAGCAGACCATGCAGCGGCAAGTCGATGGCGATAGTGACCATGCAGCCTTGTGCCAGTGTTGGTGCAATGCCAAGCATCTGTGTGCGATTGCCGGTGATGCCGTGCTGGAAAATCGCTACAGGCCAACCAGCAGGAGGTTGGCCTGTTGGGCAACCAGCCGAATTAGGCACAGTTGCGATGACCGGAATGGTTTCGTCGGAACTCTTCTTCGGTGTTGGGAAGCAAGCGGTGGTTGAATCCACTTTACTTTGACTAATGCCAGGCACTGTTGGTGCGCCCGTTGCAAAGAGTCCGCATGGCACTGGCGATGAAGTAGCTTTGGTTGGGCCGAAGTTACCTGCAGCCGGAATGCCGTTGTTCTTCCAATAGCTCTTCAGTGGTGTGTCAGTAAGCGTGCGCGTCGCATCAGTTGCCAAGTAATACGGCAGACCGATGAGTTTGCCGATGTAGATGTCGGCTCCGGCTGGTGCGCCCACGGCTGTGGTGTCCATGCCAGAAGCTTTCACTACGAGCGGCTTGGCAGTAGCGCCTGTATTCACAGCGGCTAGCGTGTTGGTAATCGACTGCGTAGTGAAAGGCCATGCAATCACGATGGCAGCTTCAGGAATTCCTGCGCCACTGACGAGTTGCGAAACTACGGGGCGAATGATGCGTGAGCGCAGTACTTCAAGTGTTGCCTTCTGTGCGCCAGTGAGTCTTTGCAGATATGCATAGTTGGCGTTAGCTGGATCACTGTCTTGTGCACTGGGTGAGCCAGTGACTGGAGTTGCTGATCGCACGACCTTGAACATGGCGTTGGCAACAATTGGAATGCCGTCAGTGCTCTTGAGCGATGAAGTCACTGCAACGACATAGGTCGTAGATTGCTTCAGTGGCTTGAGCGGCTCAATCAAAATGCGTGTGCGGAAAGAATTGATTGGCGTGCCGAACGCATCATCAAGTGCAGTTGATGTTTGCAATACATAGTCAGTGCCGGCGACTAGCGGAGCGCCGGTTGAGCCATCAATCACCATCAGGCCTGGCAGATGTGTGACCGGATCAGCTGCGGCAGTGGCGAAGTCCACCTTGCCTGCAAAGTCGGTGAATGCAGACGCTACAGTCGAGAAACCATCCTGACGATTGGCATCGTTAACAAACGGTGCGCCTTTGGGATTTGGAATATTGATGGTGCCAGTGAGATTGCCACTGGCATCTGCGAAGAGCGCATCAAATGGAAATGGAATAACGCCAGCAGTTGGATCAAACAGCGATACCGCGCCGTTGGTCGTCGAACCATCTGGGTTGCTGATGTTGGGGCCATCGTTCTGGCTGCCACACGCAGCGAGAACAGCTACAGAAAATATGGAAACAATGCGGGATAGGCGCATGTCGTTCTCCTTTCGAAATGTCGTTTTTGTGCAGGCGCCAGTGTGTGACATGGCGCAGCAAAAACGTTTGCACTCGGTCGGGAGAGCGGAGCCGTTCGTCAGTTATCTACAAATAAAATTTAAATCACGCGAGAGAATGAACTGCGCTCAAACAAGCCGCAGCATTTCAGTGGCGATCAGAGTTTCGACGGCATTGCGCCAGTCGGGTGAATCCTGTGCGAGCAACGATAAAGGCATGCGGCGACGCAGAACGTCTTCGGCCGAGCGTGCCATTTCTTCACGCACTGCAAGTGCAGCTTCAGCTTGGATGAAAGGCAAGTTGGGGTGAATGCGTTCGCGCATTGCGGGTGATTCTTGCAATAACGCTTCAATGCGTGACACACGCGTGCCATGACGCAGCGCCAACCATTGCGCGCTCTCTGCATCGACGCCGTAATGGCCGAGTGCTTTCATGGTTTCGGATTGCCATTGCTCGAAAGGTCCATCCGGCGCGCCTGGCAATAAATGTTTATGCGTTTGTGAAGGCGGCGCTTTGCGCTGCAGTGCTTTATAAACACGATCAACGATGTCCACTGCATCGCAACGTGACGTGGTGTACTTGCCGCCAATCGGCATGATCAAGCGTGGACGCGGTTCGGTAATCACGAACTCGCGTGATACAGCTGACAAATCGCCGGTGTCTTCATCCTGTAGTGTACGCACGCCAGAGAACGCGCCAATCACATCTTTCTCTGACCAGCCAAGCCCGGGCAAGCCATTGCGTACGCCAGCAATCAGATAACTGATCTCATCACTGGTTGGCGTTGCTTGTGATGGATCCGTGATTTGTTGTTCGGTAGTGCCAACCAATGTGCGGCCATACCAAGGGATGACGAAGAACACGCGGCCATCCGTGGCTGTGAGCAGAAACGCTTCGCGCTGACCGGCGATGGCGGGCAGAATTAAATGTGTGCCTTTAATCAGTTTGACTCTTGGTGCGTCAGTGCCGAGTAATTTGGAAGCCCAAGGACCTGCAGCATTGACGACGGCGCTGGCTTCAAGATCAAACGTTTCGCCGCTCACGCCATCGACCAAGCGTGCGCCGGTGACACCGCTTTCATCTTCCAATAAAGATTCGGCGTTAATGCGATTCGCGACGACAGCGCCTGCTGCTTGTGCTGCCGCAACGACGGTGAGCGTCATGCGCGCATCGTCTTCCTGACAATCGCCATAGCGGAAGCCGCCGAGCAAACGTTCAGGATCAATGTAGGGATAATCTGCCAGCAACTCTGCACGCTTGTAACGACGGTGACGCGGAACGGGCTGACCACCCGCGGCGAGCAGGTCGTACAAAGTGAGTCCAGCGGAGAGCATGAACATGCTCGCGCGCGGGCCATCCCACACCGGCAAAATAAAATTGAGTGGTCGCACCAAATGCGGCGCGATGCGCGACAGTGTGCGGCGTTCCTTGAGCGCATGACGCACGAGACTGAATTCGTAATGCTCTAAATAGCGCAGACCGCCGTGAATCAGTTTGCTGGATGCGGATGAAGTGCCGCTGCCCCAGTCATTCTTTTCAATCAGCGCAACCGAGAGTCCGCGTAGCGCTGCGTCATATGCTGTCCACGCGCCGTAAATACCGCCACCAATCACCAACAGATCAAAGCGCCGTTTACGCAGCGCGTCAGTATTGCGAACCAGTGGGAAGGCGTTGTTCTGGAGCATGGCTATTTATAAATGGTCTCGATGTCGAAAGAACCTTTGCGCTGCTTATGTAACTTCACATACGCCTGAGCAATACGATGTGGATCGAAGCGGGTATTGGATTGCACAAAGCCTTGCACGGTCACTGTGGCAACGTGAATGTTGTCGGCGCCTAACTCTTGCGCCAGCGTGTGCGCGAGATTGCGTAGTGCCGCTTTGCCTATCGAGAGTGAGGCGTAGTTAACCGCGGGCTCGGAAGCAAAGCCGCTACCGGTAAACAGAATGGTGCCTTGCTTGG
>JAZKEM010000107.1:0-18469 GCA_040387055.1 Pseudomonadota bacterium | reverse complement strand
CAAGCGCAGGCAGCCATTTTGAAGCAGGGCTTTCAAGATCAACCTTGCCTTGTTCAAGCAATTGCAGCGCAGCGATCGAGGTGACGGCTTTGGTCATCGATGCAATTAGACCGACCGTGTCGAGCGTCATTGCGGCATCGCTGTCCAGCGAGCGTTTGCCGAATGCGCCTTGGTAAATCGTACCTTTGGCATCGGTCACCATGGCGACAACACCAGGGACATCGCCTGCATCAGTCGCGTTGCGCAGTAAACCGTCTACGTGTTCTTTAAGTGACATGTCGTTTCCTTAATCAATAAACCCGCTCGACGCTTTCGCTTTTTTATCGAAATCGTCGAGCGGGCTATTTGTAGTTGGCAGGTTTTAAGCTGCGAGGGCGGCAGGAGTTACGGTTTGTATTCTTGGAGGCGTGTATTCCAAGAAGCCGTCATTGACCGGATCTTCCAACAACATCTTGCTGTCCTTGCCGTAGTGATGCAGAACGCGCCATGGCAGGTTGCGACCTTGGCGTGGCAGTTGCGACTTGCCGCGTTGTACATAGCCAGAGCCGAGTGAGCCGAGGATGGTGTCGTCTTCCATTTCGCCAGCAGGTGCACGTGGGATGGCGACAGCCATGCCCTTGGCATCCATGTCCTTGAGCAGGCGGCAGATGTAAGTCGCAGCGATATCCGCTTTCAGTGTCCACGAAGCATTGGTGTAGCCAATGATCCAAGCCATGTTCGGAATGTCCTGCATCAGCGTGCCTTTGTAGGTCATGCCAGTGCTCAAAGGACGCGCTTGTTTGTCGACGCTCAACTGCGCGCCGCCGAGAACCTGAACCTGCAGGCCCGTCGCCGTGATGATGATGTCGGCATCCAACTGTTTGCCTGACTTCAACTTCAGACCTGTCTCGTTAAACGTTTCGATGTGATCCGTCACAACGCTGGCTTTGCCTTCGCGAATCGCTTTAAACAAATCGCCATCCGGCACAGCGCAAAGGCGCTCATCCCATGGCATATAACGTGGAGTGAAGTGCGTCATATCGGCATTTGGGCCGAGTTGTTTCTTCACGCTGCTGAGCAAGAACGCGCGTGCTTTTTCTGGCCAGCGCTTGGATGCAAGATACATGCAGCGCTGGACAAGAATGTTGCGCTTGCGTGCCATCGAGAATACCCAGCTCTTCGGCAAGAATTTCATCAGCACGTTCGACACGGCATCGAAATCTGGCAGCGAGAACACATAGCTTGGTGAGCGCTGCAGCATGGTGACGTGCGCAGCTTTGTCAGCCATTGATGGCACCACCGTCACTGCGGTTGCGCCGCTACCAATAACAACGACGCGTTTGCCGGTGTAGTTCAAATCTTTGGGCCAGAACTGTGGATGAATGCGCTGACCTTTGTAGCTGTCCATGCCAGGGAAATCGGGCAGGTAGCCTTGATCGTAGTTGTAGTAACCGGTGGCGCCGACAAGGAACTTAGCCTTGTAGGTTTTTACTTCGCCAGTGGCTTCGTGCGTAGCGGTGACCGTCCACAACTGTTCGCTGCTAGACCAATCCATTGCCGTGGTTTTGATTCCGAACTGCACTTTCTTATCAATGCCATATTCTTTGGCAGTGTCATTGATGTACTGCCACAGCGACTTGCCGTCAGCCATGACTTTGAGGCGATCCCAAAGGCGGAACTTGAAGCAGAAGCTGATCATGTCTGTATCAGAGCGGATGCCGGGGTACTGGAATAAATCCCAAGTGCCGCCAATGCGTTCACGACGCTCGAGGATGCCGACTTTCTTGTCCGGGCATTCGCGTGCCAGATGGCAGGCCGTACCTACACCGGACAGGCCGGCGCCGATGATCAAAACGTCATACGTTTGGTTCACAAAAATCTCCTCATCTAATGACTGCCCGTAATGGTCGGGCTTATCCAACGTTGCTCACTTTGCCCATGTGCAATAGCACAAACTTGACAATTCGAGACAAAGAATTGATTTTATGAGACATGACAGCCATGGTGCGGGCCAGTGGGGTACGCGGTTACGAAACGCTGATGCGAAAGCTCGGCGCGGACCCGCTTGTCATGCTGCGACGCTACCGCATTTCGCCAGAAGCCTTGCAAGACGATGAGGCCTTGCTGCCGATACGCTCCGTCGTCCTCATGTTTGAAGCCAGCGCCAACGTTACGCAATGCCCAGACTTTGGACTGAGGCTGGCCGAGGAGCAAGACATTTCCGTTCTTGGGCCTGTGGCCATTGCGATGCAAAACGCATTGACGGTCGCAGACGCTGTTGAAATCTTCTCGCGATATTTATTCGTGCATAGCCCGAGCATGTCCTTGAGCGTACATCCGCGTAGCCAGTTGGTGCGAGATGCTGTCGAGGTTCGCTTTGAATTGCAATTACCGGGGCAGACATCGGTGCGCCAAACCATGGATGTTTGTTTGGCCGATGTGCATCGCATCATCATGTTTCTTGCAGGTAACCGCAGCGGCTTGCTTGCTGTGGCCTTGCCGCATACGCCTTTGGCACCGGTGAATGTGTATCGCCGATTCTTTGGTGCGCCGGTGCATATCGAACAAGCGCACTGCGGTTTGCATATTGCGCGTTCAACGTTTGAACAGAATTTGCAGGGTGTTAATCAAGCGCTGCAGAAAATTGCCGTGGATTATCTGGCGCTAAATTTTGGTAACCCAGGCCAGACAGTCGCCATGCGTGTCCGTCACGCGCTGCAACGTACGCTTGGCACGCCGCAGGGTGGCAAGTCGGAAGTTGCATCAATGCTAGGCATGCATCCTCGAACGTTGCAGCGGCATCTGACTGCAGAAAACACCAGCTTTGAGGTGCTGCGCGAGGCAATCCAGAAAGAAATGGCGATGCGTTACTTGTGCGAGACACGTATTCCGCTGAGTCAGCTAGCTGGCTTGTTGGGTTATGCCGAGCAGTCTGTATTCACACGCGCTTGTCGACGCTGGTTTGATCAGACGCCGTCCATGTTGAGGAAGCGGGCCGCGGGTTAAAGCAGCGCGTCTACTTTGGCGGCGCAGATGAAGTCGTTGTCCGACAGCCCATTGATGGAGTGCGTCCACCAGGTGATCGTGCAGTTCTTGTAGCCAAAGCTGATATCGGGATGATGGTCTTCGCGATGTGCGATGTAGACCGCAGCGTTGACGAAAGCGGTGGTCTGGTAATAGTTGCGAAAACCAAAGGTGGCTTGCAGTGCTTTGCCATCATTGGCCAGCTGCCACTCGCTGCGTAGATTCTTCATCAGCTCGGTTGCGCTGGCCAGATCGTGAGGTTTAACGCCGCCTTCGCAGGGGATGCAGCGTCGCTGGGCGAGTTCAGTCATGACTTTCGTCCTGTAAAATGCATGGCGCCTTTGCTTGGTGCGCCCAATTCCCGCACGATACCAGCATTCAACTTGTGATTCATGACATGACCGCCAACGCAACAAACCTGATTTGGATTGACCTCGAGATGACCGGCCTTGTACCGGAAGTGCATCGCATCATTGAGATGGCGGTGGTGATCACTGATCAACATCTCAATGTATTGGCGGAAGGCCCGGTGATTGCGGTGCATCAGTCCGTGCAGGATCTCGCTGCGATGGATTCATGGAACACCAATCAGCACGGTCGTTCCGGTCTCACTCAGCGCGTGCGCGATAGCGTGATCACGGATGCAGAAGCTGAAGCGCAGATGCTGGCGTTTCTGAAAGAGTGGGTGCCCGCAGGCAAATCACCGATGTGTGGAAATTCGATCTGTCAGGATCGTCGCTTCCTCGCACGCTGGATGCCGAAGCTGGAAAAACATTTCCATTATCGCAATCTGGATGTCAGCACGCTCAAGGAGCTTTGCGGCCGCTGGACGCCTGATATTGCAAAGGGTTTCAGCAAGCACTCAACGCATCTGGCTTTGGATGATGTGCGCGATTCCATTGCGGAACTGCGCTACTACCGCGAACACTTCCTGCGAGTGCCCGCTCAAGCCTGAAATTGAATGAGCACGCGGCCGCCACCCAAGGGGCCGCGTTGCAATTCAATCTTGCCATCGTAAACGCCAATCAGATCATTCACTGCAGCCAGACCTATACCTTGGCCGGGCGTTTGATTGTCTGCGCGGACGCCACGCTGCAATAAGTTTTCAGCGTTCTCCGGAAAGCCGGGGCCATCGTCATCAATGATCAGCTCAACGTTACGACGTGAGAGATTGGCGCTGATCTGCACGCGTGATTTGCACCACTTGGCGGCGTTATCGAGCAGGTTGCCCAGTAGCTCATATAGATCGCCTTCGTCCGCGCGTACGCGCAGGCTGGGTTCAATGTTGATGCTGAATTTGATGTTTTTGTCTGCGTAGACCTTTTGCAGAGCGCCAGAAATTTTCTCGGCCAATGGCCGCATCGCGACAGGCCCTGACAAAGTGCGCCGTCCTGCGGTTGCAGCCTTACGCAGCTGATAATCCGTGATGGCTTGAATACGCGACAAGGGCTCGCGCAATTTGCCGCGCAGGTTTGCATCCTTGACGTCTTCGTCGGTGACGCCATGCAGCACCGCCAGCGGTGTCTTCAAGCTATGCGCTAGATCACCCAGTGCGTTGCGATAGCGAGTCTGTTGATTGCGCTCAGACTGAATCATGCTGTTGAGTGCGTCAGTCAATGGCGTTAGCTCACTGGGATAAGTCGCTTCAATATTTCCTTGCTGATCGGTTTCGATGTTATGCAGCTCTTTAGTCAGCTTGCGTAGCGGCGTCAGGCTCCAACGCAACACGAGCAACTGCACAGCAAGCAGGCCCAGCGCAGCGCCACCGAGCCAGCCCCACAGTGTGCGGCGATAGGTTTTGAGCTGTGCTTTGAAAGCAGTATTGTTTTCGATGATCAGTAAGGTGTAGCGACGCGGCGCGTCGGCGCGGTCTAGCCAGCGCAGGCCGAAGGTCAGCGAAAACCAATCGCCTTGTTCCTGGAATCTCCAAGTGCCGACTTCCTGCGGCGCAAGCGTCAGCGGCCAATCGTCTGCCAAGCTGGGTGATCCCCAAATCAACCCGCCGCGATCGTTGACGATCGCCGCCTGCAAGCCGGATTGCGGGCTGGCCAAGCGCGGATCGGGCAAGCGTGTTTCGGGAATTCCAAGATCGCCGTTGTCATTGGCTTCTGCAGCGCCAAGCAAGGCATACGCCAAGCCTTGCAGCTTGTCTTCTTCAGCTTGTAATGCGCTGCTATTAAATGCCTGTTCCAAGCCAGCGCCGCACAGCGCGATGAACGCAGTGAGTACCAAGGACGCGGCAAAAAGTTGGCGTGCGCGTAGAGAGGTCATGCGCTTGCGCGGGGCAGGGCGCTATTCGCGCGGCAGGTCCCAACGGTAGCCCTGACCACGCAGTGTGGTGATTGGGCTGAGCGTGCTGTCAGGATCAAGCTTTGAACGCAGACGCTTGATGAAGACTTCAATAACATTGCTGTCACGCTCTTCATCTTCGGTGTAGAGATGTTCAGTCAATTCGGTTTTCGAAATGACTTTGCCAGCATGCGTGAGCAAATATTCGAGTACGCGATATTCAAAGCTGGTGAGGTCAACATTTTTCTCGGAGACCGATACGCTCTTGGCGGTGGTATCCAGAGAGATTGGGCCAGACTTCAGTGTGGCCTGCGACCAGCCACCGGAGCGGCGCAGCAGCGCACGCGTGCGTGCCAGCAATTCTTCTTTGTGAAAGGGTTTGACCAGATAGTCGTCGGCGCCAGCTTCAAGTCCTTCGACCTTGCTCTGCCAACCATCGCGCGCGGTAAGAATGAGTACTGGGAAGCTGCGTCCGCCTTTGCGGGCTTTACGAATGATTTCGATGCCAGAGGTTTTCGGTAGGCCAAGATCAATGATGGCGATATCGATTGGATACTCTTCAGCCATGTACAGGCCTTGCTCGCCGTCAGCTGCGACATCTACGGCATAGCCTTCGTCTTCCAAAATTTTTGTGACCTGCGCGCGCAATGCGGCATCGTCTTCAATTACCAATGCGCGCATGAGGGGCCTTTAATCCGCTGGAACAAAAACAATATTAACGTCGCCACGCTGGAGTAGCTTGACGCGATAGCCGGTGCCGGTGGGTTCTACAGCGAGTACTTTACCGCCACCGTTATTTCGCTGTGCTTTTGCTGCAGCTTCGCTAGGCGACATGCGTCCGGCAGAGGGGCGTTGTTGTTCCTCGCGGTCGTCATCACGGTTGCGATGGCCGCGGCCGGGATCGGCAAAGGCGGACTGGAAAACCAGTCCGCCTAACAGAACCGCTAAGATGAAACGCCGAGTGCGCATGGTTCTAGTTTAGTGCGAGTGCGTTAATAACGCACTGGTTGCACGTTCACATTTACAGCGATGCGACGGCCTGGGTCATAAGGCAGGCGCGTGTTGTAGAGCTGGCCGCCGTAGTTATACGTGACGTCATAACCGTCAACGCGCTGTTCGGTGCGATAACGATTGACGACATCGCAACGCTGCTCATAACTCACGCGCTCAGTAGCGCCCTGATACTGGTTGCCAGACTGGCTACCAATGCCGGCGCCAACAACAGCACCCGCAGCGGTTGCGACATCGCGACCATGACCGCCACCAAACTGGTGACCAATCACGCCGCCGATGATGCCGCCGAGAATCGTGCCGGCCGGGTTGCTGGTGACGCGAGCAGGTTCGCGGTAGACCACGCGCTCATCGCGGCAGACGCGCTCTGGCTCGGCAATCTGAACCTGGGTGTAAAGCGGGCGGCTGCTGACGACCTGGGCATACACAGTGCCATCACGACCCGCTAAGGCCGGGGTGGCAGCGGTAATGGCCATCAGGCCAGTCATGAGAGTGGTGGTCAAAGTCAGTTTGTTCATGTGCCCGCTCCTTGGTCTTGACCCGCCTTTGCGGGATGTATGCAGATTACGCACCCAAGCTGAATTAGGACTGAATATGTTTGTAAAGAAAACCGCCAACGATGAACGTTGGCGGTCGGTGGGTCGAAAGGTAATTCTTAGCGGGTTTCGGCGAACTTTTTGAGCGTGGCCGGGGTGAAATAGTCACGCTTTGCTTCCCAGTCGTAATCAACCATTTTCTTTTCTTCGTTGGTCATATTGATGACCACGTAACGGCGCGATTGCAGGTCGTAATGAACCTGCACGCCATTCACCACCACCGGTACATTGGCGAAGGCAATCGCGTGTGACTCGGCGGTGCGCCAAAACTGGTTACGCTCGTCGTACATGTCTTGCAGCAGCACGATCCAGCTGTCTTCATCGATGTAGAACGTGCGCTTTTTGTAGCGATGATTCACGCCTTGTTTGACCTGCGCTTCTATCACCCAAACACGATGCAATTCGTAGCGCGCCAGATCCTGATTGATGTGGCCTTGCTTAACGATATCTTTGTATTTGATCTTGTCGCTGTAGAGCATGTAGCTGTTGTATGGCACCAGCATTTCTTTTTTGCCGAGCAGCTTGATGGTGTAGCGATCCAGTGGGCCGTTGAACATGTCGATTTGGTCATGCGTCATCAGGCCATCGAACAGCGGATTGTCATAGCCGACTTCGCCGATACGACGCACGCGACCAACGCCTGGGCTAAAGAACCAAACGCCGGTTTGATCCTTCATGCGATCAATCGGTACGTGGAGCAAATGTGCTTCGCCAGCGAGATTTGGCGGCGCGATGGTTTTAGTTAGCGCATAAAGATTCATGCCCTTCATGTTGTCGAGCGTGGTCTTAGGGTTGTTGTAGACATAAGACAGTTCGAAGTAGTCGCGCTGAACCACGTACGACCCATCAGCTTGCGTGGCGGCAGCATCGACAAATCCGCGGAAGCCCTTGGTGTTGTAACGCATGATGTGATTCCACATCACCTCAGTGCCGTTCTTGGGAATTGGAAACGGATAGCCGCTGGTCGCGCAGCAAAAGCCATAACCGTTGTTAGTCAGTTCAACCGTCGTCGCATTCTTTTTGCTGGCGTCATAAAACCACTGAGGATACGAGGCGCTGCGGCGCGTCGGATACACATTCATCTTGTAATCGGGATAGGTCTTAAACAGATTTTTGTAGCCTTCCGTCAGCACGTCCTTGTACTTATCGACCGTCGCGGCTGTGATGGTGTACAGCGGCTTATCAGCAGCAAACGGATTGGAGCCGCGCGGCATGTCTTTTTGCGGCAAGCCGCCTTCGTATTTGGGAATCGTGCCTGCTTTATTGGCAGCAGCTTCCGCGCCAATGGGGGTGAGCTCTTGGCCTAGCTTGGCCGCTTCATCGGGCGAGACTTTGGCGCTAGCAATTGCTGGAGCCAGCAATAGGATTGTGAAAATATACTTACTTATATAATTTTTAATATTCATTTATAACACTCAAGTTCACTATTCGTACTGAGCGCGCGTTCCCCAAATTTGGGGAGCGTCGCTACTTAAGACTTTTGCGCAGCGACAACGTTCGTTTCGAGGTTCGGTTTGGGCGTTTTACCCGGCCGCACCATGATCCACGCCAGTGCGGGCAGCAACAGCACGGCGCCAAACAAATTGGTGGTGAACATAAACAATAACAACATGCCCATGTCGGCCTGGAACTGCAGATCTGAGAACAGCCAAGTGAAGACGGCCACGATCAGCGACAGCGAAGTAAACACCACAGCCTTGCCGGTGTGACGCAAGGCTTGGAAATAGGCCTCACGCAGCGGCATGCCTTGTCGCAAATAGATCGCCAGCACGCTCCAGAGATAAATACCGTCATCAACGCCAATGCCAACGCCAAATGCGGCAACCGGCAGTGTTGCGGCTTTCATGCCAATGCCAATCGTCGCCATGCCGCCGTAGGTCAGCAAGGAACACAGCACTAGTGGCGCAATGATGCAGACCACTGCGGCGAGTGAACGAAATGAAATCCAAACAAAGATCAGCAATGTCAGGTGAACCCAGACAATCACAACGATTTCACGTGCCTTGATCTCGGCGTTGGTTGCAGCCATTACGCCAACGTTGCCAGAGGCCAGCGCAAAGTTCACGCCGTCGGCTTTGTTATCGATGTTGAATTGTTCCGCGACTGCGATGATGCGGCTAATGGTTTCGGCGCGATGATCTTGCGTAAAGATCAGAATTGGCATCACCGAGCAATCCGGATTTTGCAAGCCAGCGGAGGAGGGCACGGGTCCGATGATGTGTGCGAGTCCGCCTTGGTTGCGAGGTAATACATACCAAGCAGGCGAGCCTTCATGGACGGCAACATTCAGCGATTTGGCGATGGTCGGCAGTGAGATAGCCGACAGCACGCCTTCAGTGTTTTGCATACTCCATGCAAAGCGATCAATCACAGCCATCGTGTCGTGATTAACGCAGCCATACGGTTTGCCTTCGGCAATCACCTTGAGCAGATCAACGCCAATCACAAAATTTTGTGCGATGGCGCGCGAGTCCTGGTTGTAGCGACTGTCTTGGCGCAGCTCAGGCACGCCGATTTGTTGGTCGCCGATAATCAGCTTGGGATACATCCAGATCGCCCACGCCAGCGCGAGTAGTGCGATGCCTAGTGTCGGTAGTGCAAATTTTGGTGTGCAGAAGTTCGCAACATGACGCCAAAGTTTGTCGCCAAGATCTTGGCGCAGTTTCTGTCGCTCACGGAATTTGCTGGCGTCTTCCAACTTCACCCACGTCAGCACAATCGGCAGCATCACTTTATTGGTGATGATGACAGCGGCCATGCCGAGAGCGGCGTTGATCGCCATCTCTTGCACAATCTCAATCTGAATAAACGTCAGTGTCGCAAAACCAATCACGTTGGTGATGATGGCAACGCTGCCGGGAATAAACAGACGGCGGAATGTTTCGACTGAAGCTTCGTAAGGCGTGCGCTCGTTCACCGCTACTTCGTTGCCCCAGCCATTGATGTACTGCACGCCGTGCGAGACGCCAATCGAGAGGATTAAGAACGGCACCAGAATCGCGAAGGGATCGAGCCCAAAACCTGCAAGTTTGAGCAGCCCGAGTTCCCATATCACCGCAGTGATTGCTGCAGACAGTGGCAGTAGCGAGAGTCGCAGCGAGCCGCAGAACAACCACAGCAAGCCCAGCGTCAGCAGTAGCGCGATAACGAAGAATCCAACGACTTCAACGCTGGCATCGGTGACATCGCCGACTACTTTGGCAAAACCAATAATGCGGATATCGACGCCTGCATCTTGGAATTTTCTGCGGATCTCCTCCATCTGTTGGGCGACTTTGCGATAGTCGAGTCGCTCGCCAGTGCTGGGGTCATGCTCCAGCAATTCAGCGGTGATCAATGCGCCGCGTTGATCGCCAGATACCAGTCGCCCAATCACGCCAGCTTTGCCGACGTTGGCGCGAATCAGATTGAAGGTTTCTGGGCTGGGCGAATAGTTACGCGGAATAACATCGCCACCAGCAAAGCCATCTTCAACAATCTCGACATAACGCACGCCGGGCGTGAACAACGATTGCACGCGAGAACGATCAACGCCGGGGAGAAAGAAAACTTCGTCGGTGACTTTCTTGAGCTTGTCGAGAAAGTGTTCGTTATAGATGTCGGTCTGCGGATCTTTTTGAATCAGCGCAATTGAAACCAGATTGGCGCCGCCAAAAGCCTTCTCGTACTTTTTGAAAACCTGCATGAACGGGTGATCAAGCGGAATCTGCTTTTCATAGCCCGCGTCTGGTTTAAGGCCGAGCGCTGCAATGAACAGCCCAATCGTGGCCAGCATCAGCAGGCCAAACGTCAGCCAACGTTTGGCATAAACCAGCGGAATGACGCCGTTCAAAATTTTGTCAGCAGTCGCCACATAACCTCCACGCAATTAAACGGCGCTCTGAACCTTTTAGATTCGAGCGCTCTTTATCGGCAGCATTCTGAGTGAATTACCGCAGTCGTGCCACGATATAGCCCTGAACGCAGCTTACGCGCAGAATATGCCGCTATAGCGCTTGAATGAGTAGGAGAATTACATGCCGCACGACGCCCTGTTGGTATTGCTGACTGCACTCACGAGCAGCGTCATTACGCTGTTGTTGGCTTATTTACTGTTTCGCCGACATTGGGAGCCGCAGTTGGATAAGCGACTCGATCAGTTGCAGATTGAGTTTGAGGCGCGCGTAAAGAGCGGCGTATACGCTGCAGGTCAGGATTTGTTGCCGGATTTGCGTGAGCAGGTGAAGCTGGGCTTTGTTGACGCGCTTTCGCAGTCACATACAGCTGGCTTAATGGAAGAAACCGCCAAAGTCGTCAGCGTCGGCAAAGATTTTGGAGCGGGTATTGTTGAGACGGGTCTCAATGCATTGTTTGGACGCGGCAAGCCGACCAAGCGCTAGCTCAAAAAATAGTCCCAACAAAAAAGCCACCCAATGGGTGGCTTTTCTGTTTGGTGGAGGCGGGGGGAATTGAACCCCCGTCCGATAACCTTCCAACTTTCGATCTACATGCGTAGCCCGATTATTATTTTTCGTCGTTAGCTGCCGAATGGGCACGGAACGCTAACGCTTATCTACTTTTTGGATTTAACGCTTTGGCCAGTAGCCCTCCGCTGCGCGATTTGGTAAGAGTCGACGTCTGATTCAGGGGTACCAACACCACCTGGTCAAACGCTCACCGCTTAAGCGGCGAGGGCGTAGTTTGCGTCGTTAGCAACTAGCTTAGTTGCAGAAGAGTTTTACGAGGACCACTGCACCTCGGCATGCACGTCAGCCTTCCAATCACCGTCGAATCCAAGTCGCCCCCGAAAGTGGTAAAAGCTGATGTTTAGAGTACCACGAAGCAGTTAAGTTCAGCGCTGCTCATGACGCATTGTTCGGGCTTTTTCACGGCCCCAATCGCGGTCTTTTTCAGTTGCGCGCTTGTCGTGCAATTTCTTGCCCTTGGCGAGGCCAATTTCAACTTTGGCGCGGCCGTTAGTCCAATGCATGTCCAGTGGCACTAGGGTGTAACCCGCACGCTCGACCTTGCCCACGAGTTGCGAGAGTTCGCGCTCATGCAGGAGCAATTTGCGCGAGCGGGTGGCATCCGGGTTCACGTGGGTGGACGCGCTGCGCAGCGGCGTAAAGTGCGCGCCGATCAAGAACGCTTCACGGTTCTTGAGAATGACGTAAGCCTCGGTAATCTGGCACTTTCCGTCACGCAGGCTTTTGACTTCCCAGCCCATCAGACAGATGCCGGCCTCGTAGGTCGCTTCTATGTAGTACTCATAGCGAGCGCGTCGGTTTACGCCAATCTGGCGCGGCGCTTCTTTTTCTTCTTTCTTCTTACTCATCCGCACATTATAGGTCTCCATCGCTACACTACGCCTAATGAATATTCGCGAAAGCAGCTACGGCTACTGGTCCTCCAACCGCGCCTTCCTATGGGTGGCGGGTGGTGCGGCCATGGGTATTGGTAACGTTGCACGCTTGCCTTACCTGATGGGCGAGTACGGTGGCGTGGTCTTTTTGGCCGCCTATTTGATCGCATTGCTGCTCGTCGGACTGCCGCTGCTGACTACCGAATGGATGCTCGGCCGTTGGATGCGTGACGACCTCGTTAATGGCTTTGCCCGGCTTGTAGAGACGGCCAAGGCACAGCGTGTCTGGATCGTGATTGGCGCATTGTCACTGGTCGGCGCGGCACTAATTCTGTCGTTTTACAGCGTCGTCGCTGGGTGGAGCGCCGCTTACGTGGCGCGTGTAGCTGGTGGGGTATTCAGTGGTGCTGACGCGGAGCGCGCCCATGCCACGTTCCTTCATTTGGCGCAGGACCCTGAGCGCAGCCTCACTTGGCACACACTGTTCATGGTGGTGACCTGCATCGTTGTGGCGCAGGGTGTGCGTGATGGCATTGAGCAGGCGGCGCGTCGTTTGGTGCCGACTGCCTTTATCTTGAGTTTGCTGATCTGCGCTTATGCGCTAATGCATGGCGACGGTAAGGCGGCCTTGGCTTATCTGCTGACGCCGGATTTCCACAAATTTGGCTGGCGCGGCGCGGTGGTTGCGCTCAATCAGGCTTTCTTTACCTTGGGTCTGGGCATGGGCGTGATGATGGCGATGGGCAGCTATCTGCCCGCCAGTGCGCCGCTCAAGCGCATGGCAGTCACCGTCATCATGATGGATACGATCTACAGCCTTGTTGCTGGCGTTGCGGTGTTTGCGCTGATCTTCAGCGCCAATCTGCAACCGACACCCGGCTTGGCATTGATATTTGAAGTGTTGCCACGCGCTTTGCCTGCCGGCCCTGCAGGAACTTTGATCGGTGTCGCGTTTTTTGTGATGTTGCTGACGACCACCTTGATGTCGGCAGTCACACTGCTAGAGCCGGTTGCGCGTTTTATTGTCGATTGGCAGCGCACCACGCGCGCGTTTGCTGCGGTGTGGAGTGCAGTGATCATTTGGTTGATTGGCATTTTCTCGCTGCTTTGTTTCAGCGTGCTGCAAGACGTGCGCGTGCTCAACCGTAACTTCTTTGAGTGGCTGCAAATTCTGACCTCGAACTGGTTTGCGCCAACTTGCGGTCTGCTGCTGTGCATTTTTGCTGCGCGCATCATGCCGGTAGAAATGTCGCGTGCCGCCTTTGGTGAACGCGATGCTTGGCTCTACGGCGCATGGAAAGCCATGCTGCGCTATCCGGCTCGTATTTTCTTGATTGTGGTGTTGGTGTATTCGGCAGGGCTGCTGGATTGGCTAACGTCACTTTGGGGTTTGTAGTCGATGGCGAAACTTGAACGCTCAGCGCTACTGACTTTCAGCGCTGATGAACTTTACCGACTCGTCGCCGATATTGAGTCTTACCCTCAGTTTCTGCCGGGCTGTGTTTCAGCGAAAGTGGAATCCGCAGACGAAACATTGGTGCGCGCGCGCGTTGGGTTTCGCGTGAAAGGTTTGTCAGACAGCTTTGCCACCGAGAACCGGATGGAGCAGGGCACGCGCATCCACATGAAACTGCTCGAAGGCCCGTTTAAGCAACTCAGCGGCGTTTGGGAGTTTCAACCACTCGCCGAGCGTGCCTGCAAGGTCACGCTGAAAATCTCTTTGGAATTCGGCAGCCGCATTATGGAAGGCACACTGGCGCCGCTGATCAACAGCGCTATCGGCAGCGTGATGGACGCATTCAAGCAGCGTGCTGAAGTCGTCTATGGCAAAGCCTGAAGTGATTGCGGTTGAAGTTGTGTATGCCTTGCCGACGCAGCAGCGCATCTTTGCAATCAACCTGCCGCAAGACGCAACCGTGCGTGTAGCAATTGAAAGCAGCGGCGTGCTGGCGCAGTATCCGCAGATTAATTTAGCGATGGTGAAGGTCGGCGTATTCGGCCGCATTGTCACGCTGGATTCAGCGCTGCGAGCCGGCGATCGTGTGGAGATTTACCGCGAGCTCACCGCCGACCCCAAAGTGGTACGGCGGGAGCGTGTTGCGAAGAAGCGGAAACTTCGGCTTAAGGAGCCTGGTTTGTAGGCGTTGATGGATCGCCTTTTTCCGTTACGCGCTCGTTCTGTGAGCGAGTGTCTTCCATATGTTCTTTTTTCTGCTGATCGATCACAGCCTTCGCATTGGGCGGCTGCATGCCAAGGTTATCGGCGCTACCAGCGACCTGAATGCCTTCCATCTTGTTCAGCTTGTTGGCATCGAAATACAGCGTCACCGTACGTTCGCTGACTTCGCCGCGGGGTGATTTGTAATAACCGATGTAATCCCAGCGGTCATCTGAGAATGGACCGGTGGCTACCGCAGTGCCCATCAAGAACTTCACTTGATCGCGGGTCATGCCGATTTGCAGCTGATCCAGCTGCTTTTGGTCAATGACATTGCCTTGGCGAGTCGGCAGTTTGTACACCACACTATTCACCACATTGCTTGCGGTGGCGCAGGCGCCCAGTGAAAGGGCCGCAAACAGGATCAGGAAAGAACGCATGAGTAATGATGGTGATCGTAGCTAAGGGAATGCGATAATACCCAAAATCCACCTCGACATGGGCTTATACCGTGGAATCTTCTGACCTTCGTAACGCTGGCCTCAAAGTAACGCTGCCGCGCCTTAAAATTCTGGAAATGCTGGAGCACAGCCCGACCCGTCATATGTCGGCAGAAGACATCTATCGCCAGTTCCTCGATGGGCAGGATGACATTGGCCTAGCCACCGTTTACCGCGTACTTACTCAGTTTGAGTCTGCTGGCCTTGTCCGCCGTCACCACTTTGAAGGCGGTCACGCCGTATTTGAATTGGAGCGTGGCAACCATCACGACCACATGGTCTGCATCAAGTGCGGATTAGTTGTGGAGTTCCAAGACGATGTCATCGAGAAGCGCCAGCACGAAAAAGCCAAGGAACTCGGCTTTAGCCTGCGCGAACACAGCTTGATCATGTACGGTGAGTGCAAGAACTGCCGTAGCGGTAACTAATCCTCGTTTTAGCTAGGAGATGACCATGGCCATCAAATTTCAGCTTGCTGTTGCTTTGCTAGCAGTCTCTTCTGTTGCCTTTGCGGACGAACCCGCAGGCGAACAGGTCAAAGAGGGTGCGACCGAAGTGGGCCATGGCGTTAAAGATGCTGCGGTTGGCACTGGCCATGCGATCAAAAAAGGTGCCACTGCTGTGGGCCACGGTACGCGCGATGTTGCCAAGCAGATTGGGCACGGCACCAAAAAAGCAGCCAAAGCGACCGGTCATGCCTTTAGAGACGGCGCCAAGGCGATTGGTCACGGCGTAAAAGACGCGGCTACGGGTGTAGGCCATGCCACCCGCGATGCGGTAGATGAAGTTAAGAAAGACGAATAACAATTTGAAACGAAAGGCTAAATATCGATTTAGCCTTTCGCTGCGTTTTTTAGCAATTCTTTAGCGTGGCTTAGCGCCGCAGCGGTAATTTCTACGCCGCCCTGCATGCGAGCCAGCTCTTCCACGCGATCCTTATCAGCCAGCGGTCGCACGCGCGTGTAGGTTTGGCCGGCTTTAACTTCTTTGCGAATCCCAAAGTGGTTGCTGCTTTGTGCGGCCACCTGTGCAAGATGCGTGACGCACAACACCTGACGACTGCCACCGAGTGCACGGAGTTTTTGCCCGACGATTTCAGCCGTGCCGCCGCCGATGCCGGCGTCGACTTCATCGAAGATCATCGTCGCTGCGCCGCCGTTCTGGCTGCCGACCACTTGGATCGCCAGCGAAACGCGTGAGAGTTCGCCGCCAGATGCAACTTTTGCCAAGGCGCGAGGTGGCTGGCCTGGGTTGGCGGAAAAATCAAAACGAATTTCGTCATCGCCATACGCGCGCGGTTTGTCGCTAGCGTTGTTTTCAACGGCTGCAATGAACTGCGCGTTGGCCATGCCGAGTTGGCGCACGATGGTGGTAACGCCGTCGTTGAATTTTTTCGCAGCTTTAGTACGTTCATTGCTGAGCTTTTGCGCGGCAGTGCGATACGTTTTAAGTGCAGCATCGCGCTGGCTTTCGAGTTCGTTCAAGCGAGTAGCGGCATGCTCAAGCTCATCGAGCTCGGTTTTCAGTGACGTTAAACGCTCAGGCAATTCCGCAGGTTTAACGCGGTGCTTGCGCGCGAGTTCGTGAATCGTGGCGAGACGGCGTTCCATCTGTGCGAGTTGATCTGGGTCAAGCTCTAGTTTGTCGAGCACGCGACGCAGCGCGTCAGCGGATTCGCGGACTTGCGCTTGCGCAGAGTCCGAGAGCACTAGCGCTTCGTTGAAACCTTCATCAATCGGAGCTAGTGCACCGAGTAGGCTGCTGACTTTGCTGAGCTGGTCATACAGGCTGCTTTCGCCGCCATAGAGCAGATCCAGCGCCTGGCCGCCATCGCCAATCAACTTGCCTGCGTTAGCCAAGCGTTTGTGGTCGATCTCAAGTTGTTCGAGTTCGCCTTCCTGCAGATTCAATGCTTCGAGTTCGCGCAATTGGAAGCGCAGATAGTCGAGCTGTGCCGGATCGCGTTCACCCGCGTTGCGGATGCGTTCGATGCTGCGCTCAATCTCAGCGTGTGCGCGCGCGGCTTTGGCAACGGCTTCGAGTGCGTTGGCGTATCCACCGAAATTATCCAGCAGGCGACGCTGAACATCACCGCGCAGCAGTGTTTGGCTTTCGCTCTGGCCGAAAATTTCGATCAGCGTTTCGCCGAGTTCGCGTAGCTGTCCGGCGTTGACGGCGGTGCCGTTCACGAAAGCACGCGTGCGGCCTTCGGCGTAAACCACGCGGCGAATCACGCAAAGATTGTTGTCATCAGCATCGAGCATTTCCTGCTCGCTGAGCCAAGCCTGCGCTTCCGCAGAATCGCTTAAGGAAAACTCAGCGCTGATCTCAGCTTTCTCTTGGCCTGCACGGACCAGCGCGCTATCTGCACGTGTGCCGATCACAAGGCCAATGGCGTCGATCAAAATAGATTTGCCCGCGCCAGTTTCGCCGGTGAGCGTGGTAAAGCCCGCAGCAAAGTCGAGCTCTAGCTCGTCGATGATTGCGAGGTTGCGAATATTGAGATGTTTAAGCATCAGATTGGCGACACAGGCTTTTAGGCTGGCGCGCGACCCCAGTGGAGTTTGTTTCTAAGAATATTGAAGTAATTGTAATTCGCCGGATGGATCAAGCGCAGCGTTTCTGACGCACGGCTGATCTCAATGGCATCGCCCGGGTTGATGCTCTCGTTGGTTTGGCCGTCGCAAGTGAACATCGCGCGCGTGCCTTCGCCGCCGCCAAGGATGATGCGCACGGTGCGATCACTGCCGACCACAATTGGGCGATCCGACAAAGTGTGCGGGCAAATTGGCACTAGCGCCAGTGCTTGCAGGGAAGGGTGTAGAACCGGGCCACCGCCAGACAGGGCGTAAGCGGTGGAGCCGGTTGGCGTCGACACGATGAAACCATCTGCACGGTGTTGGCTGATGAACTCGTTGCCGATCCAGGTCGAGAAATCCAACATGCGCACCGCCGCCTGATTGCGGATCACGACATCGTTAATGGCGAGGAAAGGGCCATCAATCTTTTGGCCGTCCCCACGCACAATGCGCGCGCTGAGCAGCAGGCGATCTTCGTTGACATAGTCGCCAGCAAAAATCTGCGCCAGCGTCGCTTCCATCTCCTCGGGATTGATATCGACCATAAAGCCCAGTCGGCCTTGGTTGATGCCAAGAATCGGCACGCCGGTGTGCGCGAGCGCGCGGGCGGCGGAGAGCAGGCTGCCGTCACCACCGACCACCACGACCAGATTGCAGCGCGCGCCCAGTTCTTCAACGGTGGCGTAGCGGCAAGACGGATCCTCGATATGGTCAGCACTAGCCGCATCGACCAGCACCGTGCAGTCGAGTTTGCGCAGTAAAGCTGCGAGTCGAGCCAGTGTGGGGCCGACGCGCGCGTCACGTTTTTTGCCGATGATGCCGACGGTCTGAAAGATAGGCATGGAAGTAACTGCAGGAAGATGCGTATAAAGTAGCGGTTCGCATCGGTCTTGTCGAAAGGAATCGCCCTTTATACGATGCCGCTTGTTACGGTACTGTCATCTCATGTCCAATCCACTCGATCCCCGCGCCGCTGAACTGCTCAAACTTTT
>JAZKEM010000106.1:0-3255 GCA_040387055.1 Pseudomonadota bacterium | reverse complement strand
CCAGACGCACGGAATCAGCGGAGTACATCAACACGCCTTTCACACCCGCTTCTTCTGCGAGATCCGCGACCATGCCAGTTCCGACGATAACCTTGACCTCTTGCGTCACCAGCTCGGCAATACGGTTGCGCGCATCTTCTTCGGTGACAAAGGAACGCTGCTCGATCTTGAGCTTGAAAGAATTCTGGAATTCCGCGAACGCTGGCAACTCGGTCTGATGTGTGATGACGCCGATATGTGGCGAGACACGTCGCGCACTGCTGAGCGCCTGCATCAAATCAAAGCCGCTGGGTCTGATCTGCACCAAAGGCTTGCTGATGCGGCCTTTTAGATAAGCACCATTAGAGCCAGCGGCAACCAGCACGTCGCAGTGCTCAGTCTGCAAACGGCGGCGCAGCTCGCGCGCCGCATCTTCAAAACCCAGATGAATCGTTTCAATCCTCGCTCGCGCATCGAATTCTGGCGTCACGTCTTGCACGAGTCGCGACAGGCGCGACACCGTCACCACCCAAATCACGGGCAGTCGGCCGTCACCGCCAGAACTAGGACGGTTCAGCGGCATGTTTCACAAAATGTTTCATATTGGAACATTGAAACATTATGAAACAAAACTGCAGCCTTCACCACCCACACTGTGGGAACACCTAAAGAAGCCGCCAAAAAGCTAAATCCTTATCGCTTCATTGGATTAGACTTCCCACCCCTACGGGTATGTCGCGTATACGGCATGCGCCCGTAGGGTTGGCACGCAACTTGGTCTTATCACTGCGAACGTTCCAACCAGAGCACTATATAAATGACTAACTCGACTTCTGCTGGCGCCCGTTTCCGCGCTGCCCTTGCCGCCGAAAAACCTCTCCAGGTCATTGGCGCGATCAATGCCAACCATGCGCTGCTGGCCAAGCGCGCTGGTTATAAGGCGATTTATCTTTCCGGCGGCGGCGTTGCCGCTGGCTCACTGGGCCTGCCAGACCTCGGCATCAACACGATGGACGACGTACTAATCGACACGCGTCGTATTACCGACGTTTGCGACCTGCCTTTGCTCGTCGATATCGACACTGGATTCGGCGCCAGCGCTTTCAACATCGAGCGCACGGTTAAAGCACTGATCAAGGCCGGCGCTGCGGCTTGCCACATCGAAGACCAGGTTGGCGCCAAGCGCTGCGGTCATCGTCCGGGCAAAGAAATTGTGACGCAGGGCGAAATGGTTGATCGCGTAAAGGCAGCTGCTGATGCCAAGACCGATCCCAACTTCTTCCTCATCGCTCGCACTGACGCGATTCAGGCTGAAGGCGTTGATGCCGCCATTGAACGCTCGATTGCCTGCGTAGAAGCCGGCGCTGACGGCATCTTTGCCGAAGCCGCTTACGATCTGCCGACCTACAAGAAGTTTGTCGATGCAGTGAAAGTGCCAGTACTCGCCAACATTACCGAGTTCGGCGCAACGCCTTTGTTCACGCGTGACGAACTCGCTTCAGTCGGCGTCGGCATTCAGCTCTATCCGCTGTCGGCTTTCCGTGCCGCCAACAAAGCTGCAGAAGCGATTTACACATCGATCCGCGAAAACGGTCATCAGAAAGAAGTGCTCGAACTGATGCAGACCCGCAATGAATTGTATGACCGCATTGGCTATCACGCGTTCGAGAACAAGCTCGACGCCCTTTTCGCGAAAGCGAAAAAATAAACAGTGAATCGCAAAGGCGAAGAAGTAATTTTTTAAAAAATTAACGCTACCCTCGAGAGGAATATATGAGCGAAACAGCAGCAGCCCCTACCGGCCCAAAGCCTAAGAAATCCGTCGCACTGTCAGGCGTCACCGCGGGCAACACCGCGCTGTGTACCGTCGGCCGCAGCGGGAACGACCTGCACTATCGTGGCTACGACATTCTCGATGTCGCCGATCAGTGCGAGTTCGAAGAAATTGCGCACTTGCTGATTCACGGCAAGCTGCCAACCAAATCCGAACTCACCGCGTACAAGACCAAACTCAAATCGCTGCGCGGCCTGCCCGCATCCGTGAAGAGCGCGCTGGAATCTCTGCCTGCCGCATCGCACCCGATGGACGTGATGCGCACCGGCGTTTCCGCACTCGGTTGTGCGCTGCCAGAAAAGGATGACCACAATCATCCGGGCGCACGCGACATCGCTGACAAGCTCATTGCCAGCCTCGGCTCGATGCTGCTGTACTGGTATCACTACGCCGTGAACGGCAACATCATTGATGTGGAAACGGACGACGATTCCATCGGCGGCCACTTCCTGCATCTGTTGCACGGCAAGGCGCCGCGCAATTCGTGGGTCAAGGCGATGCACACCAGCCTGGTGCTCTACGCAGAACACGAATTCAACGCTTCGACCTTCACCTGCCGCGTGATCGCAGGCACGGGTTCGGACATGCACTCGGCCATCACCGGCGGCATCGGCGCACTGCGCGGCCCCAAGCATGGCGGCGCCAACGAAGTTGCGTTTGAAATCCAAAAGCGCTACGACTCACCGGATGAAGCAGAAGCCGACATCGTTCGTCGCGTTGCCAACAAGGAAGTCGTCATCGGCTTCGGCCACCCGGTTTACACGATTGCCGATCCACGCAACAAAGTAATCAAAGAAGTTGCTCGTCAGCTCTCCGAAGAGCAGAACAGCAGCAAGATGTTCGACATCGCCGAGCGTTTGGAAACGGTGATGTGGCGCGAAAAGAAAATGTTCCCCAACCTCGATTGGTTCAGCGCCGTCAGCTACAACATGATGGGCGTACCGACCGCAATGTTCACGCCGCTGTTCGTGATTGCACGTACCACCGGCTGGGCCGCACACGTGATTGAACAGCGCATCGACGGCAAGATCATTCGCCCGACCGCGAACTACACCGGCCCTGAAGATCTCAAGTTCGTTCCGATCGACCAGCGTTAAGTTGTGAAGGGAATCGCAGAGCGCACTTCTGCGATTCCCTCATTCTGATTTGTTGTTTTTGATTTTCTAATAACGAGCCATGTTCATGAACAAAGCCAACCGCAAACCACTGCCCGGCACCAAACTCGACTACTACGACACGCGCGCCGCAGTTGATGCGATTGCACCCGGCGCTTACGACAAGCTGCCGTACACCTCACGCGTACATTGCGAAAATCTTGTCCGCCGTTGCGATCCCGCAACGCTGACCGAATCACTCAAACAATTCATCGAGCGCAAGCGCGAACTCGATTTCCCCTGGTTCCCGGCTCGTGTGGTTTGCCACGACATCCTCGGCCAGACCGC
>JAZKEM010000105.1:0-4156 GCA_040387055.1 Pseudomonadota bacterium | reverse complement strand
GAAAGGCCGCTCGGTGGAGAACTAATATGCTTAAAACGATTAGCGAACGTTTCTTCGCCACTGATCGCGGCAGCAGCATTTTCTTCAGTCTGCTCTTACTCGTGACGGTGCTGGTGCCGACCCTGAACCTTGCAACAGGCGAAGGCTCTTTCCTGCACATTCCCAACTATTCGGTCGCGCTGATCGGCAAGTACATGTGCTACGCCATGCTCGCCATCGCAGTGGATTTGATCTGGGGCTATTGCGGAATCCTGAGCCTAGGCCACACCGCCTTCTTCGCACTCGGTGGTTATGCGATGGGCATGTATCTGATGCGCCAGATTGGTACGCGTGGTGTTTATGCTGATCCGATCCTTCCGGACTTTATGGTTTTTCTGAATTGGAAGGAGCTGCCGTGGTTCTGGCATGGCATGGATCACTTCTGGCTCGCCGCGATCATGATTGTGCTGGCGCCAGGTTTGCTCGCCTATGTATTCGGCTGGTTCGCATTTCGTTCACGCGTGACCGGCGTGTATCTGTCGATCATTACGCAAGCATTGACCTATGCGCTGTTGCTCGCCTTCTTCCGAAATGAAATGGGTTTTGGCGGTAATAACGGCCTCACCGATTTCAAAGATATTTTAGGTTTTGATTTACAGGCTCAGTCGACTCGCGTTGCGCTATTCATTGCGACAGCCATTGCCTTGGGTCTGGCCTATTTCGCATCGCGCTATGTCGTGCGTTCGCGTTTAGGGCGCGTGATTGAAGCGATACGTGATGCTGAAAGCCGTACGCGTTTTATCGGTTACAAAGTCGAGTCCTACAAGCTGTGGGTGTGGACCTTCTCCGCTGTGCTCGCAGGTATCGCAGGTGCTTTGTACGTGCCGCAAGTTGGCATCATCAATCCTGGTGAATTTGCACCAATCAATGCAATCGAAGTGGTGGTTTGGGTTGCAGTGGGTGGACGCGGAACGCTGTACGGCGCGGCACTCGGTGCGGTGCTGGTCAACTATGCCAAAACGTATTTCACTGCAGCTTTGCCAGAGGTGTGGCTCTACGCGCTCGGCGCTTTGTTCATCGGCGTCACGCTGTTCCTGCCGCAAGGGATTGTCGGTTTAATTAGCCAGCTGGCTCGGAGGCGCGCATGAGCATGACCTCAATCGGTCGCATGTTATCGCGCGGCCATTACTCGGCGCCACCACCGTTGGATCTGAGCCACAACATCGTTCTGTATCTGGAAGGCATCAGCGTTAGTTTTGATGGATTTAAGGCGCTCAATAATCTCAATCTCTACATTGAGGCGGGCGAGCTACGTTGCATCATCGGCCCCAACGGCGCGGGCAAGACGACTATGATGGATGTCATCACCGGCAAGACTCGCCCTGATACCGGCTCGGCTTGGTTTGGTCAGACGATTGATCTGTTGGTCTTGAGTGAGCCTGAAATTGCGCAAGCTGGCATCGGCCGTAAATTTCAGAAGCCCACGGTATTTCCGAATCACACTGTGTTCGAAAATCTGGAGCTCGCACTTGCTGGCGAGCGCTCAGTTTGGAAGGTTCTATTCGCAAAGCTGAGTCCATCGCAGATTGCGCGTATCGATCATGTGCTTGAAACCGTCGGCCTAAAAGATCATCGCAGCACGCAAGCAGGTAGTCTTTCTCACGGGCAAAAACAGTGGTTAGAGATCGGCATGATGCTGGTGCAAGAGCCGAAGCTGATGCTGGTCGACGAGCCTGTTGCAGGCATGACGCCCCAGGAAACTGAAAAAACCGCCGAGCTGCTGGTATCTCTTGCCGGCGAACGTTCGGTGGTTGTGGTGGAGCACGATATGGATTTTGTGCGCTCTATTGCGCGCACGGTCACTGTGTTGCACGAAGGATCGGTGCTGGCCGAAGGCAGCATCGACAAAGTTCAAAATGATCCCAAAGTGGTGGAGGTTTATCTTGGCGAGTGAAGCTGCCAGCACACTGCTGCACGTCAAAGGACTCAACCAGTTCTATGGAGGCAGTCATACGCTTTGGGATGTCGAGATGGCCGTGCCACGCGGCAGTATTACCTGCCTGATGGGCCGTAACGGCATGGGTAAGAGCACATTGCTTCGCTGCATCATGGGCTTGACGCCTGCGGCCGATGGCGAAATCTTTTTTAACGGTGATGATCTGCGTAAGCGCAACGCTGATGCGCGCGCTGCTTTGCAGATTGGCTATGTTCCGCAAGGGCGCGAAATTTTTTCACAGCTGACGATTGAGGAAAATCTTCGCATCGGCTGGTATGCGCGCAAAGATAGTGAGCGTATGGCCGATGTGCTCGAGCGCATCTACAGCATCTTTCCGGTGCTCAAGCAGATGTCCAAGCGACGCGGCGGTGATCTTTCAGGTGGTCAACAACAGCAGCTCGCGATCGGGCGCGCACTGGTCCTGAATCCGACTTTGTTAATTCTGGATGAGCCTTGCGAAGGCATTCAGCCCAATATCGTTCACGAGATCGGCGACCTGCTGATCAAGCTCAATCGTGAACTGGGTTTAACCGTTTTGTTGGTCGAGCAAAAGCTGCCGTTTGCGCGACGCGTTGGGCAGCGCTTTGAAATTCTAGACAAGGGCCGCTTTGTGGCACGTGGCGATATCTCGGAATTGACCGACGATCTCGTACGGCACCATCTGACCGTTTAAGCGGGGGAAAGCTTAGATCGGCGCGACGGATCAGTAAGCTTTAACCGGCGTTTCGCCGTATTCACGATCCCACTGATCACGCTGACGTGTCAGGCGTAAGTCCTGCCAGATCACGAACGGACGTGCGCGCAGTGATTGGCCGACATCGCTGCGAACCAGATCGACATTGCTGCTGATGCGCAGAGCGCCGCTGAGGAATAAGGCATCGCCAATGCGATTGCGCTTCAGATCTGGATAGGCACCACGCAATGCGCGCGCATAGCTGGCTGGGTCTTCAGGGACAAACTCAACCTCGTAAAGACGGTTGTTGAAGAACTCGAGATTCAAAGCGCCGTCATTGTCCAGATGCGTGTATGACTCGACTGACAGCGTGTCCATATCGTGTGGCGGATACAGTTCGCTGAAAGGTGTGTGCGAGCTTTTTGTTACGAACGTATAACCGTCTTTGGTCAGCGCTGCGCGAACGGTTTCCAGTGTGCTGTAACTTTGGAAAGTGCCCAGCGCAACTTTCTGCCCCACCGTCGCTGTGTAGAACTCAGTGAGCGGATGCGGCGTTGGCGGCAGCACATACTTCTTCACCGTCCACGTTGTAGACAGGATAGAAACACCAATAACCCCCAAGGCTAGAATTCGAAGTGGTTTCCACTTCTTCCACCACGAGGGTGGTTCGAGCCAATCGCGCTTTGTTTTTGTAGTCATTCCCTGATTCTAGCGTGAAAAGATTTTCGTGCAGGTAGGTAAATTCTGACGCGAGTTTAGTCTTCCGGCTCGTAACCCAAGTTTGGCGACAACCACTTCTCTGCCTGCGCCAGCGTCCAGCCTTTGCGCGCTGCGTAGTCAGCGACCTGTTCCTTGGTGATGCGTCCAAGAACGAAGTATTGCGACTGCGGGTGCGCGTAGTACCAGCCGCTCACAGCAGCGCCGGGCCACATCGCGTAGCTCTCGGTAAGCTGGATGCCCGTGTTCTTTTCAGCGTCGAGCAACTTCCACAGCGTTTCTTTCTCGCTGTGCTCAGGGCATGCGGCATAACCCGGTGCGGGACGAATGCCGGCGTACTTCTCGTTAATTAGCGCTTCGTTGTCGAGATGCTCATCCGGCACATAGCCCCAGAACTCTTTGCGCACGCGCTGATGCAGGCGCTCAGCAAAAGCTTCGGCAAGACGATCGGCGATCGACTCCAGCAAGATTGCGCTGAAGTCGTCGTTCTCTTTGCGGAACGCAGCAACACGTTCGGAGCAGCCAATACCGGTGGTGACGGCAAAGCCGCCGACGTAATCGTGCAGGCCTGTGCTCTTTGGTGCGACAAAATCGCCGAGGCAGCGATTCGGCACGCCTTCGCGATGTTCGCCCTGCTGACGCAGATTGATCAGACGCGAGATTGGCGTCGTGCGTGATTCATCGCTGTAGATCTCAACGTCGTCGTGATCGACCTGGCTGGCTGGGAACAAACCAATCACGCCGTTGGCGGTGAGCCATTTCTCGTTGATGATTTTGTCGAGCATGGTCTG
>JAZKEM010000104.1:0-52177 GCA_040387055.1 Pseudomonadota bacterium | reverse complement strand
CTGCGCGAGCCGGCGTAGACCTCGGGCTGGAGTGGCACTGGCGTTGCAATGACAACGCGGCCGTCTTCACCGAGCAGTTCGAACGCGCTTTCAATCAACCGCAGCGGATGCGTTGTGCGGTCGATGACGTTCTGCAGCGCGACCACATCAAAACCACCCGGATCGTCGATGGCGGCGAATGTGATATCGCAGTGATGGCTGCGATAGCCCTTTTCGCGCAGTCGGCGAACCATGGGCTTGGACACTTCAGTGGTGACGACATCCGTGAATAGCGGTGCAAGTTGGCGGGTGACTTCGCCGTCACCCGCCCCCACATCCAGCAAACGCGCCCCACCCTTGCCGAGCAGGCGCTGCCATTGCGCGGTGCTGAGCAGGCGATCCTGAAAGCTGTTGGTCAGACCGTTGGCGTCGTAGAGGTTGACGAACAACATCGCCAGATTGCGCAGCAGGATCTTGCTGCGCGGGTTGGGCTTGGCATGGACGGCATCAATCCACGCACGGGTGCTGTCGTCGGCGTCCAGCTCAACAAACGCGCGCTGCAGTTCTACTGGCAGCCGTGGCAGATCGACGCTGTAACGTAAGGAGATGTCGCGGTAAGGGAAGCTCATCAGAATCGTGGTTGTGCTGTGGCGCAAGTGCGCTGCATTTTATCGAAAGCACGTAGGTCGTGAGTATCCCGCCAAGCGAGCCATCGCCATTCACGAAAGGCGGGATGCTCCCGCCCTACTTTGGTCGGCCACCGGATGGAGCCGCCGCAGCAAATGCGCACTCGAATTTCTTATAGCCAATCGAAGATTAATTTAGATCTTCTTCAAGATTTGATTGCCATCTGGCAAGACGTTTGCTTTACTCAAGCGCGCAGGCGCTATTCCTGCATCACTATCGGAGTTTCGACATGGCAGGAAAGAAGAAGGCAGCCAAGAAGGTTGCTAAGAAAGCAGCCAAAAAATCTGGCAAGAAAGTCGTTAAAAAAGTTGTGAAGAAGGCAGTAAAGGCCGTTAAGAAGGCGGCGAAGAAAGTAGCTAAGAAAGTCGCCAAGAAGCCAGCAAAGAAGGCTTCCGCCAAGAAAGCGCCTGAGAAAGTCGTGAAGAAGGTCGCTAAAAAAGCGGCAAAGAAGGCTGCTCCTAAGAAAGCTGCCAAGAAGATCGTCAAGAAGGTTGTAGCGAAGAAAGCTCCAGCTCCGAAAGTGGTCGCGAAGAAGCCTGTTAAGAAAGTCGTGAAGAAGAAAGTTGCGAAGAAGGCTCCGGTTGCCGTTGCTGCCGCTGCGCCTGTAGCTGCCCCGGCACCTGCCGAGACCGCCGCTCCTGTCGAAGTTACTAGCGCCGTCGACACCGCTTCAAACGCTTAACACGGATGATGGTGAAGGCGGTTTAAGCCTCACGATCCATCGCAATACCTGAAACGCCCTCGGCTAGCCCGAGGGCGTTTTTTATTGGGTGATTCAAATTGAAGAGTCTGGCTCGCTTATGTTCAGGAGCGTTGCTAGATGCAGGTCACTCTGCCATATTGCATCGCATATGCGATGCACGGAGCTGTGGCCATGAAAACCGCGTCTATTCCTTCTTTGAGAGTGGCACCCGAGTTGCGCGAGGCGGCAGAGGATTTATTGCGGGAAGGGGAAACACTCTCCGGCTTCCTTGAAGAATCTCTGCGCGCTCACATCCAGCGTCGGCGCACACAGCAAGAGTTTATTACTCGCGGACTTGCCTCGCGTGACGAAGCAAAACAGAGCGGCACGTATTTTTCTGCCGATCAAGTGCTGCGCGAGATGAAGTCGAAGCTGGCCAAGAAGAAGGCTAAGAGCCAATAGTGAGTTACAAGCTGCGTTTTACGCAGGCGGCCCGTGACGATCTGTTACGCCTGTACGAGTTTCAGCTAGATCGTGATCTTGCAGTTGCTGAGCGTGCGCTTGAAGCCGTGACCAAAGCCCTGGAGTTGTTGCGGGACTTCCCTTTCAGTTGTCGCAAAGCCACCACCGATAATTCCTTCCTGCGCGAGATGGTGATTCCTTTTGGTAGCGCTGGCTATGTCGCGCTGTTTGAGATCGAGAACGATACGGTCGTGACGATTCTGGCTGTGCGTCATCAGCTTGAAGAGGACTATCACTAAGAGGTGCTTCAAATCCGGCTTCTGTGGTAAAAACTGCGCTCACTTAAAACGACAGCACTCCGCTTGCCATGAAAATCTTCCTCGATACCGCCGATACCAATGAACTACGCGAAGCCGCCGCCTCCGGGCTGGTGGATGGCGTCACGACCAATCCTTCGCTGATCGCCAAGACCGGGCGCAAGCTGGATGACGTGGTGCAGGAGATCGTCAAGATCATCGACGGGCCAATCAGCGTGGAGACGATCAGCCTCGATGCCGAGGGCATGATTGCCGAGGGCAAGAAGTTTGCTGCGGTTCATCCGAACATTGTCGTCAAATGCCCGCTGACCACCGAAGGGCTCAAAGCCACCAAGGCGCTGACGTCGGCGGGGCATAAGGTCAACGTGACGCTGTGCTTTTCGCCGCTGCAGGCGCTGCTGGCGGCCAAGGCTGGCGCGACGTATGTGTCGCCCTTTGTCGGTCGTCTCGACGATATCGGCCAGGACGGCATGCAGCTAATCCGCGACATCGTGCAGATCTACCGCACTTATGATTTCAAGACTGAAGTGCTGGCCGCCAGCCTGCGCCATCCGCAGCATGTGCTGGAATCGCTGAAGGCTGGTGCGCATGTGGGGACCTTGCCGCTGTCGGTGTTCAAGATGATGGTGAAGCATCCGTTGACGGATAGCGGGCTTGCGCAGTTTTTGGCGGATTGGAAGAAGGTTCCTACGGCTTAAAAGCTGCTTTACCGTAGTGTGGGTGCAGCGTAGCGAAACCCACCATGTTCGAATCGTGCGCCGACGGTGGGTTTCGCTTCGCTGCACCCACCCTACAAAAGCGCGGATGTGAGCTTTTGTAGGAGCGCCTCTTAGGCGCGATTGGTGCTGCACCAATCGCGCCTAAGAGGCGCTCCTACGATGCGCGCACTGCTTCGCGGTTAAGCCACTTTGCTTGGCTACGCGGCCAATCAATAAATGGTGCGCGCAGCGCACCCTACGGAAACGCGCATTGGAGAAGGACATGTCCCGCTTTGACCAACAAAAAATTCTGATCACTGGCGCCGGTAGCGGCATCGGTCGCGCGACTGCGTTGGCGTTTGCCAAGGAAGGGGCGCACATCATCGCGGTTGATGTGGGCACGGCCAGCGTCAAGGAAACTGCGGCGCTGATTGCTGCCAAGGGCGGCAGCTGCGAAACGTATACGGCGGATGTCAGCAGCGAGAAGGCGATGCGCTCGCTGGCGGACAAGGTGCACGCGGAACATGGTGCGCTGGATGTGCTGGTCAACAACGCGGGCATTGGTGCGTCGGGCCGCTTTCTTGAGACCAGTATCGAAACTTGGGACAAGGTTCATGCCGTCAACGTGCGTGGCGTGATGCTGGGTTGCAAGTTGTTCATTCCGGCGATGGTTGAACGCGGTCACGGCCATGTGGTGAATACGGCGTCGATGGCGGGTTATTTCGCGGCGCCGGATCTGCCGGTGTACGCAGCTTCGAAGTTCGCGGTGCTGGGCTTTAGCGAAGCGCTGCGGATGGACCTCCAGAAGCAGAACATTGGCGTCACCGCAATCTGCCCAGGCGTGATCAACACCAACATCGTTGCGACAACATTGGCCGAAGGCGTATCCGCCAAATGGCAGAAGAATGCCGTGGCGTTCTACAAGAAGCGTAACTACGGGCCAGAGAAAGTCGCCAGCGCGATTGTCGACGCCGTGCGCCATAACCGTGCAGTGGTGCCGGTGTCACCAGAAGCGTGGGCCGGTTATTACCTCAAGCGTTTCATGCCGGGACTGGCCCGCACGCTGGCTTCGAGTCCGCTGCCCTTCATGAAATAGCGCTGTTGGGGATCGCTGCTGTCGCCTTCCTTCTGGCATCTACTCACGACTGCAACGGTCGTGATCAAACCGATGGACGCCTCCCCATTCGGGTAGTCCTCTCTTTAATATTCCCGCGTAGCTTGCTTGTAGAGGTAGAAAGAAAACCTCAAGTGAAAAGGATTTCTTTGAGACTCGCATCACTGAGTATCAGTCGGTTGCTGCGCTAAATTGAAATGGAAGACCGGCCCCGGTCTTCCATTCCGATGGTCACTCTCAAGAATCCTAGGCAGCAGCCTGCTGCCTTGCGGTGAGCAGCGATCAAAAGCTTGAGCATCCGCAAGGAGAGCGAAATCTTATGACGCGCCAGTACAGCTTGCCGTTTCAAGTTCTCACAACGCTGCGTGTCGCTGCACTTGTACTCACACTCACAGGAATTTTTCTGTGGTTTGTTCTAGGACGCGTTCAAGATCAGATCGAACAGAGTGCGCGTGAGAACTTTCAGGTCTTTGCCAACAGTGCTTTTGGTGAACTCGACGAGCTGACGCAATCGCGCCTGCGCTACCTCAACACCCTGTCGAAACTACTGCCGATGTTTCCGGATCGCTTCTCTGAAGCAACCCGCAATGCGCTGGCGCAGACTTTCCTGAAAGAAACGGGGCAGAACGCGCTGACGGTGGTCTGGCCGGACGATACCGAGCTTTATTTTCTGCGGCGCGACATCGAAGCCCCGACAGGAGCGGCCTATACCATGGGCCTGCTGCAAGTGCAGGCCGATGACAGCCGCGTGATCTCTGCCAGTTATCACAGGATCGACGGCAGCGTGATCGCGCGCCGACGCATCCCGATCGACCTTTATCCGAGCAGGAGCGAGTGGCACCAGAACGCCCTGCGTTTAAACGAGCCCTATCTCAGCTCGCCGCATCCGATACCGGGTCGAGACAACCTAGCGATGACACTTTCGGCTCGCGTCAATCAGACCGTGGTCTCGCTGACCACGCCGCTGGACATGATCGACAAGCTGCTGCAGCACCTGCCGATCAGCAGTAACGGCGCCGCGTTAATCATCGACGAGCAATTGCGCTTGATCGCCATTCATTCACAGAGCCCGGCCTGGTCCCGAGCCAATATTGAGACCGCGCGCATGGAAGCGCTGACCAATCTGAAAAATCCGGTGCTCACCGCCGCCGCTCTGGCCACCGACAAGCTGGCAGAAAATGAAACCAGCCTGATCACCATCCGTGGAACTCCCTATCTGATGGCCTGGCATAGCATGCTCAAGGTCAAGGGCACACAGTACAAGATGCTGCTGCTGTCTCCGCTCAGCGACATGTCACAGGTCACTGCCAACGCACGCCGCGACGCCTGGCTGATCACGCTGGCACTACTGGCGATACTACTGCCACTGAGCTGGTGGGGAACCGGTCGCATGACACGCGTGCTGCAAGCGCTGGTCAAACATTCGCAGCGCGTCGGACGCATGGATTTTGAGCCGCTGAATTTTCCACTGCAGTCCAATGTGCGTGAGGTCAAGGCGCTGGGACTGGCGCATGAATCCATGCGCTATGCCCTGTCTACCCGCGTAGAGGCGCAGACGCGGGTTTCCCGGCATCTCGAACGCCTGGTTGGCATTGGCGTGAGCTTGGTCGACAAGAAAGATCGCCAGCATCTGCTGGACACCGTACTCGATGCCGCACGTGAGATCGCTGCAGCTGAAGGCGGAGTACTGTTGTTGCGTGACGACGACAACATCCTGCAGCTAGTCGCGACAACGGGCCTGATATTCCCCAAAGCCGGTCCTGGACTTGATCTGAAGTCACCGCAGCTTCAGCACGAGTCGCTGGCAGTGTCCACGGTGATCAGCGGGACCACGATCGTCGTCGACGATATCGAGACAGACACGCGTGAGTTACTCACCATCTGGCGCCGTCAGGTCGCGGAAAGTGGATTGCAGGTGCAGACCGCCGTCTCACTGCCGATGCGCACGCCTGATCGTCGCGTGATTGGCGTCATGCAGATCCTGAATGCAATCGACCCGGATACTGGTCAGGTCACCCGATTCTCCGCATCGCAAATCTCCTACCTCGAATCACTGGCCGCACAGGCATCGGTAGCGCTGGAGAATCAGAAACTGATCATCTCGCAAAGTCGTTTGCTGGATACATTGGTGCGTACGCTCGGCGACGCGGTGGATGCCAAGAGCGCCTACACCGGCCGACACTGCGCACGCGTACCAGAACTGGCACTGATGCTGGCCGAAGAAGCCCACGCCGCAGACAGCGGCCCACTCGCCGGTTTTGCATTCAATACGGAAGACGAATGGCGCGAGTTCCGCACCGGCGCCTGGCTACATGACTGCGGCAAGATCACCAGCCCCGAGCATGTGATGGACAAGGCCACCAAGCTGGATATGGTCTACAACCGCATCCACGAAATCGCCTTGCGCTTTGAAGTGCTGCTGCGTGATGCCCGCACCGAAACGCTGCTGGCTCAGATCGATGGCTCGCTCGACGCCGCAACTGCCGACGCCCGCTTCAGCCGACGCGCAGAGGAATTGCAGGAGCAGTTTGCGCTGATCGCGCGCTGCAATGTCGGCAGCGAAAAGATGGCTGCTGAAGATATTGCCAAGCTGCGCGTCATCGCCACACAAAACTGGCTGCGTCATTTTGATGACCGCCTCGGCCTTTCGCATGAAGAGCTGTCGCGTCATGGCGACGCCAGCGACGCCAGCAACGCCAGCCTGCCTGCCGTTGAAGCACTGCTCACCGACAAATGCTGGCATCTGATTGAGCGCAGCACAGAAGCGACGCGTGCACTCACCGATGGCTTCCGCATGACGGTGCCGGAATATCTCTACAAACACGGCGAGATCTACAACCTCTGCATCGAGTACGGCACGCTAACTGCGGAAGAACGCTTCAAGATCAACGAGCACATCATCCACACCATCCGCATGCTCGAAGGCGCGCAGTTCCCGCCGCATCTGCAGCGCGTGCCGGAATACGCAGGCACCCATCATGAAGCCATCAACGGCAGCGGTTACCCACGCGGACTGAAGAACGAACAGCTGTCGATTCCGGCACGCATCATGGCGATCGCCGACATCTTCGAGGCACTGACCGCAGCAGACCGGCCTTACAAGACTGCCAAGCCGCTGTCCGAATGCATCGCCATCCTGCATCGCATGAAGCTCAAGGGTCATATCGATCCAGACCTGTTTGATCTCTTCCTGCGTCGCAGCGTGCATCTGCGCTATGCCCACCGTTTCCTTGCAAAAGAGCAGATCGACGCAGTCAACATCACGCTCTATCTCAGCAACCCCGCGGACGGAGTAGCCGCCTCATGATCTACCGGACTAGCGTTCCTTTCCGAGTTCTTGTGACTGTGCGGGTGATGCTGATCATTCTCGCGATAACCGCCATTTTCCTGTGGTTTGTGCTGGGCCGCGTACAGATGCAGGTCGAGCGGAACGGGCGCGAGAATTTTCATCAGCTCGCGCGCGGCGCCTTCGACGAACTCGACGCGATGACGATTTCGTTCATGCGCTATCTGGAAACCGTCGCACAGCTGTTGCCGACAGTCCCGGACATTTATGCCGAGTCAGCCACCTCCGCACTGGCGCAGTCTTTCCTGCAACTGCCCGGACCCAATGCCCTGTCGGTGTCCACGCCAGGCGAAGGCATGCTTTACTTTCTGAAGGAAGACAAAGAAGCCCCGGCCGGCAGCGTTTATACGATGGGCCAGATGCGCGCAAAGCCAGGCGAGCAGAAAATCATCCACGTCAGCTACTACGCTGCGGACGGCAAGGTTCTGCAACGGCGACAAATCGTGACAGATCTTCCTGTGCTCAAATCAGAATGGCAGCAGCGCGCCATGCATTCAGACACTATCGTGGTGAGTCCGCCGTTCGATGTGTATGGCCGCGACTATCAGGCCACGTCGATGGTGCTGCGATCGCAACACCGATTGATCTTACTGACGACACCGCTGGAAAAGTCAGACCGTCTGCTGGCACGCATTCCGGTCAGCGCCAACGGCGCCGTTCTGATGATTGATGAACAACAACGCCTGCTGGCCTATCGCATGAACGGGCCGAACTGGAACGCGTTGGATACCAATAAAAGTCGCATGGACACACTTGCTCAACTCGGCGACCCAGTCCTCGCTGACATCGCCCGCACGCTGCATCAACTCGCGCAAAACCAGACCAGCCTGGTGACGCTGGGAGGCCGACAATTTTTGCTGGCCTGGCACGACATGGCCAAGAATCACGGTTCGAATTACCGCATTCTGCTGCTGGCGCCACTGAGTGACATGTCGCAAGCCGCCGCAGGCGGGCGCCGTGATGCCTGGCTGGTGGCATTGCTGAGCCTGACCATCGTGCTACCCCTCACCTGGTTTGGTGCCAGCGCCATGGCGCGCGTTCTGCAAGACCTGATTGAGAACTCGGAGCGCATCGGCCACTTCGACTTCAGCCCGAGCGAGCAGCCGATGAAGTCGGCAGTCCGTGAAATCAGGGAGCTGGGTCTCGCACATGAATCCATGCGCAATGCGCTGGCCCGCGACACGCGCTCGCTGCAACGCAGCTCCAGCCATCTTGAGCATCTGGTCCAAACCGGCATCAAACTGGTTGATGAAAAGGACCAGTCTTCTCTGCTCGACGCCATTCTGCTGGCGGCGCGCGAGAATACCGGTGCCGAAATCGCCATCCTGTTCCTGCGCGACGACGATGACATCCTGCGCCCTGCGGCGAGCAGTGGCATGGCGATGCCGCAGCTAGTGCCTGCACTTGATATGAAGTTATCGCAACTGCAGAACACTTCGCTGGCGGTGTACACCGCGCGCAGCTGCACGATGACGGTAGTGGATGATTTCGAGAACGATCCGCGCCCCGAGCTGATCCTGATTCGCCAGCACCATCGCAACGATCCGAGTTTCCGCGCGCTGACGCTGGTCTCGCTACCGCTGCAAACGCCCGATAACAAAGTCACCGGCGTCATGCAGCTGTTCAACGCCACCGATCCGGAATTCGCAAAGGTGGCGCCATTCTCACAATCACAGGTCGCTTATCTCAAAGCACTGGCTGCACAGGCAACGGTAGCGCTGGAAAACCAGAAACTCATTACCGCGCAGAACAATCTTCTCGACACCCTGGTGCGTACGCTCGGCGAGGCGGTCGATGCCAAGAGTCCTTACACCGGCCGTCACTGCGCACGCGTGCCGGAACTCGCACTGATGTTGGCAGAAGAGGCCCATGCTGCAAAAAGTGGTCCGCTTGCCGAATTCTCCTTTGGCAGTGAAGAGGAATGGCGCGAGTTCCGCATCGGTGCCTGGCTGCATGACTGCGGCAAGATCGTCAGCCCAGAGCATGTGATGGACAAGGCCACCAAGCTGGAGATGGTCTACAACCGCATCCATGAAATCCGCACCCGCTTCGAAGTGCTGCTGCGTGATGCCCGCATCCAGATTCTGCAGGCCCGGCTTGATGGCGTGCTCGACGACGCCGCCGCCGATGATCTCTTCAAGCAACGTGCAGAAGAATTTCAACAGCAATTCGAGATGATTGCCCGCAGCAATATCGGCAGCGAGAAGATGAGCGCTGAAGATATCGTCCGCACGCGTGAGATCGGACAGCAACACTGGCTGCGTCATTTCGATAACCGTCTTGGCCTTGCACAGGAAGAGCTGGCGCAGCACCAGCAGCATTCGGATCCCAGCCTGCCGGCATCCGAAACCCTGCTCGCCGACAAACCCTGGCATGTGATTGCGCGCAGCGAAGAAGACAAACGCACACTCACCGACGGCTTTCGCATGGCAGTACCGGAACATCTCTACAACCACGGCGAGCTCTACAACCTCTGCATCGAACGCGGCACGCTGACGCCGGAAGAACGTTTCAAGATCAACGAACACATCATTCACACGATTCGCATGCTCGAAGGCGCGAATTTTCCGGCGCATCTGCGCCGCGTGCCGGAGTATGCCGGCACCCACCACGAAGCAATGAATGGCAGCGGCTATCCGCGTGGACTGACTGCTGCAGAGCTTTCGATACCGGCGCGCATCATGGCCATCGCGGATATTTTTGAAGCGTTGACTGCTGCCGATCGTCCTTACAAGGAGGCCAAGCCACTGTCCGAATCAATTGCCATCCTGCATCGCATGAAGCTCAAAGGGCATATTGATCCCGACCTGTTCGATCTCTTTCTGCGCAAGGGCGTGCACCTGCGCTATGCGCAGCGCTTCCTATCACCGACGCAGATCGACACGCCGGACATCACGCCTTATCTCGGCTGATCAGAAGTCCTGAGTCATACGCAGATAGATCACACGCTGATCACTGTTGTGCAGGCCGTAGAATATGCCCGGGTTGTTGCTGCTCTTGAGGTATTGGCTGACCTGCGGCTTCTGATTGAAGAGATTGCGCGCACCCATCGCAAAATTCTGCCGCCAGGGTGTATTCACGCTCAGCTGCAGATCAGCGGTTAGGTAGTCGCCGAATTTATTCTTGCAGGCTGGTTTTCCGGCAATCTTGTCGGGCACATCGCAATCAGTGACATCGCCGATGTAGTTCAAAACCAAAGCGGATTTGAAGCGGCCTTGCGCCCAGTTCAGATTGGCGTTGGCACGCAGCTTGGGAAATATTTCGCTAGCGCCATTCAAGCTGTCGAGGCGCTCAAGCATGGGCGCAATCGCTGAATCTTTGCGCTGATAACTGAGCATGCGCGCAAGCTCGGTGCCGAGACTGTAGCTGCCAAAGCGCTGTGTCTGGAAATTGTAACGGGCACCAAGATTGAGGCCGCTGGTTTTCATTATCGCGGCGTTGATTGCTGGCAGGTAAGCAAAGGTGATCATCTTGCTGGCATCGCGCAGCACATAGCCTTCGCGGCGGGCGTCGCATTGACGGCCCTGCTCATCGCAGCGCAGCTCGTTGTCAAACACAGTTTGTGGCGCCAGCTGGGTAATGGCGTTGTCGATCGTCACCGCGTAGTAATCCGCCGTCAGTGACAGCTTTGATGTTGCATTCCAGACCAGCCCAGCGGAAGCGCTCTTTGATTTCTCTGGCTCCAGCTGCGGGTTGCTGTCCATGACCACTGCATAGCGGTTGGAGCTGCAGGCCACCGTATTCGCAGGATTGTCGCGACAGCCGAGTGAATCAAATACCGCGCCGCTGCCCTTGGATGGCGCGCCGTACATCGAGCCCAGATCAGGCGCACGAAAGCCTCTGCTGAGATGGGTCCGCAGCAACAGACTTTTGAGCGGCCGGTAGCCCAGTGAAAGCTTCGGGCTAAATGAACCGCCGACATCATTGTAGTGGTCGTAACGCAGGGCCAGACCCAGATCCAGCTTGTCCTCAAAAAGCTGGGTAGCAGCTTCGGTGTAGGCCGCCATATAAGAGCGCGTGCCCTCAGCCGTGCCACTGGCGTAGCCAAAAACATTCGATGGATTGAAGCCCTTGATCGAGCCATCGGCGGAAAACAACACATTCTGCGCCGACTGTGCATCACCGATCACAGCCAGCTGATCGTGGCGAAATTCCGCGCCGTAAACCATTGGAATGTTGATGTCGCCCGACTTCAAGTCCAGATGGATCTTGCCGTCGATGCCTTCGGAACTGAAACGATTGTCATTGGTGGTGGTGTAGCGGAACTCGTCGGCAGCTTGCGCATCGGGCGCAAAGGGATTGAAGCGCCCGCCATCCACCGCTGTCTGGAATTCACGTCGCAAGCCGTTATTTTTGCCGAATGCATCCTGCTGATAATTGTTGTAGCTGGCGGCGATTTCCCAATCATTGAAGCCGGCAACATTGAGCCTGCCACTCAGGCCCAACAGGAACTGGCCGACCTGCTCGTTGACTACGGTGTCGCGTAAACCGAGCGCGCTGATACGGTAATTGAGCACCAGCGTCGAATCTGGATTGCGATAATTGGGGTCGCCCGGCTCGGGATAGAACGGACTGTCTGGCCGGATCAACACACCGACGTTGCCGCTGGCAACGCCCGGTTTGACGCCGTCGATGATGGTATCGACACTGGCTGGCGAAAGGTGCCCAACTGTTTTTGCACTGAGCAGGGTCGCGCGCGTAAACAGGGTGATGCCAGCAGGCAGACGATAGTTGCCACCGACACTGAGGCTGTCGCGTTTGACCGCAGCCGTCAACGCCGTTTCTCCACCCAGCAGATAACGACAACTGTCATCGATCACGGTCGAGTTGGGATACTCGGGGCTGGAACCAAAACCAGCGGTCGGACAATCGGAAAAGGGCCGGCTATCGAGAAAATTTCCTGCCGCATCGTACTCATTGATCGTACCGGGATAGCCGTTACCACTGGTGAGACTGCGCACCCCATCGCGGTCGCGGCTGTAGATGATCTCTTTGTTGTAATGCTCTAGCGAGAAAAACAGATTGCCCTTGTCATTGCTGAATCCGCCAAGCAGGCTTGCCGTCTGCGCATTGCCGACGCCGCCATCCGGAAAATCCAACTGGCCGCCCAGCTGCATGCCGTTGTAGTCCTTCCTGGTGATGATGTTGATGACACCGCCTATCGCGTCTGAACCATAAATGGCGGAGGCACCACCGCGCAGGATTTCGATGCGCTCGACCAGGGCCAACGGAATATTGTTGATGTTCTGCGACGCCCCACCATTGGCCGGATTGTTGGGCATGCGTCGACCATCAATCAGCACCAGGGTGCGTCCGGGACCAAGACCACGCAGATTCACCTGAGCGGCGCCCTGCATCACGCCCGTACCGGAGGTTGGCGTGTATGAGCCAAGGTTATTGTCGATCTGATCGCGCAATAAAGCGGCGACGCTGATTTCACCAGACTGCTCGATTTGCTGGCGCGTAATCAATACCAGCGGCAGCGGCCCTTCAAGATCAACCTGCTTGAGGCGCGTGCCGGTTACGACAACGGTTTCAAGCCGGGATGCTTGCGTCGGATTGCTGGGGGATTCGGCCCACACAGGCGAGATGAACGTAATCGCTGTGCTGATAATGATGATTGCCGGAAAACAACATTCACGAAAATTCTGCGTCCATTGCAATTGCAACATGCGGCCACTCCATTGCCAGAATCAACAGCGAACGGCCTGATCCTAACGACAGAGTGAAAATCAATAATGTGACGGAATTAACAAAATTCCCGCAGCCCTACCGTTTTGCGGGGGGGCGCACTCGTCCACGCACAAGGGATTGCGCATCATGGTGATGGCTGCCATTGGGATTTATTCCGACGCTATAACTACGAGAAGATGCTGTTCAGCTCTTTGCCGGAGATAGCTTCATTCGCATAACTAAAGGTGCCCGCGGATTGAACCTCTTTAGCGGCGCGCACCAACGCGCCATAAGCCGCTCTTGCGAGCGATCCACCTAGGCTGATGCGGGTGACGCCTAGCTCCTTTAACTCGGCAACCGAGAGTTGAACGCCTTGCAAACCCATCATGACATTCAATGGCCGGTCCACTGACTGGATGATGGCTTTGATGTCATCTTTTGATTGAATCCCCGGCGCGAACAGGACGTCTGCACCAGCCTCTTGATAAGCCTGCAGGCGCTTGATGGTGTCTTTGATATCCGCACGCCCATAGAAATAGTTTTCAGCACGCGCCGTCAGCGTGAATTTGAAATCCAGAGATTTGGCTGCTGCCACAGCACTTTGAATTCGCTCGACGGACAATCCAATGTCGTAGATTGGATCGGCATCGTCATCAGATGCGTCTTCGATGGAGCCGCCGACTATGCCTGTCTTAGCAGCTTCAAGAATGGTTCTTGCCGCATCTTCTGGAGAGCGTCCAAATCCATTTTTCAGATCTGCGCTAACTGGCAGATCGGTTGACCGCACTAGCTCAGACAAGTGGCCGAGCATTTCTTGTGCATGAATGCTGGGATCGCTCCTGCCCTGAGAGAACGCGAATCCTCCACTGGTTGATGCGAGCGCCTTGAAGCCAAGATGTTGCAGCAGCTTGGCCGATCCGCTATCCCAAGGATTAGGGATGACGAAGCAATTTCCAGCTTGATGAAGTTCGATAAATTCTTTGGATTTTTCAGATTGGCTTTTCATCGCACCCTTTCCAATTTTCTAATAGAAGCTATTTCGCGTCATTAAAGGCGGAATACGTTTCGCGCATTGGCCTCGAGGAAACTCGTTTCCACTTCCGCACCAAAATCCAATTGCTTAATCTGCTCCACGCATTTTTCCAAAGACAATTGCGGAAAGTTGGAGCCGAACAAAACCTTATGCTGACCATAGGTCTTCATGAAGTGCAGCAAGGCAGGTGGGTAATAGCGCGGCAGATACGCTGAGGTATCGATAAACACGTTGTCGTGCTTCCAAGCCAGACCAATCATCTCGTCTGTCCACGGATGACCGATGTGTCCACCCACAATGCGCAGCTCTGGAAATGTCAGCGCCACTTCATCAAGGTATGGAACGGGACGCCCCGTTTCTGAAGGCATCAGTGGGCCGGTGTGACCAACCTGCGTGCAGAACGGGATATCCAGCTCAATGCACTTCACGTAAAGCGGGTAGTAGAGCTTGTCGTTGGGCGGCAGCTTCCACAGCCAAGGCACCACTCGCAGCGCTTTGAATCCAAGCTCACGTACCGCTCGGTCCAACTCACGCACAGCAGCGACAGGATCTGCCAGATGAACCGTCGCCACACCGGTGAAGCGATCTGGAAATGCGCGTACAAATTCGGCGACGTCATCGTTGGTCCACAACCAGCCTTCCGGCCTGCACCATGCACACAGCATCAGGCGCTCGACACCGGCAGCATCCATCAGCGCAACGGTTTGCGCTGGATCAAGTTTCTGATCGAGCAGATGTGCCGAGCCCGATTTCTCAAACAGGCGTGCAACCTCCGGCAACTTCTGTCGCACCCGGCCGAGTGCAGGTTGTGCCCAAGCATCGATGATATTCATGTGATCGTGATCCCCGTGATCAAAGCGTGAATGTGACTCTGCTGAGCTTGCGCTCAGCGTCAGTCACTTTTCCACTTGTGACCGTAGGGTCCTCAGGAAGAAAGCCAGAATCTCGTCGCGCGCTGCGACTGTGGGTTGCCCCGCTTCATCAATGAGATGCGCAGTGACAACGCTATGTGGACTTGCCACATGTTTTGCAAAGAACGGCGCGACATCGGTATTTGCAGCGCTGTCTGGAAGCACGCGTGCGACAAAGCGATCGCCCAGAGCTTGGGCATAAGCCTCGAAGCGCTGTGCCTTGCAGAACTTATCGCCTGCGAATCGATAAGCCATGACGGTGAGATTTTCGCGCTCAAGTCGTTCACGCACTAGCGCAAGCTCGTTCTGCGGAATGCCGATGCCCGCCGGATCATCAAACGGAAGCGAAGGCTGCGAGACGACAGGCGCGAGCACGGAAGACTCCAGCATCATTGAAAGCGCGAAGTTTCCGGTGAAGCACATGCCAATCGCGCCGACGCCCGGGCCGCCACATTCTTGATGCGCGAGTCTGGCAAGCGCTCTCAGCCATTGCGTCACTGGACTCGACTCATTGGAACCAAAGGCACGAAACTCTGCGCTAATGCACGCGCGTTTGAATATGGCGCCGCCTTCATCAGCACTCGCAATCACGCCATCGCGACCAAACAGTGAGGGCATGTACACGGTCAATCCTGCGTCACGCACCCAGCGACTAAAGCGTGCGACATGAGGACTGATGCCGGGCATTTCTGTCATCACGATGACGGCGGGCCCTTGACCTGCGACATAAACTCTCTTGGTCACATCATTCAAGGTGATTTCGCGTGCGGTGAAATCTTCGAGCGCGTCGTCCACCTTCATGTCACGCGCACTCATGGCACAGCCTCAAAATTTTTAGCGGGTGCCGTGCTAGCTCGCGTCAGATGTTGCAAGTGTGCATAGCCTGCGGCCTGTGCGAGCTTGGGCAATGTCCAGACGATGCCGTTACCACCCCAATCGCCATCCGCTACGTCCTGCAAAATGACTGAGGTGATCAATTGCCTCTGCTCACCATCCGGAAGTGCGAGCTTGAAGGCTTCATACATGAGCTTGATGTAGAGCGCTCTGGCTGAGGAATTCAAAACGCCCGCGGGCACATGCACGATAGCGAAACAGGGCAAAGCTTTGCTTGATACATCAAGGCCGCCACAGGTCCACATGCCGCGCTCAATTTCTTCAACGACAACCCAAGTCAGGAAACGCTTCTGTGGATCATTAGGGATTTGCTCTGCGGCCGCAGCAGCATCGTTGATATTGCGAACAAGCCGCTGACGCGCAGCATCAGGAAATGCACCCTTAGGGACTCTGACAAAGATATTCGGCATGGAAGGCACCTGATAGATAAGGTGCGACTATTTGACGCTGATGGACTTACTCCTTCGAGTGTCCATTTGGACATCTTTAAAGCTTATTCAGCCATTGTTCGTATAGGCGTACCGTAGGGCATCATCCAATCGATCATTGCCCCAATACATCTCATCGCCGACAAAGAACGTGGGCGCACCAAAGATACCTTTAGCCTGTGCCGCTTCGGTTTGATGGCGCAGCGCCAATTTATTTTCGGCAGAAAGTGCAGCAGCAAGTATTTGCTCTGAGGACAAACCCATTCTGTCCAAGATGCCGCGAATGGTGTCGAATGAATCGACATCTCGATCCTCTACAAAATTGGTCGTCATCACTTTCCGGCAGAACTCTGCAAGCCACGGCTCATCCGCACCGGCCAGCGCCACACGCTGCGGCAATATTGAAGCGCGCGGAAAGTTCGTCGGCTGAGTCCAGGCAAGACCATACTTCTGGCATTCCCTCGCCATATCCTTCCAGACGTATTCACCTTTGGCTTTCTGCAGCACGAAGGGAGAGGTCTCCCATCCAAACGATTTGAAAATAGGTCCGAGAAGAAATGGCCGCCATAGAACCGTGACACCCAAGTTGGATGCTGCTTGCTCAATGCGCATTGTGGTCAGATAGCTGTAGTTGCTTCCGAAGTCGAACCAGAACTCGATAGTCTTCAAATGACGGGCCATTCGATTCTCACAGCGTTCCGATTTCCAGACTCTTAAGGTAATTGAACTCAGGCGCTTCGACACCCGCTTGCAGGCGGATCTCAACTAATCGTGGCGATTCAAAGAAGTCTCTAGCTTGCTGCAGTGATTCCCACTGCGAGAAATGCACGATCTTGTTTTCATCATGCTCATCGCGCAGTACGTAATAGTTAATTTCACCCGCACTCTTACGAATAGATGAAGCATCATCAAAAATCTTCTTCCATGCCCGATAGTCTTTGACGGCATGGATGATCAACACATAGTTCATATTCACTCCAGAATCATTTTTACTAACGTTGAATGCGCTGAATATCAGCGTGATCAACCAGGTTCCATTCCCCATTATTTCGATATAGCCGCTTCTTGAGGTTTGTGTAATCTGCCACATCCTGAGCCAAACGCTGGCCCATAACGATGCAGATCAAGGGCTCAGATCCAATCGCCTGCAGACAGTGTCCGATACCATTGAGCGGACATCCAATGAAATCTCCGGTGCCGACCTCTAGCGTCTCTGACCCAAGCGTTGCGATCGCACGACCTGAAATAACATAGATGCACTCTTCTTCAAACAGATGGGCATGCGGCTCCGTAGAGTAGTGCCCGGGCTGAACTGTAATCAGATGAACGCCGAGGTTTTTGAGCCCAACTTCATCACCCAGTGACTTATTGTTCCGAACAGCATTGCTATTCAGAAAATGAGTTCTCTGTTGGCCTGCCATGTCACGGATGGATTGTGCAGATAAGTACATGTCTCAACCTCTCACCGTCATCAGGCCTTCGGCAGTTTTCTCATACATCTCAACTTTTAGATCCGAGCGCAAAGGAGTGCCAACACCCGCATCCTTGGGATAGCCAGTCACTTCACTCGTTTTTTGATAGCCGCGACGCACGTAGAACGCTGCCAGCTCACTTCGATTGGTAACAACAGCCAATACAAATTTATTTGCACCGTACTTCTCGATTGCAAAGTCTTCAGCATGCTTGAGCATTTCTTTTCCAAGGCCACCGCTCTGCAACTGCGGACTAACGGCCAACAAACCGATGTGACTGGCGCTGCCGTGCTGTTCAATTTGTACGCAGGCCAGAATCTCTTGATTGTGCAGCCCTACGAGTAGTGTGGAATGAGCCGCAGCGATTGCTGATTCAATCATTGCGACGCTCGCTCTCGGCCCTGACACTAACGCGGATTCGTGTGTCCAGCCTCCCGCCTCAGGCGAAGGCCGATACGCATCGTTCACCAGCTTTGCAATCTGAGCAGCGTCGTGAGTGGTGGCTGCCCTTATGCCATCGATGTTCATGAGAACTTACTTGCCCTGCGCATGCGTAATAAATTCCACCGCACTAGAAACCACGAACGCATCCGTCAGAATGCGTTTATGCCCCAAGCTAGAGACTCTCAAGAACGAAGCGCCGGGCCAGGCCGCTAGCAGTTCATAGCTATTACTCACTGGCACAACACGATCCTCAGGATCATGTATCAGCAATGCCGGATGCGCTCTGCCTGATTGCAGCGCTTGCAGATCCATCACCTCAACCGGCACACCCGCATGTTCATGCAACATGGCGCGAAGATGAGAAATGCTTTGCTCGTTTAAGGAAACCAGACTCGACAGATGTCGCATGATGCTGGTTAACGTGCTTGGTCCAGCTAATTGCACACAGGCTGGAACCTGCAGTCCATTCGCGTAAGCATAAAGCGCAGCACCCGCGCCAAATGAATGTGCAATGACACCAGCAAAAGGGCCAAGCTCGGATGAAGTCGCAAGAATGGCTCTGCCGTACTTGACCACGTCCATGAATTCGCCCTGAGATTCACCGTGCGCGGGCGCATCTAAGGCGATGACCTGAAAGCCTCGCTCAAGTAGCGCTGGTACAAAAGCGGTCATGTGCGCGGCGCGGCTTTCCCAGCCATGTAGCAATAAGACCGGCTTGCCTTCACCCCAAACCCAAGCTGATAGCGACAGGCCTTCAAAGTTGAACTGATGACGAGTCGCTCCGGCTAAAGCTTGCTGCTCTTGAATCGTTGCAGTTCGCCGATCAGGTTTGGTCATCCACCCGAACACCTTGGCAATGGCCTCAGTGTTGAGTTCGGAAACCACCTCAGCGTGCACAGCTGATTTTTCGGGTGTACTTAACATGGGCGTCTCATCGGAACTCTGCATATTTCTTGGAAAGCTCTACATCAATACGCAAGTCGAAAGGGCCAAAAGCAATCAATCCCGCTGTGATGCCTGTCAGGCAAATGAGCGAACTCCACATCAGTATCTGAGCAAGATCACCCCATTGCGCCCATGTCCCATTCAGTGCCGCAAAACTCAGGATCAGCGCCGCACCGCCATTGCTGACAATTCCGATCCAGACAACATGGGCAGGATAAATACCGCGTTTGGCGTCTTTCAGCCCAAACGCATATCCGACGATCAGCGCCGCGTACGCCATGCCCAGCATGCGAAGAAATAAAATGGGCTGAGGCACTTCAAAACCTAGCCATTGCAGCGCACTTTCAGAGAGCAACAGCAGTGGCACACAAGCCCCAACGACGGTGAATGCGATCTTGAAAGTCAGCACATGAATTAATCCACGCATAAATATCTTTTCCTCGCAGCTGAATGAGCGCAGTGCCGGCCTCACACCAAGTTGCAGTATTTAAGCGTTAACGATGGAAATGTTGTAGTGTCTTATCTGACATATTTAAGGCTAAATACGCCAATGAACGATTTCACCATTCTGATTGCGCCTGGCGCCTTTGCATCTTCGGTCTCCGCGACACTCGATCTTTTATCGACTGCGGTCACGATGGCACCAAGCGTCGGCGCAGCAACGCCGAAATGGAAAGTGCTATCGCTATGCGAAGAGGGCCCAACGTCGCTTAGCAATGGCATGTTTATCGATGCCAAGCCCCTTCCTAGTCGCCTTAAAAGCGACAACTCCATCTGGGTTATTCCGGGATTGGCGACCAGAAGTCCCAAAGCCGTGGATTTACGCCTTGAACAGGCCGATGCTCAAAGAGCAATCGCTGCCTTGAAAACGCATGCACGAGCTGGCGGAACAGTTGCTGCCTCTTGCTCAGGAGTATTTCTTCTACAGGCCGCGGGGCTTTTGAAAAATCGAAAAGTCACAACGACGTGGTGGCTTGCGAGTCACTTGCAGAAAATTGAATCTGAATGTGTCGTCGACGCGAATCGTCTCGTGATTTCCGATGGCCCGGTGTGGACCGCTGGCGCTGCATTCGCACAAACCGACTTGATGATCAGACTGATTAACGCACGCTTCGGCAATGCTTTGGCCGAAGCCGTTTCACGCGTGCTCGTCGTTGATGGCCGAGAAGCTCAAGCGCCGTTCATTGTTCCGGCCATGCTCGCAAATGGGAATGAACTGATTGCCAATCTTTCCCAGCAAATAGAGAAGTCTCTTCCCAACGCATTAAGCGTTAAAGAAATGGCAGAAAAACTGTGCATCTCTGAAAAAACATTGGCGCGACGCATCAAAGCGGCCACCGGAAAGAACCCTTCAGAGTTAATCCAGTTCGTGCGACTCAAACGCGCTCGGCGACTTCTGGAAACCACAAACATGTCGGTGGATCAGGTAGCAGAAAAAGTTGGGTACAGCGACTCCACCGCACTGCGCCGCCTGATGCGCAAAGTATTCAACGCAACGCCGCGACAGTTTCGATCGTTAAACGCTTGATTCCGAACTAAGCGCTTATTTTCTAGGCCGCCAATTCGCGTTGCGCTCCCAAAAATCCACAGCAAGCCGATACGCGTCACGATCCATCGCGACACCTGAACCGCCCTCGTCAACTCCGAGGGCGTTTCTCATCATGGTGATCGGCGCCATCGGGATTTCTTCTGGCGCTTCGGTGTACATGCAACCGACAACACCCCAATCGGCATTGATGGTGTCGCCCTCTTTCTGCATCTGCTCACGACTGTAGAGAATCACCACGAGGTAGTTCGCTACTGGAGGCTCAACGCCTTCAAACCAACGCACCAGCACCGGCAGTTCAGCCTTTGTTCTAGCTTCGTATGCGGAACGCAGTAGTTGACGATTGTCATCAGTGATCGGCACGGTGAGGCAACGCGTGGAGGTCCAATTGCGATGCACATGCAACTTGCAGAACGGCGCATAGCCATCCAGCACCTTCAGCGGCGCGTTGTCATTGATGTAACGCTCAAACGATTCTGCTGTCGCGTCTTGAATGGCGTTGAGACGGCGATCCTTGGGAAATAGCCGGGCGCGGGCGAAGGGAGTTAGGACGATGGACATGGTTCACGCTGCTCGCGGGTAAAGTCTGTTTCTGCACTTCGGAAAATTCACACATCCCCAGAATTTTCCCTCACTGCGCTCAACCATCTTCACATCACATTGTGCGCAGGTCGGTGTTGTGTAATCTCCGCGCGTGACATGCGATAGCAATTCACGCTGTTGCTCGGCACTCAGCCCCTTGATCTGGGTCAATAACTCTTCGCCTGAAACCAGTTTTAAATGTTTCTCTGACGCGAAGCTTTGTGCGTCCGCACTAAAGCCGGACAAGCCGTAAAAGATGGCCAGCTTGGCTTTAAAATGATCTTTTGCACCCCACAGCGCACGTACCGTTTCGACGCCAACTTGCTTTGCGTTCCACGCTTTGCATTGAATAATTGCAAAAACCGCGTTTGCGTCAGTGCGATCTTGGATAACAACATCGATGCCGCCATCTGCACCCGGCGCAGTCAGTTGTGCAGGATATCCTTTCGCCTTCCAGAATCCTTCGCACAATTCCTCAAAGCGTTTCCACTCCAAGGTGCGCATTAGATCAAGTGACCATTCAGTAGCCCGTGACGGCGTCTTTTTCTGAGTTGATGACCTTAGAGGAATTTCTTTAAGCAAATCATCAGAAGGTTCAATCCGCTCCGCTGGCTTTTTCGAGGTATAGCTTCGATGTTTCGGTTTTGATGATCGCTTCTTTGCAAGCCCTGCTTTGATAGCAAATATCGCCAGCAACGCTACTACGAGCATTGCGAACAGAGGAAGGAGCGGCTTGAGCATGATGCCAATGTAATCGACCCGAACCGGCTTTCGCTTAGCCGGGGCAATCGGCGCCTGCTGAACTGGAGCCTGATTCAAAGTGGGCATTTCCGCTTGTGCCGGCGCTGCATCTAGCGGCTCAGGGCATGGAAAGTCCTGGGCTGACTTATTGCCTTCCGCATCTACGCAGGTCCAATATTTCTGCGGCTTGGCCTCGGCAGAGCCGATGAATAGAACAGCCAACACTAGGGCGATGATTTTCATGGCCCGTATCCTAGCCCACCCTACAAACCATGAACTAGCGCTTTACCGCCCTCGTCATCAAGAACGACTGCCGCACACGGTTGCCTACAAAGAACTGGCCGCTAAGCGCTTCAAACTCAGCACGGAACTTGGCGAGGCGTTCGGGTTGATCGGCCAGTGATTGCACGAGCTTGATCAGCGGGCCAGCCGTGAGTTCCATCCCTGCGCGGTAGTGTTGCGGACTTAAGCTTGGTACGGTCATTTCATCGCGCTGAAAACGCAGATCACTCACAGCATCACCTAAGCGCTGACGCACGATATTCACATCGCCCCACGCAGGCGGTGGCGCAACGCCCGGAGGCGGTGGCAGATAGGAAGCGGTGAGCGCGAACATGCGGCCGATCATTAACTCGGGTGGCCATGTGGAGAATGCGATACGACCACCGGGCTTGAGCACACGAAGCATCTCTGCAATGGCGACCTCCGGACGTGGCGCGAACATGTGGCCGAACTGACTCAGCACGACATCGAACGTGGCATCAGCGTAAGGCAAGGCTTCGGCGTCGCCTTCCAAAAATTCAATCTCTGCATTGATGACGGCAGCATTGCGTCGTGCGTCGTCCAACAAGACTGGCGACAGATCCATGCCACGCACATTGGCACCGCGACGCCCGGCCGTGATGGCGACCACGCCGGTGCCACAGGCCACATCCAACACGGCTTCGCCTTGGCTCACTTCTGCGAAGTCGACGAGGCTCGCTGCTGCCGGCGTGGTGAATGTCGCCAGCGGCGAGAACAGTGCCCAAGACTCGCGCTGGGCGGCCTTGAACTGTGCAAAGGGATCGGTCGCCATGGTCTTCACCTGCTCAGTGCAACAATGGGCTTAAAGCCGCCGAAGATCATTCTCTTGCCGTCGAAGGGCATCTTTCCAGTCGCCATCTTTGCGAGGCGTGGATCCGTCATAACCTTGGCATTGATGCGATCCCTGTCCTTGCGAGACTTGAAAGCGATCCAGGAGAACAGCACCACTTCATCGGGCTTGCGCTTAACGGCCTGTGGAAATGACGTCCACTTGCCAACCTTAACGTCATCCTCAAGGCACTCGGTAAATAACAACGCGCCGTGCTCGATCCAAATCTTGCCGCACTTGCGCGCCATCTTGCGATAGTCCGCGATCTTGGCCTTGGGCACAGGAACCAAAAATCCGTCGATGTATGCCATCTGATTTCTCCTCGTTGATTTGCTCATCTACGTGAATAAACGAAGGCCCACTCTATGCCTGATGGCAGGCAACAGAAAGTCCCGTTGATCGATTCAATAAAGTTTTCTAGTAGCATTGCTTTTATGACAACCACTGAAGACCCCCGCCGCCGCTGGTTAGCGCTCTACGTGCTGTGCTTGGGCGTATTGATGATCGTGCTCGACACCACCGTGGTGACCGTGGCGCTGCCGTCGATTCAATCGGACCTCGGCTTTACCGACACCGCACTGGTGTGGGTGCTCAATGCTTACATGCTGACCTATGGCGGCTTTCTGCTATTGGGCGGACGCTTAGGCGACATCTATGGCAATCGGCGATGGTTCTTGATGGGGCTGGTGCTGTTTACGGTGGCGTCGCTGGCTTGCGGCATTCCTGGAACGCAGTTCACGCTGGTCGCAGCGCGCGCGCTGCAAGGCGTTGGCGGTGCAGTGGTGACGGCCGTGGCATTGGCAATCATCATGAATCTGTTCACCGACGATGGCGAACGCGCCAAGGCCATGGGCATTTATGGATTTGTGACTGCAGCGGGCGGCACTGTGGGTGAAGTGCTGGGCGGCGTGATTACACAGTATGTGAACTGGCACTGGATCTTCCTGATCAATCTGCCGATTGGGATCGCGGTGTATGTGATGTGCCTGCGTCTATTGCCTGCGGATACGCAAACGCGGACGAAGCAAAAACTTGATGTGTCTGGCGCAGTCACTGTCACGCTGGGCCTGATGCTCGCGGTGTACGCCATCGTCAATGGCAATGTGGCTGGCTGGCAGTCGACGGAGACGCTGGGCTTGCTCACAGTAAGCGCAGTGTTCATCGGCGCATTTCTGATGATTGAATCGCGCGTGGAGCATCCGTTGATGCCGCTGCGCTTGTTCAAGCTGCACAATCTGGCAGTGGCCAATGTCGTCGCCGTGTTGTGGGCGGCAGGCATGTTTGCCTGGTTTGTGATGTCGGCGTTGTACCTGCAACGCATCTTGAATTATTCGCCGCTAGAAGTCGGGCTATCGTTTCTGCCGGCTGACCTGATCATGGCGATTTTTTCCTTAGGCCTCTCGGCGAAGTTGGTCATGCGCTACGGCATTAACGCGCCGTTGTGGGTAGGCCTAGCGATTGCTGCGCTAGGTCTGCTGTTGTTTGCGCGCACGCCATTGCATGGCGTGTTCTGGCTGGATGTGTTGCCCGGCATGGTGTTGATGGGCTTGGGCGGCGGCATGGCTTTCAATCCCCTACTGTTGGCCGCCATGAATGATGCAAGTGAGGATGAAGCAGGTCTCGCCTCTGGCATCGTGAATACGTCTTTCATGATGGGCGGCGCATTGGGCTTGGCCGTATTGGCGAGCTTGGCAGATGCCCGTACGCAGCAGCTTCTCAACAACAGTGACAACGCCACGGCAGCACTGAATAGCGGCTATCAGATGGCCTTCCTGATCGGCGCACTGTTTACCTTCATAGGCGCTGCGCTGAGTGCAGCATTGATCCGATCCAAGGCCAGCACCACTACGCAGCCTGCGCACTAAATCCATCGAGCACGGCCTAGCCGCAAGCCATGTAAAATCCCCCCGCTATTTCTATTTATACGGAATCCATTATGACCATCACCACCACCGCTACCGGCCTGCAATACGAAGACACCACTGTTGGCGAAGGCGCAGAAGCCAAGCGCGGCCAGCTTGTTACCGTGCATTACACCGGCTGGCTGTTTAACAACGGCACGCAGGGCGGCAAGTTTGATAGCAGCAAAGATCGCCGTGACCCGTTCCAGTTTTCGCTGGGCGGCGGTCAGGTCATCCGCGGTTGGGATGAAGGCGTACAGGGCATGAAAGTTGGCGGCACGCGTCGCCTGATTATTCCTGCTGATCTCGGCTACGGCGCTCGCGGTGCAGGCGGCGTGATCCCGCCAAATGCGACGCTGTTGTTTGAAGTGGAATTGCTGGCGGTTTAATCGCATAGCTGTTGCACAAAAGGCCGTGTCCGAATATTTCGGGCGCGGCCTTAGTATTTATAGGTCTAATTCGCAGGGGATCCAGCTCTATGCGCGTCAGCGCACCGACCCTATCTGCTGACGTAACTAAGGTGGTTTCATCGAATCCAGAACAGCACGGCATGTCGCCGCTCGCAGGATTCACGAGGCACCATGAAAGAACAAACTGAACGTAACGTTGCAGTGAGCATTGCGAAAAAGTTCCGCCGTATTCCGGCAGAAAGCATTGCGCATATCGTTGATCAATCGCGACTCTTCACGGCTCGATACATGCCTAGCTCCCGTAATCGACGCGTCGGCACCATCTCGCTCGAGTGGAGCAAGCTGAGCTAACAACGTCGCATCGGTAGCGCGTGGCGTGAACATTTACACGCTGCGTTGGTCAGAAATAGAACACGGCACTTGCAACGCTACGGCGCCTTGCAATGAGACAGCGTGTTGTCTATTGCGCACCCTGCTCCGTGTCCAAGCGTCATCACTGCATGACGCCTCATTCTATCGACCGAGGAAAATCGCATGATTCCCACTCGCCGCGATCTGCATTTCAAACTACTGCCCAGCAGTGTCAGTAACTGGCACGCCAAAGGGCCTTACGTCACGCAATTCACTAACGCGATGTCGATCTTCTTTCCAGAAGGAGAACGCTTCTTTATTCATACCGTGCGCCATTACCGCAATCACATTCACGAACCACAGCTGAAGAAAGCTGTAACTGCCTTCATCGGGCAGGAAGCCATGCATGGCCGCGAGCACGATGAACATAATCGCCTCCTGAACAAAGCTGGCCTGCCTGCTGATGAACTTGAAAGACAGGTGAAGAAATTTCTCACCATGTTGGAAAAATATCTGTCGCCTTCCGCGCAGCTCTCCATCACGATCGCACAAGAGCATTTCACCGCGATCATGTCTGAAATTGTGCTAACGGATCCACGCATCCTCGCAGGCGCAGATGCACGCCTCAAAGCGATGTGGCGCTGGCACGCGCTGGAAGAGATTGAACACAAGGCGGTCGCTTTTGATGTCTACGAGACAGTGATGGGCCGAGGCATCAAGGCTTATGCGTTGCGCAATACGAGTTTGGTGATCACCACACTCGGATTCCTGTCACTGGTGCTCTATTACCAACAGCGCATGCTCAAAGCGGACTCACATCCGCGTAGCTGGAAAGATCTGGCTGCGTTCACCAGATTCATGCTGATCTCGCCAGCACTGCTACCAAAGCTTGCATTGCCCTGGCTCAGTTATTTCCGTCCCGGGTTTCATCCATGGGATCACGACAACCGTCACTTGCTGAAGGAAATGAACGCCTTGGTCGCAAGAACACAAAAGTACGAGTTAAAAGCAGCATGAACAACAAACCAGTACGTAAGCCCAACGACGGCAAATTAGAAAGCAGTGTTGAGTCTAAACAAAGTCGCGTGCTTCATTTTGAAGTGACGTCACTATCAATGCTGACGCTCAGGCGCCCCGCTGCAAAGCGCATGCGCAAATGGCGATGCACGATCAGATAGCGTAAGCCGACGAGCGCTGCGCCAAATCCAGATGCTGCGCCAACGGCCATGGCCCAGCGCGGGCCGAACGTGTCTGCCACGTAACCAACAATGGGGCCGCCTAATGGCGTGCCGCCCAAAGTTACGGCGAGGAAGATCGCCATTACGCGCCCTCGCATTTCCGGCTCTGTAGAGAGTTGCAGTGCACCGTTGGCGGTGGTCGTGAAGGTTTGCGCATAGGCCCCGATAAAGATCAGTGCCACGGCGAACATCCAGTAATTCGGCATGATCGCAGCGAGTACAAATCCAACGCCAAACAATGCTGAAGCTGTAAACAATAAAGTCATTCGCGGCTGTAAGCGCTTGGCGGAAAGTAGTGCACCTGCAACAGAGCCAATCGCCATGATGGATGTCAGCAGTCCGAACTCATGTGCGCCGGCATGAAATACACCGACTGCCATGGTGGAAATGTAAATCGGAAAGTTAAGTCCAAAGGTGCCGATCAGAAACAGCATGAACATCACCGCTTTCAGATCAGGCCGTGCCCAGACATAGCGGAATCCATACATCAGTGCGCCACGCTTCATCACTGCGCGCTCACGCAGATGTAACTCACTCGTGCGCAGCAAGCTCATCGAATAGAGCACGGCGGCGAACGATGCGGCGTTGAGCAAAAACACCCAGCCCGTGCCGATCAAAGTAATCATCACGCCTGCAATCGCAGGGCCGATAAGTCGCGCGGCATTGAATGAGGCAGAGTTGAGTGCAACAGCGTTCGACAGTTCCGCCTCGCCGACTAGCTCCGAGACAAAGGTCTGACGTGCTGGCGCATCAAACGCAGCAACGCAACCGAGGCCGAAGGCAAAACAGTAAACGTGCCAGAGCTGCACAAGACCCGTGACCGTGAGCAAGCCAAGTCCCAGCGCGAGTAAGCCCATCAGGATCTGTGTCGCGATCAGTAGCTTGCGCCGATCAAAACGATCAGCCGCCGAACCACTCAAAGGCAGCATCAGCAACTGCGGGCCGAATTGCAGCGCCATCACGATGCCAACAGCGGTCGCGTTCTGATTGGTGAGCTGTGTCAGCACCAACCAATCCTGCGCGGTACGCTGCATCCAGGTGCCAATATTGGACACGCTGGAGCCTATCGCCCATACGCGATAGTTGGGATTGGAGAGTGATCGGAACGTGCCGCTCACTGCGCGCTCATGCGCGTGTGCGATCGAGCAATGCAATGATCTCTTGCGTGGTGCCGCACTCACCAAGACGCGGGAAGATGCGTGTAATGCTGTTGGCATGTGCGTCGACATGCGTGTCCGTCATCGCATCCACCGCCAGTGTCACGTTAAAGCCCAGCTCATAAGCATGGCGTGCAGTCGACTCCACACCAATGCTGGTCGCGATGCCGCAGATCACGACTTGCGTGACACCTAGCGATTGCAACTGCGCCTGCAGATCAGTGCTACTGAACGCGCCCCAGCTGCGCTTGCTGACGATGCGATCCTCTGGCTGTTGATTGAGCTCAGGCACGATCTGCGCCCAATCATCGGGTCGCGATGCGCTGCTGCGTGCCTGATCAGTACGACCTGTCACGCCTGCCACCACATTCACCAGCATCACTGGCAAACGATGTCGACGAAATGCAATCGCCAATAAGCTGCAACGCTGCACAATCTCCGCCGCTGGCGTCATCGTCGGCATGGCAACGACACCTTTCTGCAGATCAATCACGATCAGTGCAGTGTTGGGGTCCAGCGTTGTCAGAGCCATGAAGATTCCTGCGATGATGCGGTGATTTTGGCGTGCAGTTTAAAGCGCTACTTCCAAAATCGTGCGAGTACGTCTGCTGCTGCCTGCTCACCGGAACGAATTGCGCCATCCATGTAGCCGGTCCAACGCAGCGCGGCCTCGGTGCCGGCCCAGTGGATACGGCCGATGGGCTGACGCAGTGCAGCGCCGTATCGGCTCAGCACACCGGGCGGCAAGGCGATGGTGGGGCCACCAAAAGTCCACTCATCAATCGTCCAGTCTTTTTCTTCGTAGGCCAATAGCTTCAAGGCTTCGGGGCCGAACCAACGTGCGAAACATTCCAGCACAGCCGCTTTGCGTGCAGGGGCGGAGAGTTTGCGCCAGAGGCGTTCATCATCACCGCCAACAAATCCAAGCAACGCGGGGCCTTCGTTGGAGCTGTCGTCATAAGTCGCAACAACAGGCCCTCGCAAGCTGCCGACATCACCGGCGTAACCACGTTCACGCCAGAAAGGCTTTTCGTAGGTGAGAACCACTTTGGCGTATCGGCCCATTGGTGCGCGGGTTTCGAGATCGCGTCGATCACCTGTCAGCGTAGGTGTAAACGCAATCGCTGTATTCATTGCGGGCGGTAGCGCCATCACCGCGTAACGTCCGCGCCAGTTACCGTGATCAGTTTCTACTGTCACACCTGCCGCATCATGCATGACGCGACGCACTGGCTGCGACAGCTTCACTGCTGCGCCGAGGTCTTTTGCCATGCGCAAGGACAACTGCTGCGAGCCGCCTTCAATCACGCTGTCTTGTGCACCACCGCGACCACCGATGAGCATTTCGATGTTGTCGCCCTGCGCAACGTAATAAGACCACAGCAAAACAGAAATCTCGTCCGGATCTACGCCGAGCACAGCACGCGTCATCACCTTGGCGAAATCACGTGTCGATTGTTTGTAACTATTTTCTTTAACCCATTGCGCAAGCGTGATGGAATCCAGCTCCGCCGCATCAGAAACCGTCCAAGGCGTTGTCGGGCCAACGCGTTTGGCCAAAGCATTCATCTTGTTGATGATGTGGCCGAGGTCCAACTTCTGCAGCAAAGACAGATCCGGCACCGTGCCACTGAACTCGATGCGCTCGTCGCCCAACTCCCAAATATGTTTGGCGTCACTGAATACCGGTTTTACTTCCAGACCAAATTCCTTGGCCATTGCACGGATACGATCCTGCGTGGGCCCGACAAACTGGCCACCGAGATCGTAACGACGCGCACCGACCGCAGTCGTCCACGTGCGGCCACCAACGCGATCACGCGCTTCTAGCACGACAACTGATTTTCCCTTCTTGGTTAGTTCGCGCGCTGTCGTCAAACCAGCCAAACCGGCGCCAACGACGATGACATCGACCGAACCCGTTTGCGTGCTGCTTTTGCTTTTTTGCTTCCGCGGTAGGCACCTGCAAAGCGGCTACACCCAAAGCCGCAGCGGCAGAAGTGATCAGCTTGCGGCGATCAGGATTAGATGGCGGTTCATTGCGGTTGCTCATACCTGTTCTCTATGCGTGATTACGACACGCCGCGCTTGGCGAGTTTGCGGGCCAGCGTGCGGCGGTGCATGCCGAGACGACGTGCAGTTTCGGAGACGTTGAAATCGGTCTCCGTCAGCACTTCGTGTATGCGTTCCCATTCCAACGTTTTTATTGATGTATGTCGCGCAGTCATCGGCGCATCCACATCACCCGGCGCACGCGTGAAGGCGGCGTCGATATCATCGGTGTTTGATGGCTTCACCAGATAATTGCAGGCGCCGAGCTTGATCGCTTCTACCGCTGTGACAATGCTGGCAAAACCTGTGAGCACAACGATGAGCATTTCCGGGTCATGCTCGTGCAGGAGCTGGACTACATTCAAGCCCGATTGCATGCCGAGCTTGAGATCCACCACAGCTCGCTCTGGAGATTCTATTTTCAGAATCTCTTTTGCTTCTTCAATGCTGCTGGCGTGCAGCACGCGGTAATCACCGCGCCGCTCAAACGAACGCTTCAGCGCACGCGCAAATGCTGCATCATCTTCAACGATGAGCAGCAGATGATCTTCGATGTCTTCAGACCCAGATGTGTCCGACATCTTCGTCCTCCATCGATAGCGCATCCATCGGCATCTGCAGCGTCACAATCGCGCCGCCCTCTTCACCATTCTCTGCACGCATGCTGCCGCCGAGCTTGCGCACGATGTTCATCACCAGAAACAGACCGAGTCCACCGCCGACTTTACCTTTGGTGGATTGATAAGGCTTGCCAAGATTCTCAAGAATTTCTGGCGCAAATCCGGGGCCGCGATCACGCACAGTCAACGTGAACATGCCATCCGCATGCTCGGCGGTAAGCTTGATCCACTCCGGCGAAACTTCTGCGGCGTTATCCAAGACATTGGAGATGATCTGCTTGAGCGCAGAGTCCGAAACAATGCGGCAGTCTTCACCCGCCAAGCGCCCGTATTTGAGCGCCTTTGAATTACGCGAACTAGACCATTCGTGGACCAGATCAATCACGAACTCCGATGCACTCGTCACGACAATTGAACCCCCGCGCGCTTCGCCGGAGGACATCAGAATGCCGCTGACGATGGTTTTGCAGCGATCCAATTCGTGCTGCAACTCGCCGATCTCTTGCAGCATTTCCGGATCGTTTTTGAATTGCGGCATGCTACGCCAATCGTTGAGCGTGACGGCGAGCGTTGCTAGCGGCGTACCTAACTCATGTGCAGCGCCTGAGGCGAGCAAGCCCATACGTACGATGTGATCTTCTTCTGCTGCACGCTGACGCATGCCTGCAAGGTTGGCATCGCGCTCACGCAGATTACGATTAATGCGACTCATGAACACGATGAGCAGAACGGCATCGAGCACAAAACAAATCCACATGCCGACAATGTGAAGATCAAATAACTGCTCCACACCACCGGCAGGCAACTGCAGCGGCACATAGAACCGTGTGAGGCCTGCAAAGCAGATCGACGTAATACCGACCAGCGTCCATGTTGACCACGATTCAAGCAGCACGGCAGCAAGCGCAAGCTGTAGCGGGTACAAAAATACGAAAGGATTGGTGGCCCCGCCGCTGAGATAGAGCAGCGCCGTCAGCGCGCCGACGTCAATCAAAAATCCAACCATCAATTCCAGATTGCTCGCGCTAGGCAGCGTGTACCAGCGGAACAGACTCAGAAGATTGAGGCCGATCAGTGAACTCAAAATGCCGATCATCAACTCCACCGGCAAGGGGATGTGGAACACCCACTGCGTGAAGACGATGGTGATGATTTGGCCGATGACTGCGATCCAGCGCAGGTCGATCAGCTGCTTCATGTTCTTGACGCCAGCCGGGTCGAGCATCGGCCGGGTGCGGCGCATGGAGGGGTGAATGTGATTGGCGGTCATAGTTCCGGACCTAACTTGTCAGACGTCGCTGATGTTGGATACAAAACCTCGCTCTCATGTGACTTACTCATGAACCAATACACCCAGTAAACAATGGCCAGTGCAATCGCACCTGCTGCAGGAATCAGCAGCGCAACGAACTGCAAGTGGTGATAGCTATATGCACCAACAGAGCCACCAAGAATAAAACCAAGAATTAGTAACAGGAATAACCGCGCCTTCCTCATATCAATGGGATGGCCCCGCAGACGGGCTCCCATCATGGTTCCAATATCGGTAAACAACCCGGAGACATGTGTGGTTCTAATGGCTGCGCCACTATAAGTGCTGACCATGCCATTTTGCAGGCCGCACGCAGCTGCTGCCAAGAAATGACCTGCGGTGGAACCACGACTCAGTGAGAGCATGGCGAGCAAGAGCAGCGCAGCTTCCATGAGCAATGTAACGCTATATCTGCGGCCTAAACGCAAAACGGCACCATCAATGATCACTCCGCTCAGCGCAGCGCCAAGCACGAAAGAAACCATGATGAAGAGTAAATGTGCACTCTCTGCGACGTCGAGATTCACCACCGACACGCCCAGCAACGTCGATATGCCTGTGAGATGTGAAACGCCCTGATGCTGGAACCCTAGCAGCCCAATCGCATTGACGGCTCCGGCAATTGAAGCCAGCCAGAAACCACCAACTTCAACCCATCGGGGTAGTTTAGTGAACACTTGCTATGCACCTGCATGGCGAACGCCAATTTGATGCTTGTAGTTTACACGCGGCGCCTGTGGCGAATCACGATCACGGCGCCGACTAGCGTCAGCAGGGCCAAGGCATACCAGGTGATGGCATAGACCAGATGGCTGTTGTGGAAGCGAACCACGGTAAGGCCGCCGAGGGGGACGCCGCCGGGATTGGCGCTGGCATCTGCGTCGATGAAATACGGGGCGACGTTCTGCATCGGCAGATATTGCGTTGCTGCAATGGCGACGACATCGCGGGAAAACCAGCGCGCCTGCGACGGATCGTTATGGCGCAAGAACCCACCGCCGGGCTCGGTGAGGCGCAATAAGCCGCAGACTTTAACCACGCCCGCTACTTGAGCCTTGTCGCGCGAGGTTGGGGATATTTGTTCGGCCGTAACGAAACCGCGATTGATCAGCACCACGGTGCCATCTGCACTCTGCAGCGGCGTCAGCACCCAATCACCGGGGCCACGCACGGTGACGGCTTGCACATAAGTTTCGCGATCGTGGCGATACTCGCCACTGACACAAACATGCATGTACTCGTCATTAATGCCGACACTCGCCCACTGTGCTTTTCCAGGTGGCGCGACGGGCGCAGCGTTGACACGTTGATTGACGCGCTCGATCAGATCGAGCTTCCATGCGAGGCGTTTAACCTGCCAAGTGCCGAGGGCAATGAAACTGATGAAAGCGGCGCTGGCGAAAACCAACGCCAGCACCAAACCCAGCGACGAACGTTTCGTCGCAGCTTCCATTGTTACGGCATATTCCGCATGTCTTCGACAGACACCGGCATCATGTTGGTGTTCATGTGATACATCACCCACAGCGAACCGGCGAACATAATCACCAGCAGCATCGCGGTGAAGATCAGTGCGAGCATGTTCCAACCACCTTCCGACGTTGTGTCGAGATGGAGGAAGTACACCATGTGCACGAGCAACTGCACGACCGCAAAGCCGACGACGACGACCGCCGTGACCTTGTTGTCAGGAATGACCTTGGCCATCACCAGCCAGAACGGAATTGCGGTGAGGATGACGGAGAGAATGAAGCCCGTCATGTAACCCTTCAAGGAAACATGCGGCATGCCCTCGTCATGACTGTGGTCGTGATGATCGTGCCCGTGGACCAGATCATCGTGGTGGTGCGATGCAGCGCTCATCTCAGCACTCCCAACAGGTAGACGAAGGTGAAGACGCCAATCCATACGACGTCGAGGAAGTGCCAGAACAAGCTCAGGCAGTTAATGCGGCGACGCATCACCGGCGTGAAGCCATTCTTGTGAAGCTGAATCATCAGCGTCACCAACCAAATGCAACCAAAGGTGACGTGCAGACCGTGCGTACCCACCAGCGTGAAGAACGCAGACAGGAACGCGCTGCGCTGCGGACCTGCACCTTCGTGAATCAGGTGATGGAATTCATACAGTTCGATGCTCAAGAAGGCCAGACCGAAGCAGCCGGTGATGGCCAGCCACATCAGCGTTGCGCCTTTTTTCTTGCGCGCCATCTCGATCATTGCAAAACCATAAGTGATCGACGACAACAGCAGCATCGCGGTATTCAGCGCCACCAGATCCAGATCAAACAGATCTTTCGGGCTTGGGCCTGCGGCGTAGTTGGCGCCGACGACGCCATACATCGCGAACAAGCAGGCGAAGATGAGACAGTCGCTCATCAGGTAAAGCCAGAAACCCAGCATCGTGCCGTTTTCGACGTGATGCTCTTCGGTCAGGTAAAACTCCTGCGCCGGGGCGTTATGAATCGTTGCAGTGTTCGACATGATTAAGCCTGCCCTGCGAGTTGCTGAGTGCGTGCATCTTCAATGCGCGCCACTTCTTCAGCCGGAATGTAGTAATCGCGGTCATTGTTGAAGGTGTGAACGATGGCAGCGCCGACCGTCACCACGAACGAGGTGATGACCAACCACCAGATCTGCCAGATCATCGCGAAACCAAAGATCGTTGCCAGACCCGCCAGCACCATACCGGCCGCGGTGTTCTTCGGCATGTGGATCGCGATGAAGCCCTTGGTCGGACGCACATAACCGCGCTTCTTCATATCCGACCATGCATCAAGATCATGCACGCGCGGCGTGAAGGCGAAGTTGTACGGCGGTGGTGGTGATGAAGTCGACCACTCCAACGTACGGCCGCCCCATGGATCGCCAGTGTGATCACGCAGCGCATCGCGATTGCGAATGCTGACGAAGATCTGCACGAGCATGGCGATAATGCCGAACAGGATCAGCACCGCACCAAAGGCAGCGATGATGAACCAGATCTGCAGACTCGGATCATCGAAGTGACTGAGACGACGCGTCACACCCATCAGGCCGAGGATGTAGAGCGGCGTGAAAGCGAACCAGAAGCCCGAGATCCAGAACCAGAACGAGACCTTGCCCCAGAATGCGTCGAGCTTGAAGCCGATCGCTTTCGGGAACCAGAAGTTGATCGCAGCGAAGCCACCGAACAATACGCCGCCGATGATGACGTTATGGAAGTGCGCGATCAGGAACAGCGAGTTGTGCAGCACAAAGTCGGCAGGCGGAACAGCAAGCAATACACCCGTCATACCGCCGATAGCGAAGGTGAACATGAAGCCCATTGTCCACAGCATCGGCACTTCAAACTTGATGCGTCCGCGATACATGGTGAACAACCAGTTGAACATCTTCGCGCCCGTCGGGATCGAGATGATCATCGTCGTAATACCGAAGAACGAGTTCACACTCGCGCCCGAGCCCATCGTGAAGAAGTGATGCAGCCAGACCAGATACGCGAGGATCGTGATCACGATCGTGGCGTAAACCATCGACGCGTAACCGAACAGTTTCTTGCCGCTGAATGCCGCGACCACTTCTGAGAACACGCCGAACAAAGGCAGGATCAGGATGTAAACCTCTGGGTGACCCCAGATCCAAATCAGGTTCACATACATCATGGCGTTGCCGCCAAAATCATTGGTAAAGAAGTTCGTGCCGGCGTAACGATCCAGCGACAACAGACCCAACACAGCAGTCAGCACCGGGAACGCGGCGACGATCAACACGTTGGTGCAAAGCGCAGTCCAAGTGAATACCGGCATCTTCATCAACGTCATGCCAGGCGCACGCATCTTGATGATGGTGACCATGAAGTTGATGCCCGACAGTAAGGTTCCTATACCCGCTAGCTGTAGCGACCATATGTAGTAATCGACACCGACATCGGGGCTGTAAGCGATCCCCGATAAAGGCGGATAGGCCAACCAGCCCGTGCGTGCGAACTCGCCGACAAACAGCGACATCATCACCAACACAGCGCCAGACACGGTCATCCAGAAGCTGAAGTTGTTAAGGAAAGGGAAAGCCACGTCGCGTGCGCCGATTTGCAAGGGCACGACGATGTTCATCAAGCCCACCACCAAAGGCATCGCCACGAAGAAGATCATGATCACGCCGTGAGCGGTGAAGATCTGGTCGTAGTGATGCGGTGGCAGATAACCGACGGCGTCACCAAAAGCCATGGCCTGCTGCAGACGCATCATCAGCGCATCAGCAAAACCACGCAGCAACATCACCAGAGCCAACACGATGTACATGATGCCGATCTTTTTGTGATCGATGCTGGTGAACCATTCGGTCCAGAGATAGTTCCACTTGCCGATCTTGGTAATCCAAGCCACAACGGCGAGGCCGCCGAGAGCGACCATCGCAAACGTTATCAGCAGGATCGGCTCGTGCAGCGGAATCGCTTCCCAGCCCAAACGGCCGAGCAGCAGTTGCTGCAGATGACTTGTAGTCGTTGTTGTCGTTTCGTGCATCGTTAGATCTCGAAGCGCGGGATCGGTCTGAGCCGATCAGCGAATTACGGCCGCGCTCAAAGGCTGCGCGGTCAGTGATAAAGACGTCGGATTGGCGCTGCGATCAATCGTGCAGAGCGACAACACATAAGCGCGTTCAGCTTCAGACTCACCATGGCCACGCGCGCGTGGACGGTCATAAGCCAGACGGCCCACGTTGTAAATGCCTGCCAAGCCGAGGCCGCCTTTCGCGTCGATGGCCATCATGTCGCGCTGGCACATCTTGTTGGGATCTACGCAGAGATTGAGGATGGCGTCGTAAAGCTTGGGATCAATCTGTGCATAACGACGCACGGCTTCACGCTCGCTGGGCTTTTCCAATGCCTGATACGTCGGACGATCCAACTTGCCACCAGTGTCTTTGTTTTTCTTGACCCAGCTGTCGAAGTCTTGCTGCGACAAACCGTGGAAACGGAATTTCATGCCCGAGAAACCCGCGCCACTGTAGTTGGCAGAGAAACCTTCGTAATTGCCCGCCTTGTTGATCACCGCGTGAAGCTTGGTCTGCATCGCTGGCATCGCGTAAATCTGGCCTGCGAGGGCTGGCACATAAAAGGAGTTCATCACCGTCGATGACGTGATTTCGAAATTGATCGGCGTGTCGATCGGCGCAGCTAGTTCATTCACGGTGGCAATGCCGTAGTCCGGATAAATGAACAACCATTTCCAATCGAGTGCGACAACCTGAACCCTGAGCGGTTTCACATCTTTGGCCAGTGTCTGGGTGGCGCTGATGCGCGACAGCGGACGGAAAGGGTCCAGCGTGTGCGTGGTAATCCAGGTCACGGCGCCGAGCGCGATCACGATCAGCAGCGGTGCTGCCCAGATGCCCAACTCCACCGAGGTCGAGTGGTGCCATTCAGGATCGTAAGTAGCTTCGGTGTTCGAGGCGCGGTAACGCCAAGCGAACCAAGCCGTCAGGATCATCACCGGAACGATGATCAGCAGCATCAGGACAGTGGAGACAATCACTAGGTTGCCCTGCTGTTGCGCGATATCGCCAGAAGGCGACAGCACCACAGACTTACAGCCGGTCAGAAAAACTGCCAGCGAAAGCAACAACATGCCGCGCAAGAATCGAAACAACATGGCGCACAGTCGGTTTGGATGGGCTTTCACTATAGGACCCCCGGGCATATTGCGCGATTGGACGTTTTGTCCAATGGCATCGCGGCCACGATCCATGCGAGGGTAGGCGCTGGAATGGTCTTGGCTACGGCCGTAGGACCCCCTAAGTACCTAGCCTGCATTGGGAAATGCGGCGACGTCTCACTATAGTAGTTGCGTGGCGTGTTGGCACTATCGACACGTCTGCGACGAAACTGAAAGTCACTGAGAGTTTGCATGTCTACAGCTCACCACACACCTGCAGCCGCAACGCCCGCCGACGGTCACACCGTCAAGGTACGCTCTAGCGAAATCGCCATCGGCGTGATCATCGGCCGCATTTCCGAATTCTTCGACTTCTTTGTCTTCGGCATTGCAGCGGTTGTGGTGTTTCCTCAGGTGTTCTTCCCATTTGCTTCTGCGATGACGGGCACGCTGTACTCCTTCCTCGTGTTCTCCTTCGCGTTTATCTCACGCCCGATCGGCTCGCTGATCTTCCGCGTGATTCACGAACGCTACGGACGCGGCACCAAACTCACCATCGCACTGTTCATGCTCGGCACCGCAACGGCAGGCATCGCTTTCTTGCCAGGCTACGCTGAACTCGGCATGGCCTCCATCGTGTTGCTCGCGTTGTTCCGCATCGCGCAAGGCATTGCACTCGGCGGAAGCTGGGACGGCCTGCCTTCACTGCTCGCACTGAACGCACCACAGAACAAGCGCGGCTGGTACGCAATGATTCCGCAGCTCGGTGCGCCAATTGGCTTCATCATTGCTGCCGCATTGTTCGTCTACCTGATCAGCGCGCTGTCGACGGAAGACTTTGTCAGCTGGGGCTGGCGCTATCCTTTCTACGTGGCCTTCTCGATTAACGTCGTCACTTTGTTTGCACGTCTGCGTTTGGTGATGACACCGGAATTCACGCAACTGCTGAAGACGCGTGAACTGGAACCTTCACCACTGCGCGAACTGGTTCGCACGCAGGGCGACAACATTGCTCTCGGCGCGTTTGCACCGCTGGCCAGTTACGCGTTGTTCCATCTGGTCACGGTGTTCCCCTTGTCATGGGCGCTGTTGTTCACCCAGCAATCGCTGACCGACTTTTTGATCGTGCAGATTATCGGCGCAGCACTCGCTGTGCCGAGCATGATCATCTCCGGCAAAGTGGCTGACAAAATTGGTCGCCGCAACACGCTGATGATTGGCGCCGTGATGATTGGCGTTTACAGCGGCTGGACGCCGGTGTTGCTGTCAGGCAGCACGATGGGCGGCTATATGTTCATCCTGCTCGGCTTCATGCTGCTGGGCTTCTCGCACGCGCAGGCCGCTGGCGCCGTGAACTCCAGCTTCTCCGCACGCTATCGCTACAGCGGCGCCGTGTTGACGTCTGATCTGGGCTGGCTCACCGGCGCTGCGTTTGCACCGTTGATCGCGCTGATGCTCGCGACCAAATTTGGCGTGGGTTACGTTGGTCTTTATCTGCTCTCAGGCGCTGCGGCTACGCTGCTGGCTCTGCGTATCAACCGCAGTCTTGAAGAAAGACGCGACGACGAAAGCACGACTTAACGCTGCACATTCTCAGAAACAAAACGGCCGCCCTAGGGCGGCCGTTTGCGTTTAAGCGATCACTAAATACTAAGTTTCAATCACCGGCTCTGGCGGCAAGCCTTGGCAACCTTCAAGAATCAGCTTGAGATCAGACGGTGCTGCCAAGGTTGGCGGATTGATAAATGCCGGTGGATTTTCCAAATCCAAAAAGTCGAGCAGCGTGTTGGCGTTGGCATCGCGATAGGTCAGTGCGGGCAAATTCCACTTGGCCGCAATGGTCGCGATGATTGAGGTGTGATCGTGCACGACGCTGGTCACTGCATTGGGCTTGCTATACGGAGACACCACAACGGTCGGCACGCGCATGCCGGTGATGTCGTATGAGCCCTGAATGTCCGTGTCTTTAAGATTGGGCGGAATATCGTCGGGCTTCGGCACGCGAGCTGGCGGCACGTGATCGTAGTAACCGCCATGCTCGTCATACGTCCACACCAACAAGGTGCGCGCCCAATTCGGTGAAGCCATCACTGCATTGACGATGGAGGCAACAAAATTTTCGCCGATTGAAATGTCATCCGGATTTTCTTCTGATCCACCTTGCGCGTTGACCTTGTTATCCAAACTGCGGATGAGATCAATCACATCCTGCGGCAAGCCTGGAATGCTGGTGCTGGCATCCTTGAGGAAACTAAACAGCGGCGAGCCCACCGTGCTAACAGCGTTGAATTCCGGATCGACAAACGACACTGCTGGCAACGTTCCCAGCGCACAGTCGACATAGAACTGTGCAACGGGCGAAAAATTCAGCGGGTGATTGATCAGGTTCTGCGGAACGATGGCAAGCGCTGGCAGATCGGTGAAATAGCTACGCCAGCTCACGCCGTTCTCCGTCATCTTGTCCATCAACGTGCCATTTGTAGGTCCAGGCAAAGTGAAGTTGGTCGCAACGTCTGTAGAGATGGTGCCCGACGCGGTGCCTGAGTACAGAAAACGGCGATTCGGATACGTCTGACAAGGCGCAGAGGCAAAGCAACGATCACCAACACAGAATGTTTTTGCGAGTGAGTAATAAAACGGGATATCGCTTTCATCCCAGTAGCCCATCGCAGACGTCGCCGTTTTGGCGTAGCCATTCATCTTGCCGCCGTTGATCTGTATGTGTGAGCTATTCCAGTTCTGCGTCACACGGCCGGGCTGACACGTGCCCTGTAGATGAAAAGATTTTTGGAAACCGCCTTCTACCGGATTGCGATTTGTTGGCTTGCCACGTGCATCCAACTTGAACCCATCCGCCTTTGGCTGACCACGCTGCGACAACATGCCGAAGTAGTTATCGAAAGAGTGGTTCTCCATCATCACCACAACAACGTGATCAAACGGCAGCGCTGCATCGGCGACACCTGCGGCACGCAGTGGATCAGGCAATGAGTTAGGCGCACGCAACGCGGCTCCATCGGGGCCGACAGGTGATGAGCTTGAGCAGCCCGGCAATCCACCCGTCATTGCCAAGATCGCGGCCATGCTGGATTGCTGTATAAAATCACGTCGAGTAATGCGCCTTTTCATCGGATCTCCCTGTCCTGAGTCGGGCTTTTTGATGGCGTCGATTGTGCCTGTCGTCATCAACGACTCGTATGCTTTAGGCTCGATTTACCTTTGCACCGTACACGTCACAAATCGTTAAAGTGCTCGTCATTAATTCTGCATAAAGGCATCGCTGGCCATGAGTCCGATCCAAGGCATTGCCGCACTTCTGGCGTTCGTCATTTTTGGCGTCATCGAGATGCGGCGCGGACGTTTTCTGGATGCTGCAGCGACACGCGAAGACAATCGTTTGGACCTGGTTGTCTTCAATGTCTTTCCGATTGTCATCATCCCCGCAATTTTCGCCATCACGTTCTGGATTGGCTCAAGCTATTTTCCGCAGTATGAAAATTCGTGGGCAGATTGGACTTGGTGGCAGATGGTGCTCGTGCTGTTGGTTGCCGATGACATGATGCAGTACTGGTGGCATCGTCTTTCGCACACTTCGTGGATGTGGCCTTTCCATCGCGCACACCACGCTGCCGCTTACATGGGCGTGCGAGTGGTGTATCGCAATAATTTTTTCTACTACGCCGCCATGCCGGGTTTGTGGCTCTCGTCGATTTTGGTTTTTCTCGGATTCGGCTGGGTTTATGTCGCCTACTCCATCATCAAAATCACAGTGATTGTTGGCGCTCATTCAGAAGCACGTTGGGATGAAGCATTGCATCGCCATCACTGGCTGCACCCACTCGCATGGATTCTGGAACGCACAATCTCAACGCCCTGCACGCACTTTGCACATCACGCCCTCACCGCGGATGACGGCATCGGCCACTACCGTGGCAACTACGGCAATCTGCTGTTCTTCTGGGATGTGCTGTTTGGCACGGCGCTGATCACGCGTCGCTATCCGCCTGCCTTTGGTTTGGCGGACGACCGCCGTCATGGCAGCGAGCGCTGGTACATCCAATTCTTCTATCCGATCTTCCGCTCCAAACGCGCCGAGACCGTGCTCTCCGGATTGCCTGTAGCCGCGCCAGAAGAATAAGAAACACGCCTGTCCGGATGAAATAGTCTCAAAATCATCTCTTCAGATGAGAATAGTTATCATTTTTGAATTATAATTTGTGGGAAATAACGTACAAAAATTTCCCAGTGAAAAATAAAAAAGTAGTACGCAGCAGTTTGGGGTGGATCTCTCCTTTGTTGTGTTCCTTGCTCTGCTACGAGCAGGCTTATGCCCAAGACACGCCAACACAGCTCGCGCCGGTCATCGTCACCGCCGAAAAACTCGGCAGACAGCTGAACGAGACCGCAACCTCCGTCACCGTCTTCAGTGGCGCTGATATCGAAGACCAAGGTGATCAATCGCTGAGCGATCTGATGCGCCGCACGGCTAACGCCTCGGCCGCAGAAGAAGGCAATTTCTCAATTCGTGGCATTTCGCAGAGCGGTGCTGGTGGCGGCGTTGGCGCGCCACTGATTAGCGTGCAAGTTGATGGCGTGACGCTCGACAACACCGCACAGCAAGGCGCACTCGATGACATGTTTGATGTTGGCTACGTTGAAGTGCTGCGCGGCGCGCAATCCACCAGCCAAGGCCGCAACGCATTAGCTGGCGCAGTCACCATCCACACACAAGATCCCACACGCGAATGGGATACACGCTTGCGCCTGCAAGCGGGTCAGCGTGGAACGCGCGGAGTCGCGGCCGCAGGCGGTGGTCCACTAGGCGATTCATTCGCGTTTCGTCTGCTCGGCAATTATCAAAAAGACGATGGCTTCATCACGCATCTGCCAGACAAGGACAAGAATTTTGCACAGAAGAAGCAAACCACATTGCGCGGCAAGCTTTCGTTTACACCAACGGCACTGCCTAGCTTCACCAGTCTTCTCACTTTGGGCGGCGACGACAGCAAAGGTCAGCCGGACTACAACATTGAAAGCGGCGAAGCAGGTTCTGATCCCGCGCAGCGCCGCACCAGCACAGTTAGCGTAGACACGAGCGACCATGTGCGCAGTCGCATCGCCAGCTGGCGCAATGCGCTTGATCTGGGCGAGGACTATACGATCAACGCCATCACCGCCTACATGCGCACCAAGCAAGAATATCTGCGCGACTACGATGGCATCGCCGAAGAAGGCGGCCGAAACGATATCTATAACAACGGCCGCAACCTGACACAGGAACTGCGACTCAACATTAAAGAACTGGGCCCTGTAACGGGCGTCGTCGGCGTGTATGGCGGTCGTTTCAAAGACCACAACCTCACGTACTCCTACGACGTGCGCCAATCCGCAGCCAGTGTGTTGCCAGTGCCCTTGCCGGTTGTTGGCGATCTCGTCGCGGTTGAATTGGATTTCACCAACGAAACCGACAAAGACGCACGCAATCTCGCAGCGTTCTCCGAGTTTGACGTCAAACTACCGTGGAGACTGACCGCAACATTTGGTCTGCGCTATGACACCGAAACACTGGATGTGCGCAGCCGCTTTTCGACAGAACGCGGTGACGCTTTCATCACAACGCCCGCTGGGCTCCAGACCGTGCCTTTGGTCGGCGTCACTGCGAGCCAACTGCTTGGCGTGATCCCGGGCATCAATGTATTGCCACTACTAGCCGCTGGCGGCATCGCACCCGACACCGCTGGATTCCAAGGCGGCAAGACGCACTACTCCGCGCTGCTGCCTAAGCTGGGACTACGACACGCAATTAATCAGGACTGGTCCGTCTTCGCGACCTACTCTGAAGCGTATCGTGCAGGCGGTATCGATATCGATACGACGACCGGCGAAGCTTTGCCGTTTGATCCTGAGTACACGAAGAATTATGAATTGGCCGTACGTGGAAAATTCCACGATCTGCCGATCGAAATCGCAGCTAACGTTTTCTACACCGATTGGGAAAAGCAACAGGTACCGGTGCTACGTGGATATTTCTTTGTCACACAAAACGCAGGTCGCTCGCGTTTGTATGGCGGTGAAACATCAGTGACGTGGAAACCAACGCGCGGCTTGCGCGTTGATGCATCCGTAGGTTTGGTGCAGACCAAGTTCCTCGAATATCGCGATGGCGATGAAGACTATGCCGGCAATCAATTTGTCTTTGCCCCGCGCGCCACCGCCAACATTGGCGCCACCTGGCGCTCGCGCACTGGCTTGATGGCAGCGGTGAATCTGGCCTGCCGTAGCAGCAGCTTTGCCTCGCCAGAAAACGCTGCTGATGAACGCAGCGAATCGCGGCAACTACTTGATGCGCGCGTAGGCTGGGAGTCGAACTATCTGTCGCTCTACGTCTCAGGCCGCAATCTGCTGAATCAGGATTACGTCACCGAGACTTATCAGTTCCGCGAAGGCTATGTCGGCGCACCAACACCACGCGGTTATGCGTCGTACGGTGCATTGCGCTGGTTCGGCGTTCAGGCAGAAGCACGCTTCTAATCCGACTTAAAACACTGCGCTTATTTATTTACTGACGGCGCGCCCACGCGCTTCAGTAAAGCAGCGCAGTCGTTATCTTCGCCCAAGCCGAGTTGAATCGTAGGGATCAACGCCGCGAGCGGCGTGAACAAAGTACCCAATACGAGCGCGCTGGCACCACGAAGCGTCAGCGCACCTGGTTCGAGTCTGATTTTCGGATCTTTAAGCGTGCCCTTGATATTGATCGGCGTGCCGACTGAACCAATGTTGATGTGCTTCGGTTCGGTCTTCAGTCGGTAATCAATCAATTCGTCACGAAGATTCACGCTACCGCTGCCGATAATGTTGGCTTCAGTCGTGTCGACCAATAGTGTGCGCGTCGACACCTGCCCTTGCTTCAAGCCCATGTCGGCCACCATGCAATGCAATTCCGCACGGCGTGGAATCCCCAGCGCGGCGCGCAGTGAGTTGCCGAGATCAAGACCCATCAGATTAACCAGCAAGGCGCTGACATCACCGCCTGACATGAATAGTTTCATCTCGCCATTGCCGCGGCCCAGCATGTCGGCCACTGAGTTGCCAGTGGAGTCGATGCGTAAAACACCGCCGATTTTCCCGTCGCCATGAAACGCGGTCATCTTTTTGAGAATGTGGCTGACATCCAGTTTGCGGAAGTCGACATCTGCAACGGCATGCACCAGATCCTGTCGGCCGTCGAGCATGATGTTGGCCACGATGCTGCCGCTGCCGACGCCGAAGCGCACTGGCGACAAGCTCATCTGACCATCGACGATCGTTATATGCAGATCAAGATTGTCCAGTGGGATAGACGCACTCTCCAGGCGCGTCGCCTTGTAGGTTGCGTCGAGATCAGCAGCGCGGATGCGTGGCAGGCTGATCGGGATATCCGGTAATACTTTGCCGCTCGCTTCTTTCTTGGCACGCGCCTTTTTCTGTTCTGGCGTTTCTAATTTCGTGTTTGCTTCGGTCGGTGTTGCACCTATCGCGCCACCAAGATCCGCCATCACTAACTTTTTAGAAGTTACGTTAGCCGTGATCATGCGCCGCGGTTCTGCAGTCAAATCAATGGCAAGATCGCCAGACATATCACTTTCACCGACGGTTCCGGTGAAGTGCTGGAACTGCACACTGCCCTTCGCAATATCAAGACCACCCGTGAGTCGATACGCAGAGGTAGGCGGCAATGGCACGCCAGTCAGCAGATAAAGATCCGCGAGGTTGGCCCCGCGAAAATCCAGTTTTAATTTCGCACCACCAAAATCTATCGGACGTTCAATCGTGCCTACGAGCGTCGCGACGGTCGCGCCGTGCTTAACCAACAAATCAACCGGGTATGGGTGCGCCGAGTCACGCAACGACAGAACGGCGCCGCCGATGAAACGGCCAGTGATCGGTTGATCAGCGTAGGTTCCTTCAACGTCTACATGGAGTTTGGGCTCAGCAGTATCAGCTGCGCGCTCGGTGCGAACCTTCAGACGAAAATCAGATTTCAGCTTGGGATCAACGAAATGCACATCGCCGTCCGTGATCGTGACCTGTCCAATTTCAACCGCTGGACCTGAAGGTTCTTTTTTGGCTTTTAGCGCTTCAAAGATGTAATTCGGTTTTCCGGATGGCCCCAGCAACAGAAATGCCTCAGCCGCGCTGATGCTGATTTCCGGCAAGCTCACGATGCCGTCAAATCCTTTCCGCGGATCAATTCGAACCGACAGTTTTGCAATCTTTGAAAAAGCGCTGTCTGCCGGAAAATCTGGTGGATTAGCGATGACGATATCGTCAAGCACAATCAGCGGCTGTCGCGATAGCTCAACATCCAGATGACCGAGGGTGACATGTCGTCCTAGGCTCGCAGACGCTCTAGACTCAACAAGTGGCTTGAACCAGTTCCAATCCCACAGCAAGACCAATAGCAATAGAAACAAACCTGATGCAATCAGAATCTGCCAGCGGCGCCGTAATTTTTTATTCGGTTTCGGATTTTCCATGTGTCATTCAGTCAAGCCACGATCCATGACACTGAATATACCCGTAGATGACCATTTTTTATGTGGGGCAACGCACTGACGTTTTAGCCTGCCGTCGATATGTTTGATCTGAATCTGGCATCGCCAGTCATCAAATAATCTCTATAGGCACCCACATGTCATTATTCCCACTGCTCATGTTGCCACTGTTAGCCCTTGGCGGGCTTGTCATCATATTGTTCGTCGGAAAACGTCGGCGCAATTCCCGTGGGGAATGCGTAGTGCCGGCGCCCGCAAGCCCTCAGCTATCTATTTTTGAGAAGTCTAAAAACAATAAGTACTAGAGGCCTTTGAAATTTCCCGGGCGGCGTTCAGCAGAAGCGCGGACACCTTCCGCGAAGTCTTCTGTAGGTTGCAGCAATAGTTGCTGCTGATGCTCGTGAATCAGCTGAGCTTTCACTTCTTCAACAAGATTGCTGCGCAACGTTGCTCGCGTTGATAACAATGCCAGCGGCGCATTGACCGCAATCTCATTTGCAAAAGCGAGCGCAGATGCATGCAACTGATCTGCACTGACCATTTTGTCGATCAGACCCCACGCTGCACATTCTTCTGCGCTGTAACGTTCTGCAGTTAGAAACATCTGCGATGCGCGTTGAACGCCGATCAAGCGCGGCAAGGTGTGCGTGAGTCCAAAGCCAGGATGAAAGCCAAGCTTGGTGAAATTGGCTGAGAACTTGGCCTCTGGCGCCGCGATGCGGAAGTCTGCAGCGACAGCAAGCCCAAGGCCCGCACCAATCGCAGCGCCCTGCACTGCCGCAACAATTGGTTTGCGACATGCATAGATGCGGATCGCTTGATCATAGAACTCGCGCAGCGGATCGGCAGTGCTGGCACCAAAACCATTAGCGGAAACCAGATCGGCACCGGCGCAGAAAACTTTGCCTTCCGCAGCCAGAACAATCGCGCGGACTTCTGGCTCTTGATCAAGACGCTCAAGCGCGTCGGCGATCAGGCGCAACAAACTCACGGTAGCGAAGTTGATCGGCGGATTGCTGAAGGTCAGCAGCGCAACATGGTCGAGGATTTCGACTTTTAGATTTTCTTTCACGGTCATTCCATCCAAAAGATGCCGCCAAGTATCTCAGAATCCTCTCTTACGAATCTCATGCGCAGCCCGATCCAGTTCCTCACGGAAATTGGGATGCGCAATGGCAATCAGGCGACGTGCACGTTCAGCAAGCGACTGGCCCTTAAGCTCGGCCGCACCGAATTCAGTGACGATGATGTCGACCTCTGTACGCGCTGTCGTCACCGGTCCGGATAGTTTCGTGACGATCTTACTGATGGTGCCGCCCTTGGCAGTTGCGGGCAGCGCGATGATGGAATGTCCTCCACGAGAACGCGTCCCCGCGCGCACGAAGTCGACCTGACCACCTGTGCCGCCGAAATATTGAGAACCACTTTGCTCCGCATTGACCTGACCACTCAGATCAACTTCCAGCGCAGAGTTAATAGTCACCAGTTGTTCTAGCTGCGCCAGCACCGCGGCATCATGCGTATATGAAGCGGCGCACATGCGCACCTTTGGATTGCGATGCACCCATTGATAGAGTTTTCTGGTGCCAATCAGCGCGCCGTTTATGGAGACGCCTTTGTCGATGGCCTTGCGTGCATTGGTGACAACGCCTGCTTCAACCAGATCAACAAGGCCATCACCGAGCATGCCGGAGTGCACACCAAGATCGCGACGATCATTCAGCAAGCGGAGGATCGCATCAGGCACAGCACCAACGCCGGTCTGTAGCACTGCACCATCTTCAATAAATGCAGCTGCAAACTTGGCGATGGCTTCGTCAGTTGCGCCAATCTTTGCCGCGGGCACTTCGACGGGCATGCGCGAAACATGGACAGCACAATCAATCTTTGAAGCAGGCAACTTCTCGCCATAGGTATACGGCACCTGATCATTCACCTCAGCGATGACGACGCGCGCCTTGGCAACAGCCGACTGCATGTGATCGCTGATGAGTCCGAAGCTGTGATTGCCGTCAGCATCTGCAGGACTGACCTGCACGAACGCAACATCGCAGCCAATGATGCCTTGCTCAATCATCGGGCCAATCTGACTGACGTGGCTGGGAATGATGCTGAGGCAGTTCGCAGCCGTCAGTGTGCGCAGCGCACCAATCGCGCCCATGCTCGACAGCGAGAACTTGCTGACAGACTCAGGCGTCAGCAATCCTGAAAAACTAGTGGCAGTAAATGCGGACAGGTCACCGATGCTTTCTGCCTGCGCAATCAGCGCTTCAATCAGTGTCTGCGGTTCACCACAGGCCTGCCCCCAAACGATGCGGTCACCGCGTCGCAGGAATTTTCCGAGATCGAGTCCCGCAGCGTCCGTTTTGATACTCACTACTTGCCTGCGAGCTTCAGCAACTGCTGCGCACGTGCGAGAAATGGGCGGTCAAGCATTGCACCCTTGTAGCCAATGGTGCCCAGCGTCGGATTCGCTGCGAACAGATCGACGATCTCCTGTGCCTGCGCAATCTCATCAGCCGTCGGCATGAACGCTTCATTGATCACATCAACTTGCGCCGGGTGAATCGCCAGCATGCCGCGGAAGCCTGCGCGGCGACATTGCGTTGCACGCTTGCGTAGACCTTCAAGATCTTTGTAGTCGCCTTGAATCGTATCAATGGCAGCAACACGTGCAGCTGCAGCGCCAACCAGACACAAGCTGCGTGCGAGTTCGTAAGTGAAGCCGTAACTGCCGTCCGGATTTTTGTTCTCACTTGCACCCAGTGCGTCAGCGAGATCTTCCGCACCCCAAGTCATCGCGACAAGGCGCGGCGCACCCGCGTAAGAGCCGGTCGTCAGCATGCCTTCGGCGGTTTCTGTAACCAAGGGAAATACTTTGGTGCTGCCCAGTTCAATCCCGTTGGCTGCTTCAAGCGCAGAGAGATAGTGATCGAGCACGACAAGGTCAGCGCCACTGCGTGTCTTCGGCACCATGATGCCGCCGGGACGGCCCGGCATCACTGCCGCAAGATCGGCCAACGCATGCCCTTCCTGCAGAGGATTGATACGCACCCACAGTCTTGAACGATCAGCGGTATACGCCTTGAGGAAATTGACGACCAACTCGCGTGCCTTCGGCTTCTCTGCTTCGGCAACGGCGTCTTCGAGATCGAAGAGTGCGATGTCAGCAGCACTGTCTGCTGCCTTCTGCATTTTCTTTTCGCTATCGCCTGGCGCGAATAGCCATGAGCGAGCGTTGAACATTTCTGGTTTCATCAATTTTCTCTCTTACGTAGGGTGCGCCGTGCGCACCATGATGCTCTCATGGCGAACGCTGTCGGTGCGCACGGCGCACCCTACTTGAAACATTAATAGGATTTCGGCAGACCCAAAACCTTCTCTGCCAAGAAATTCAAAATCATATGCGGACTCACCGGCGCCGTGCGCGGAATCAGCACTTCACGCAGTAAGCGCTCGACATGATATTCCTGCGCGTAGCCCATGCCACCTAATGTAAGCATTGCTGTATGGCAGGCTTCGAAGGCGAACTCGGCTGCGAGATATTTTCCGGCATTGGCTTCAACGCCGCAGTCCTCACCCTTGTCGAACAGGGTCGCGGCCTTCATCACCATCAGGTTGGCGGCTTCCAACTGCGCCCAGCATTTGGCCAGCGGATGCTGGATGCCCTGGTTCATGCCAATGGGACGATCGAACACGATGCGCTCGCGTGCGTACTGCGCTGCACGCTGGATTGCGGCACGGCCGATACCAATCGCTTCTGCGCCCAACAAGATGCGCTCGGGATTAAGGCCGTGAAGAATGATCTTGAAGCCATCGCCCTCAGCACCGATACGATCTTGTTCCGGAATCCAGAGATCGCTGATGAACAGCATGTTGGAATCGACCGCATGGCGGCCCATCTTATGGATGAGCTTCACATCGATTTTGCTGCGATCCAGATCCGTGAAAAACAGCGACAGACCATCCGTCTTGCGCTTCACGTTTTCCAAAGGCGTGGTGCGCGCCAGCAACATCATCTTGTTGGCGTTCTGCGCGACCGAGATCCAGATCTTTTCGCCGTTGACGAGATAACCACCTTCGCGCTTCTCAGCACGGGTCTTGAGCTTGGTGGTATCGAGGCCGATGTTCGGTTCGGTAACGGCAAAGCAGATGCGATCTTCGCCTCGTAGCACCGGTGGAATCATGCGCTGCTTCTGTTCTTCGGTGCCGAACAACGACACCGGCTGCATGCTGAACACCGGGCCGTGAATGCTGGACGCTGCCGTCATCGCACCGCCCGCTTCAGCAACCGCCTGCATCATGATCGCCGCTTCAGTGATGCCCAAGCCCGAGCCACCGACCGTTTCCGGCATCGCCACGCCGAGCCAACCCGCATCAGCCATCGACTTGCTGAATTCGAATGGGAACACACCATCACGATCACGCTCCAGCCAGTACTCCGGAGAGAACTGCGAGCAATGCTTCAGGATCGCATCACGGATGTTCTGCTGATCTTCTGTAAAGGAGAAATTCATAGGTCAGGAACCGGTTCTTTAGGTCGATTGATACATACCACGGCTGGTCGCCCCTAGGGAGCCAAAAGCCTAATGAACCGATATTAGCCCATTAAACTGGAATCGGCACGAGTTTCATGGAAGAATCCAGTTCAGGAATACCCACAAAAAGGCGATTTATGAGCAGTGCTGCCAAAAGAAGTGGCCCGATGGCGGGCGTGCGAGTGATTGATCTCACGGCGATGGTGATGGGCCCCTATTGCACGCAGATCATGGCGGACATGGGCGCGGACGTGATCAAGATTGAACCGCCAGATGGCGATGGCACGCGCTACATCTCAGTGGGACCTTCGCCGACGATGGGCGGCGTGTTCGCCAACGTGAATCGCGGCAAGCGCAGCGTCATCCTTAATCTGCAATCCGCAGAAGGCAAAGCAGCGCTTCGCACATTGCTTGAAACGGCTGACGTATTTATTCACTCGATGCGTTCAAAAGCCATTGCCAAGCTCGGCTTCGATTACGAAGCAGTCACTAAAATTAATCCCTCAATCGTCTACACAAATGCGTATGGCTACAGCCGACGCGGCCCAAGCAGAGATCTGCCTGCGTATGACGACACCATTCAAGCAGAGTGCGGATTAACCGCCGTGCAGCAAATGCTCACCGGCGAAGCGAATTACGTCGGCACGATTGCCGCTGACAAAGTTGCTGGCCTCACCGTGCTCTACGCGACCGTCATGGCACTGTTCCATCGCGAACGCTCGGGCGAAGGTCAGGAAGTTGAAGTCGGCATGTTTGAAACGATGGCTTCGTTCATGCTCGCAGAACATGCCAATGGCGCGATGTTTACGCCGCCACTTAGCGAAGCGTTTTACCCGCGCGCTGTATCGCCTAATCGCAAACCGTACAAGACGAAAGATGGCCACGTCTCCGCACTGATCTATAACGACAAGATGTGGGCGAAGTTCGTCGAGGCCGTAAAGCCTGCGTGGGTTGAGCCCGGCATGGAAACATTGCAACAGCGCGCCAAACAAATCGGCCGCATCTATGGCCTGCTGACAGAAACCTTCAAGGAACGCACAACGCAAGAATGGCTGGAGTTGCTTGAAAACCTCGGCATTCCCGCAGCACCACTACGCACACCGGGCGAGCTCTTTAACAACGAGCATTTGAACGCGATTGGCTTTTTTGAAACTGTCGATTCTGAATATGGGCCGGTGAAATTTCCCGGCGTGCCGACCTGGTTTTCTGGAACGCCCGGACGAGTACACGGGCCAGCGCCCGAGTTGGGCGAGCATACAAATGAAGTGCTCGAAGAGTGTGGGCTATACGCGATAGCAACCCAAGTCGTGTAACGAGGATTTTGTAGGAGCGCCTCTTAGGCG
>JAZKEM010000103.1:241-2501 GCA_040387055.1 Pseudomonadota bacterium | reverse complement strand
CAGTCGTCATTTCCGCGTTCGGCCTTTACGCACTGGCTTTCTATTCCACGCAGCGCCGCACGAAGGAAATCGGCGTGCGCAAAGTGATGGGTGCCACGACGAAGAAGATCATCAGTTTGCTCACGTGGGATTTCCTTAAACCCGTGTTGGCGGCATGTGCCCTGGCCTCGGTCGCAGGCTACTTTGCGGCAAGCAAGTATTTCGAACAGTTCTCTTCACGAACCGACATTCCGCTTTGGTTGTACCTCGCGGTCACTGCTGGCACCGTGTTGTTGGCGATCGTGACGGTTGCCTCGCAATGTTACCGTGCCGCGAATGCTGATCCAGTGAGATCTCTGCGTTATGAGTAAAAACGATTTTCTTTCAACTCTTGAAGGGATCATCTCATGCTGCTGAATTATTTTCTGATGGCTCTGTACAACCTCAAACGCCAGCCGGCGTTTTCGGCGATCAAAGTGTTGAGCCTCGCCATGGGACTTGGTTGCAGCGTCCTCGTGATCATGCACGTGCAGTACGCATTGAGTTTTGATCGGCATTTTCCGAACAGTGAGAATATTCACCGGCTCGTCACCGGCCTGACTACTGATCAGATTCTTGAATTTGACGTCACTTCAGATGCGTATGCTCCCCAGATGAAGCTCGACTATCCGCAGATCGAGTACATCGCCAAAATCAGATCGAGTCGCGGCTTCTTCGCGCGCGGGGACGCTTCATCAGCCAATGACTATCATTGGGCAGAGCCGGAGATTATCAACATCTTCTCGCTACAGTTTCTGACTGGTGATTCCGCTACCGCACTCAACGAACCAAACTCCGTCGTGCTTAATCAAACCGCTGCCGCGAAGTATTTCCCGGACGAAGATCCTATGGGGCAGACACTGACACTGGACGACCAGATTGAACTGCGGGTCACCGGTGTAATGCGTGATCTTCCGGTAAACACTCATCTCGACATGGAGATGTTAGTGTCCGTAGCTACCGGCCGCGCACTTTTTGGCGAGAATTTCATGGGTGGCACGGCCTGGGTTGGCTTCGGCGGCACTTTGACCTATATGACCTTGCCTGGCGAGGCGGACGCACAGGCTATCGCCGCTGATCTCCCCGCCTTTTTGGAACGCAACGTTCCGGAACAACAACGTGCTTTCGCTACCGCCAATGAATTGCGACTGCGCCTGCAACCGCTGCACGACATCTATCTATCTACGCGCGCAGGTTTCGGCCAAACCAACAACCGGCCACAGATCCTGCTGGGCCTCGGCATTTTCGCCTCGCTTATACTGCTGACTTCATGCATCAACTTCGCCAACCTGTCGATGGCGCAGGTACAGCAGCGCAACAAGGAGATCGGCGTACGCAAGACCTTGGGCGCCAAGCGCGGCCAGATTGTCATGCAATTCCTCTGCGAGTCTATTCTACTGACTTTGGTCGCGTTGCTGATCGCATTGCCAGCGGTCTATCTGGTCATCCCGGTCTACACAAATTTGACTACGACGAACTTCACGTTCGCAACGGCACTGCAAGCTGCCTCCGTGGGACTTTTAACACTGTTCGTGTTGGGCACTGGTCTTTTGTCAGGTCTCCTTCCCGCACTTGCGCTTTCCCGGTACGAACCAGCCACGATCATCAGGGGCGAGAGCTCGCGTCGCCGTTTCAGCGGAATTTTCCGCTCCAGCGTCACCGTCGTGCAATTCGGTTTCTCCACGGCACTGATCATTCTCGCGTTGGCGATCAACCTGCAGATCCGCCACCTGACCACCATGGAAATCGGTTTCGACAAGAACAACCTGATTGTGCTCGACAGCACTTTTGATCAACGCAATCCTGAAAATTTTAACTACGATGCAATGATCACCGACCTGCGCCAACACCCTGGTGTGCTGGCAGTCGGCAAATCCAGCGTTGTCCCGCCGTCGACAGGCCCTTACAACCCCTGGAACCTGCCGAGTTATGCGGAAAATGAGTTCAGGGGTGTCAGCTCCAACATTGTTGATGTCGGTTATTTCGATGCGATGGGTTTCAAGTTGCTGGCGGGCCGCTGGTTCTCGGAAGAATTCGGCACCGACATCATGTCCTTCAATGGCCCGGCGCCTGCCGACCCTGCAAACGCAGCGGTACGCGGTGCTGTCATTACGCGTTACGCAGCAAGCAATTTCGGCTTTGGCGCGCCGGAAGCAGCGCTGGACCAGATCATCAGGCAGGGCCTGTTCCGGTATAACGTAATCGGCGTAATCGAAGACTTTCGCCAGAGCGGCGGCCTGGA
>JAZKEM010000103.1:0-231 GCA_040387055.1 Pseudomonadota bacterium | reverse complement strand
GCGCACTTGCACATATCGACGAGGTCTGGGCACGGCATCGCCCCGACACACCGATCAACCGCACGTTCTATGACCAGACGTACAACGATCTGATCTTTGCCCAGACCAACGGCATCAGCAGCGCCGCGTTCTTTGCCAGCGCGATCACCATCCTGATCTCGGCTTTCGGGCTGTATGCGCTGGCGTTCTACTCCACGCAACGCCGGACCAAGGAAGTAGGCATTCGCAAAG
>JAZKEM010000102.1:0-6370 GCA_040387055.1 Pseudomonadota bacterium | reverse complement strand
CCATTGGTCACGGCCTTGAAGGCGATTTCAATCGCAAAGGCACTTCTGCATTCACGGGACGTGTGGGCCAGAAAGTGGCGTCTGAACTCTGCACGATTGTCGATGACGGCACGATTGCCAATCGTCGCGGCTCGCTGACGGTGGATGACGAGGGCACGCCGACGCAATGCACGACGCTGATCGAAAACGGCATCCTGCGCGGCTACATTCAAGACAAACTGAATGCACGCCTGATGGGCGTGGCACCGACCGGCAACGGCCGTCGCGAGTCTTACTCGCAGCTGACCATGCCGCGCATGACTAACACCTACATGCTGGCAGGTCCGCATGATCCGGCTGAGATCATCAAGTCGGTGAAGAAAGGCATCTACGCCGTGAACTTCGGCGGCGGTCAGGTCGACATCACTTCCGGTAACTTCGTGTTCTCGGCAAGCGAGGCTTATCTGATTGAAGACGGCAAAGTCACGCGTCCCGTTAAAGGCGCAACGCTGATCGGTAGCGGCCCAGAAGTACTCAACCGCGTCAGCATGGTCGGCAACGACCTGAGCCTCGATAGCGGTGTTGGTATTTGCGGCAAAGAAGGCCAAAGCGTCCCAGTGGGCGTTGGTCAGCCGACGCTTAAAATCGACGGCATCACCGTCGGTGGCACGCAGCAATGATTCATCTCCACTTTCGCAGCGAACTCTCGGCACCTGTCGATGTGGTTTGGGCGAAAGTGTCGACGATGGCGGGCGTCAATCACGAACTGCATCCTTGGGTGCATATGACGGTGCCTTCGTCATTCGGTAATCGTTCCCTGCATGAGGCAACGCCAGAGCAGCTTGAGGGCGTGTTGTTCCGCAGCGTGCTACTGGTGCTGCGTTGTATTCCTTTCGATGTACATGCCTTGCATCTGGATCGGGTACAGGCAGGCGAAGGCTTCGACGAGAACTCAACATCCTGGATGCAGAAGACTTGGATTCATCGACGCCGCGTTTTTGCAGTAGGTGAAGGCTGCGCCGTCAGCGACGAGTTAATCATCGAGCCACGTGTCGCTTTCATGACCCCGGTAACACGGGCCATCGTCAGCTTTCTATTCCGGCATCGCCATCGGCGTTTGGTCAAAACCTTTGGTCAGCGCATCGCCTAAGACTGCTGTTCGCATGCCTTCCCAAGATTGACGCTAATCCTGCATAGAACAGGGTGGGGCTTGCTGAAATCTGCGCGACTCGTAAACTGTTGGCCATGAGCAGACGTCCTCTTGGAAAACTACGCATCATCGGCGGCGAACATCGCAGCCGTCTCGTTGAGTTTGACGCCGACAGTGGCGTACGACCAACGCCTGATCGCGTGCGCCAAACCGTGTTCGACTGGCTCGCTCCAAACATTGATGGTTCGCGCTGCCTAGATCTGTTTGCTGGTAGCGGCGCGCTAGGCTTAGAAGCAATCTCGCGTGGAGCGGCACACACCAGCTTCGTTGAAGTGGGCATGCGCCAAAACACTTTGATCAAGGCCGCGCTGCTGATGCTCAAAGTGCCGCATCAGCGCTTTGATGTCGCGATGCTGGATGCCGTGTCTTACCTGAGCCAAACCTGGCATCGCTATAACGTGGTCTTTATTGACCCGCCATTTGCCAGCGGCCTGCTCGAAAGCGCGCTGGAAGACCTGCCGAAGGTATTAGCGCCGTTCAATCGCATCTACATTGAATGGCCTGAGGGCAAACAGCCGTCTTTGCCTACGGGCTTTAGCTGGCTCAAGGAAAAGAAGGCCGGCAAGGTATGCTACGGCCTGGCGACATACAGTTTGGAGAAACCATGAGTGTTGTAGCGGCCTATAGCGGTACGTTTGACCCGATTACGCTGGGTCATTACGACATCATCTGCCGCGCCTCCAAGATGTTCCCCAAGTTGATCGTGGCTGTGGGCCTTAATGTCACCAAGAATCCGCGCTTCAATATTGATGAGCGTGTCGAACTCATCAAGCAATGTGTCAAAGATCTGCCTAACGTCAAAGTCATGAGCTTTGATGGTCTGGTGGTGAATTTCGCCAAAGAAAACGGCGTGACCGTGCTGGTGCGCGGCGTGCGTACGGTTGGCGATGTCGATTATGAAAAGCAGATGGCGATTATGAATCGCGATCTCTATCCCTCACTCGACACCATCATGCTGGCGCCATCGCCGCAGTATGAACATCTGTCGTCTTCACTCGTGCGTGAATTGACGAGCCTCGGCGCACCAGTGAAAAAACTGGTGCCTAAAGAAGTCATCCCTATGCTGCTGGAACGTTTTGGCCGCAAGGACAAAGGTAAGTAAGGTTCGCGGCGTGCATTACGCCGCAGCGTCTGTATGTCACTGAAAATTACCCACGAGTGCATTAACTGCGATGTCTGCGAACCGGTCTGCCCGAATAAGGCGATCTTCCAAGGCATTGAGATCTACGAGATCAAGCCGGAACTCTGCACCGAATGCGTCGGTCATTTTGATACGCCGCAGTGTGTGGACGTTTGTCCGGTCGATTGCATTCCCTTGGACCCTGATCACGTCGAGAGCAAAGAAGAGCTCGATCTGAAATACCGCCAATTGGTGGGTAAGCCGATATGAAAAGAATTTTTGCGATAAGCCTGCTGTTATTCCCTGTACTGGCTTTTGCGGGCGACAAGTTGCCCGGCTATGCCGTCTCCAGCGCAACGCCGCAAGCGACCCAAGCGGGGCTTGAAGTGCTCGCCGCTGGCGGCAATGCATTTGATGCCGCTGTAGCAGTCAGTGCTGCACTTGCTGTGACTGAACCGACGGGCTCTGGCATTGGCGGCGGTGGTTTCTGGTTGCTGCATCGCGAATCTGACGGCATGGAAATTTTCGTTGATGGCCGCGAAACCGCACCCTATGCTGCCAACGCCAAGATGTATCTGGATAAGGACGGCAAGGCGGTGGATGCTCTGTCGCGCGATGGTGCGCTTGCTGCAGCGATTCCTGGCGAGCCCGCAGCGCTGGACTTGATCTCAAAGAAATATGGCGCGCTGCCACTCAAGCGCAGTCTTGCACCTGCCGTGCGTTTGGCGCGCGAAGGTTTTCCGGTTGATAGCAAACTGGCTAGCGCTCTGGAAAGTCAGTGGTCGCGTTTGTCGATCAATGCAAAAGCGACGTTCGCACAAGATGGCCGTGCTCTGCGTGAAGGCGAGATGCTGAGACAAACCGAACTCGCGCGCACGCTGGAGTTGATCGCCATGCAAGGCGGCGCTGGATTTTACGAAGGCGAAACTGCGAAAGAATTAGTCGCCGCTTCGCGCGCTGCTGGCGGCATCTGGACTGAAGAAGATTTGCGTCGATACGCAGTAGTTGAACGCAAGCCGCTGGTCACGTGGTTTCGCGATACCCGCATCGTTACTGCACCGCCGCCTTCTGCGGGTGGTGTGACCTTAGCTGAGCTATTTAATCAGCTGGAAATTCTCGGCTATCGCAGCGACGCTGGCGTCGACAGCAAACATCTCATCATCGAATCTCTGCGCCGCGCCTATCGTGATCGCGCTGCGTATTTGGGCGACCCGGATTTCATCAACATTCCAGTGTTCCGACTCACCTCGCGCAGCTATGCGCGCGACTTGGTGGCAAGCATTGATCCCAAGCGCGCCACGCCAAGTGCAACGCTGCCACCTGCGAAACTGGTGCCAGAGGGCAATCACACAACGCATTTCTCGATTGTTGATGCGGATGGCAATCGTGTTGCCGCAACGTTATCGATCAATCTGCCTTTTGGTTCCGGCTTTATGGCACCGGGCACCGGCGTGTTGTTGAACGATGAGATGGATGACTTCGCAGCATCCACCACCGCCAGCAATGCTTATGGACTGATTGGTTCTGAAACCAATCTGGTCGCACCGGGCAAGCGTCCCTTGTCATCAATGACACCAACTTTTGTTGAAGGCCCACGCGGTCTGCTGGTGATTGGCACGCCCGGCGGCAGTCGCATTATCACCATGGTTGCGCTGGGCATTCTGGGTTGGCTCGATGGCCTCAACGCAGAGCAAGTGGTCGCATTGCCGCGTTATCACCATCAGTACTTGCCTGACGTTGTTCAATTCGAAGCCAATGCGTTTAGCGCGAGCGAGCAAGCTGCTTTGCGCGCGCGCGGCCACACGCTGGAGCCTGTCTCTCGCAGCTACGGTTTGATGAACGTCGTCACGTGGGATCCTAAGACGAACAGTTTGAAAGCCGCATCTGACCCGCGCGCGCTTGGCGAAGGCAGTGTGGTGTTGACCAAGAGCGCGAACTAGCGCGAGTAAAAACCAAGAGGCACAACGATGTCCCAAGCACTGGAATGGCTCCGCTTAGGCGGGCCTGCGATGTTGATTCTGTTGGGCCTCTCGATCGCTTCTGTGACGTTGATTCTGGTCAAAGCTTGGGAATTTTGGGAACTGAAAATTGGTCAGCGTGATTTTGTCGCAGGCGCTTTGAACGCTTGGCACGCCGGCCGTGCTGATGAAGCGCTCGCTTTACTGAACTCGCAAGTCACGCCACTCGCCAAAGTAATGGCTGCAGCGATCAAAGGCCGCAGCAATACGGCGCTTCCCGAATCTGAAGTGCGTGAGCAGATTACGCAGCTCGCGTCCGAGCATTTGGAGTCTGCACGCCGCCTGTTGCGGCCTCTGGAAGTCATCGCCAACCTTGCACCGCTTCTTGGCTTGCTCGGCACCGTGCTCGGCATGATTCAAGTCTTCCAACGTCTGCAAACCGCAGGCGATCGCGTCAATCCATCGATCTTGTCGGGCGGCTTGTGGGAGGCGCTGCTTACCACTGCTGCGGGCCTTACCGTTGCGATCATCGCGCTCGCAGGCTTCCACGTGCTGGATCGCGCTGTCGAGCGCCTGCATCACGATATGGAAGGCGCGCTCACGCGCATTTTTACGCGGCCACTGTAAGTCAGCGCAATGCGCATCGCACGCCCCGCGCGGCGTAAGAACTCCACGATTGTTATTACATCGCTTGTCGATGTGATGTTCGTGCTGCTGTTCTTCTTCATGCTGGCATCGAGCTATCTCGATTGGGGCGCCCTAGATGTGAACATCGGCGGTGGCGAATCCAAAACGGCAATGCCTGTGCCGGGTCATGTGCATCAGCTGCAATTGCTGCCCGGTGCGCAGCTCAAGCTCGATGGAAAACCCATCGCGCTGACGCAACTCACTTCAAACCTAGAGCCCGATTCACGTGTCGTTGTGCAGCCACAGCCCGGTGTGCCACTGCAAGACATGATCAGCGTCATCGATCATCTCAAGGCCGCTGGCGTGAGCCTTACGCTAGGCCATGCGAGCGCAGCGCCATGAAGCTGCCTGTTCCCAAGCGCGAGAAACGAACAGACATCGACATGGTGCCGATGATCAATTTCGCATTTCTGCTGCTGATCTTCTTCATGCTCGCCGGCACTTTGGTGCCCACGCAGAAAAATCCGATTGATCCACCGCGTTCAGCATTGGCAACGCCAGCCGATCCTTCCGGCAATGTTTTGCTTATCGCGTCGGATGGTCGCGTAGGTTTTGGCACTGAGTTATTACCTGAGTCCGAGTTGCCTGCACGCATAGCGGAGTGGCGCAAAGAGCATCCGCAAGAACCACTACGCGTGAAAGCCGACGCAGCAGTCGATGCCACACGCGTGATCAATATCCTGCAGCGCCTGCGTGCTTCCGGCATTGAACACGTCAGCCTGCTCGCCGCACGCGGTACACCATGACACCGGGCGTTTTACGCCAACGTTTCTCGCTGGCGATTGCGTTGTTGGTGCACGCCATCATCGTTGTATTGATCATCGGCTTCACGATGATTCCACGCAGTCCAGCAGGCAGTGGTGGTGATGGCGTCGGTTTGGAATTGGTCGCCGGTTCAGGAGACGTCAGTACTGAGCTGACAGAAACGCCACCGCTACCGCCAATTGAAATTACCGCAGATGCAGCACCATTACCGCCTCTGCCAGAGCCTGTTGTTGCCAAGCGTATGGAAATCAAACCAGGCGGAAAGCCCGGCGGCGATATGTACTTCGCTCGCGTGCGTGCGCACCTTGCAAAGTTTCGGCGCGAATTACCTGCGAGTATTCAAACGCGTGGCGTTGTAGAACTGCGCTTCAAGCTCTCTTCTGCGGGCGCAGTGAGTGAGGCGCGCATTGCTAAGAGTTCGGGAGATGCAGCGTTGGATGCAGAGGCGTTGAGTCTGCTTGCACGTGCATCGCCACTGCCTTCACGTGGACGCGATATGGCGTTGGTTGTGCCAATTGAGTTTGAGCGAACTAAGCCGTGACTGGTGGCATGGTGCGCCGCCTTGCGGCGGTGCTACTGCCTGTTGTTCTTTGAGGTGGCGTGTTTCGCGCTGTGGCGCGAGTTACCTTTCTTTGCTGGTGCAAAGAAACG
>JAZKEM010000101.1:0-5710 GCA_040387055.1 Pseudomonadota bacterium | reverse complement strand
TATCAAAGAAAGTCACCCGCGCTTCAGCGCGGAACCTGTCATCTCAATCAGCACCGGAAGCGTTACGCCGCAAGGCGTCGAACCAACACACCAAAGTAGTAGTGCAGCCCTCATCCGCGGACAACGCTGCGCTTATGCCCACCCGCGCTATGCATTCAGAGCAATAAATCGCGCTTCCCCTCTCGTAAGACGCGCTCGAGCTAGGCATAATGCCCGCCTAGAATGACCTCAAATATCCAGCTCGACAGCAGCGGCCGTCTCAAACATCTGCTCACCCTCGAAGGTTTGAGCAAGCCCCTCATTCTTCAGATTCTCGATCAGGCCGCGGCATTTGCCGACGCCACTCAAGGTCGGGACAAGAAATTGGATCACCTGCGCGGTCGCACGGTCATCAATCTCTTCTTCGAAGCCAGCACTCGCACCCGCACCACGTTTGAACTGGCAGCCACGCGCCTCTCGGCTGACGTGCTTAACCTGCAGGTCGCCGCCTCCAGCACCAGCAAGGGCGAAACCCTGCTCGACACGCTGAAGACGCTGGAAGCGATGCAAGCGGACATGTTCGTGATTCGTCATGACGCCTCTGGCGCCGCACACTTCTTCGCTCAGCACGCAGCACCCGGTGTCGCAATCCTCAACGCCGGTGACGGCCGCCACGCACACCCGACGCAGGGTTTGCTGGACATGTACACGATCCGCAAAGCCAAGGGCGATTTCAGTAAGCTCAAGGTTGCGATTGTTGGTGACGTTGTCCACTCACGCGTCGCACGCTCGAATATCCACGCATTACGCACGCTCGGTGCCAAGGAAATTCGCGTCGTCGCCCCACCAACGCTAGTGCCTGCAGGCATTGAGCAAATGGGCGTCAAAGTTTTCCACTCACTGGAAGCAGGCCTTGATGGCGTCGACGTGGTGATCCTGCTGCGCCTGCAAAAAGAACGCATGCTCGGTGCCTTCCTGCCTTCGATGTCGGAATTCCACCGCGACTTCGGCCTCACCAAGGCACGCATCAAACATCTGAAACCTGACGCGATCATCATGCATCCCGGCCCGATCAATCGCGGAGTTGAGATCGAAGGTGATGTGGCCTACGGCCCACGCTCATTGATCTTGCAGCAGGTCAGTCACGGTATTGCAGTGCGTATGGCAGTCATGGCCATGATTCTCGGGCGCGAACCAGAAACTGAAGCCGCACCAAAAACAAAAGCTAAAAAATCAGCGAGGGCCGCACGATGAGCAAGACTGCGGCCAGCGCTGGTTCACTGCTGATTGAATCTGCTCGCCTGCTCGATCCTGCCAGCGGCTTGGACGCCACCGGCTTCCTCGGCATCCGCGACGGCAAGATTGCTTATGTCGGCAAGACTCGCCCCAAAGACAAATACGCCAAAACCCTCAATGCCAAAGGTCTCTGGCTGATGCCGGGCTTGGTTGATCTGGCCGCACGCTTCCGCGAACCGGGCCAGACCACCAAAGCGACCATCGCCACTGAAACGCGTGCGGCACAGGCTGGCGGTATCACGGCGGTTGTGTTTCCGCCGGATACCAGCCCTGTGATTGATTCACCTGCAGTGGTTGACCGCATTCGTGGCAAAGCACTGGCGGCTGGCGGTCTTGATATTCACATGCTCGGCGCGCTGACCAAGGGTCTGGCTGGCGAAGCGCTGGCTGAAATGAGCTCGCTGAAACAAGCGGGCTGCATCGGCGTCAGCAATGCTGCATTTGGCTTGCGTGACTCGCTGATGGGTCGACGCGCACTTGAATACGCACAGGGCCTCGGCCTGACCGTTCATGTGTTCCCACAAAATCCGGCACTCGCCAATGGCGGCTGCGCACACGAAGGCCCTGTCGCCACCCGCTTGGGCCTGCTGCCGATTCCTGAAGCCGCAGAAGTCTCTGCAATCCGCTTCTGGATCACACTGGTTGAAGATACCGGCGCCAGCGTCCACTTTGGCCGCCTGTCGACCGCCCGTGGTGCAGCGCTGGTTGAAGCCGCACAAAAACGGGGCCTGCCAGTCACCGCAGACGTCGCCGCGCACCAGCTTTTCCTGATCGACACCGACGTGGAAGGCTTCAACGCCATGTGCCACGTGATTCCGCCCCTGCGTTCTGTCGATGATCGCGACGCCCTGCGCGCTGCGGTAAAGCGCGGCGTGATTGGCGCAATCTGCTCAGATCACCAGCCGCACGAGGCAGACGCCAAGACCAATCCCTTCCCGCTCACCGAGCCGGGCATTAGCGGACTGGAAACCTTGCTTCCCCTGACGTTGCGTCTGGTGCATGAAAAAGTACTGACACCGCTACAGGCAGCTGAGCGCCTCAGCGGCACTCCCGCCAAGATCGCAGGCATTGCGGCAGGCAGCCTGACCATTGGCCAATCGGCTGATCTTGTGCTGGTAGACCCTACTGCACGCTGGATCCTGCAGACCGACGCCATGCTGAGCAACGGCCATAACACGCCATTTGCTGGCAACGCCTTTAACGGTCAGGTCAAAAAAACCCTGCACCGTGGACGTACGGTTTACAGCCAATAAGCTGTCTTACCCTTCCAGTTGGCACGCTTGGTGTATATTTCAACGAGTGCAGTTTTTTATATAAGCACGTGCCCGCTTAGGGTGCGGCAAAACGACTAGGGGATTCAAAGTATGGCTCGCATTATGGTGGTGGACGATTCGCCCACCGATGTGCAGAACTTGAAGAATATTTTGACTAAAGCTGGCTACGCTGTGGTTGAAGCCAGCAGCGGACTCGATGCCATTGCGCGCATCAAACAAGAAAAACCAGACTGCGTGATCATGGACGTGGTGATGCCTGGCGTGAATGGCTTTCAAGCCACGCGCACGCTCAGCAAAGATCCTGCAACCGCACACATTCCCGTGCTGGTCATCAGCAGCAAAAATCAGGAAACCGATCGTGTATGGGCGTTGCGTCAAGGCGCACGTGATTACATCGTCAAGCCGGTGAAGGAAGCCGACCTCATCGCAAAAATTAAAGCAGCGATTGGCGGTTGATTTAGCCGCGCTGCAATTAGGGGAGTACAAGAAATATGGCCGAAATAAACAGGGCCGCTATAGATTCGCGACGTAACTTTACGTTGCTCGGCATTGCAATCGCGTTAATCGTTGTCGCCATCGGCGGCTTTTACTATTACCAGTCAACCAGCAGCCGCAATCAAACGTGGATTGCGCTGGTTCGCTCGATCAACGCCAACGTTACCAGCGTTGCCAAGGCTGGCTCTGATGCCGCTTTCGGCATCGTTCCTGACTTCCGCCTGATTGCAGATAACACCAACGACTTTGACGACACCATCAAAGCGCTGCGTGAAGGCGATTCTGATGCCGGCATTAAAAAGATGCCGAGCAATGTGCAGGCTGAAGTCGATGCTGTCGCTAATGCATGGAAAAAAATGCATGGCGGTATCGATAAAGTTTTGAAGGGTGAAGTTTCGTATCAACGTACGCTCACCAACATCTCAACCATCAGCACCGCCGCAACCAGCATTTCAAAAACCTACGGCGATATCGCTGATCGTTTAAATCAGCAAGGTGGGGCCGCTGCGCTTATCGTTGCAAACCAGATTGCACGTCTGGAACGCATGCAGGCAGCAGCGCAACGCGTTGTTCACCAAGGTCGCGATGCAGAAGTTGCTGCCGCTGAAGTCGACAAAGAAGTCAAAGCTTTCCTGCGTGGCCAGCGCTCCATCTCGATTGATGGTTCGACTGACAAACAAATCAACGACACCTTCTCAGCTGTTCCGGCAGCGGCAGAGGGCATCGTCAACGACGCACCAGAAATTGCCAAGCTCCAGCAATCTGCCGCCGTATTGCAAGGCGACAGCACCGAAGTACTTGCTGCAGGCAACACGCTGGAACAAGCACTGCTCGATACACTGTCGATTCCTAAAGCACTGCCTTACATCAGCCTTGGCGCTTCGGGTCTTGCACTTGTTCTGATCATTGCCTTCGTTTATTTGTCGATGAAGGCACTACGCGAACGCAACAGCAGAACCGAAGAGCGTGACGCTAAACAGCAGCAAGCTATTCTTGGTTTGCTCGACGAAATTACCAACCTTGCAGACGGCGACCTCACGGTTGACGTTACGGTTACGGAAGACTTCACCGGCGCCATCGCCGACTCTTTCAACTACACCGTCGGCAACATGCGTAATCTGGTCGGTACGATCAACACCACTTCCGTAGATATCGGTGCAGCTGCTAGCGAAACGCAGCAGGTTGCGCTGAAGATGAACGAAGCTTCGGAACGTCAGGCTCGCGAAATCTCTGCAGTAACCAACACCATCGCCGCAACATCGCAGTCACTTCAACAAGTGGCTGCAAGCGCCGAGAAGCTTGCAGCGCAGGCGCAGAACTCAGTGCAGGTTGCGCACAACGGTGCTGAAACCGTGGGTCGTACGATTCAAGGCATGGCCGCATTGCGTGAGCAGATTCAAGATACGTCCAAGCGCATTAAGCGACTCGGTGAATCTTCACAAGAAATCGGCAACATCATCGAATTCATTAACGATATCGCCGAGCAAACCAACACCCTCGCCCTCAACGCATCGATTCAGGCTGCAATGGCAGGCGAACAGGGCCGCGGCTTCGCGGTGGTTGCTGATGAAGTTCAGCGACTCGCAGAACGCGCTGCTAACGCAACGCGTCAGATTGAAAACCTGGTCAAAACCATTCAGGCCGATACCAACGAGGCGATCATCTCGATGGAGCGCTCAACCACGAACGTGGTTAGCGGTGCAAAGTCAGCTGAAGAAGCCGGTCAGGCACTGACCAAGATCGAAACCTCGTCTCAGGAACTGTCACGACTGATTCAGGAAATCTCGGTTTCCGCCCGTAGTCAGTCTGCCGCCTCCACCAAGATTGCCGGCACGATGCAGGTTATTCGAGAAATCGCCGTGCAGACCTCGGGTTCGGCCGGTCAAACCGCCAACGCCGTAGGTGAGCTCAACACACTGTCGGAAAAACTGCGCGAATCGGTGGCAGGCTTCAAACTGCCCTAATTGCTGCAGAAAACTTTACAAACGAGGCCGCTCTATGCGGCCTCGTTTGTTTTATATCGATCATATTTTTATTAATTGTTGATCTTTAAAAACAGTAAAAAGCGCTAAATCCCGATGTATGAAACGTTTCACCCACGCGTACATCCTTGTCTCATAAGGCCAATAGTTTTATGCACTTGCCTCCTTTGCCCCCCCTCCTTATCCTTGCGCACCTTGCGCCACTGTCGCAGACCAGATTTCTTTTAAACTTTGAGGACGCTCAATGACCTTCCAGGCCGATCTTGAAAAGCTTTTTGGACTGAAAAACGTTACCTATAAGTACAACCTGTCCAAGGAAGAGCTTTTTCATGAAGCGATTGCCAACGACAAGGGCCGCGTTCGTCGCGGTGGCCCGAGCAACGAGCAGAAAGCATTTCCAACCAAACTGGGCGTAAAAGGCCCGCTGGTTTATTACACCGACCCGGATTGCACCGGTCGCCGTACCAAAGACACCTTTGCTGTTAAATGGCCAGAAGTCGCTGACGAGATCTGGTTCAAGGCTGACCTCAGCCCGTATGAGCCAGCCGCTTACGAAGGCCTGCTCAAACGCGTCATTCAACACCTGAACGACAAGAAAGCTTCGCTCTACGTCAAAGACGTGTTCATGGGCAGCGACGAAGACTTCGCCGTTCCCTACCGCTTCGTTGGCGAATACGCCACGCA
>JAZKEM010000100.1:0-4163 GCA_040387055.1 Pseudomonadota bacterium | reverse complement strand
AGGAAGTGTTCGAAGCAATGCTGGCTGGCGAAGGCGATGCCGACACCATCATCAAGGCCAAGGGCCTCGTGCAGATCACCGACGAGAGCGCAATTATCGCGGCGATTGAAGATGTGATGGCGAAGAACCCGGGCCAGCTCGCGGATTACCGCAGCGGTAAGGACAAGCTGTTTGGCTTCTTTGTCGGTCAGGCGATGAAGGCAACGCAGGGCAAGGCCAACCCAGATGCTTTGAATCGTTTGCTCAAAGAAAAATTGGCAGGCTGATATGAGCGCAGAACTGTTTCATAACCGTGTTCGTGTCGAGATCCGCGACAACGTTGCCTATGTTTCGATGGCGCGTCCGGACAAGCACAATGCATTGGACTGGGACATGTTCTGTGGCGTTGTCGCCGCTGCAAAGTCACTGCGTAAAGATCGCAATCTGCGTGCAGTGATCCTGCAAGGCGAAGGTCCATCGTTCTGCAGCGGCTTAGATGTGCCGTCATTCAGCAAAGCGCCGAGCAAGGGCCTGCGCATGTTCCTTAAGTGGGGGCGCATGACCAACCTCGCACAGCGCATTGCTTGGTGCTGGCGTGAGATGCCAGTCCCAGTGATCGCGGTCGTGCATGGCAAGTGCTACGGCGGCGGCATGCAGCTCGCGCTCGCTTGCGACTTCCGCTACGCGATGCCCGATGCAGAAATGTCGATCATGGAAGTGAAATGGGGTTTGATCCCCGACATGACCGGTAGCGTCACGCTGCGCGAATTGTTGCCGATGGATGTCGTCAAGGAATTGACGATGACCGGCCATACCTTCACCGGTGTTGAAGCCAAAGCGATGAATCTCGTCACCCACGTTTCAGATCAGCCACTGCAAGATGCAGAAGCTTTCATCGCGCAAATCAAAACGCGTTCACCCGATGCCGTTGCCGCAGGCAAGGCGCTGTTCCACAAAACCTGGACCAAGTCTGTCTGGTGCGCCTTCGCAATCGAAACTTGGTTGCAGTGGCGCATGTTCTTCACACGTAATCAGCGCGCAGCTGTCAAAGCGGGCATGACTAAACAAGAGCCCAAGTTTGGGCCACGCCAATACGGCGGTTAAAGGTTTTTAAAGATGGCCGACACGCTCACAGATTTCTTGTTTCCTGCTTTTGGTGTGCGTGGTGCCGTGGTGGAAATCACCACCGGTATCGCCGACATGCTGGGCTGTCGCGTTTACGCGCCGGACGTCCGCAAGATTGTCGGTCAAGCCATCGCAGCGATGCCTTTGCTGGCTTCGCATTCCAAATTCGAAGGCCGCATCAACCTTCAGTTTCAGGAAGGCAAAGGCGCCATCAAACTTCTTGTCGCTCAGATTGATCGTCACCTCGTCGTGCGCGGTATGGCCAAGGCAGCGGAAGATGCCCAAGGCACATTTGAAGAACTAGTGCAGGGCGGTACGCTGGCAATGATGTTGGATCCAGACGTTGGAACGCAGAACTATCAAGCCTTCGTTCCTACTGAGGGTGCTGCACTCGCCAATGCGCTCGAAACCTACTTCATGCAGTCCGAGCAATTGCCGACCATGATGCGTCTTGGCATGAGTGAAGGCCGGCTTTCTGGCATCTTGCTGCAACGCCTGCCTGAGGGCGTAGCTGATGAAAATGGATGGGAACATCTGCAAGCGCTGTTGGGCACGCTGGATGAAACAGAACTCACCAGCATTGATGCGCAAACCTTGATGCATCGCCTGTTTCATGCGGAAGAACTCCGTATGTTCGAACCACGCACTGTGAAGCTCTCGTGCCGCTGTGATCGCGGCAGTATCGCCACCATGTTGCTCGGCTTGGGCGAAGAAGAACTCGCTCCCGTAGTCGAGGAGCGCGGCAAGGTCGACGTCACCTGCGAATTCTGTGGTCGCGAATACATCTTCACCCCGATTGAGGTGAAAGAGTTGTTCAGTGCAGCGATTGGCGACCCGCCGACGCCAACTCGTCACTAATGATTGTTCCGCGCTATAAGGTTGGACCATCACTGATCTCCTTTGCAGGCAAAGGCCTGTTCGCCGACGAAGTCGTGCGTAAAGGCGCTGTGATTATCGCGCCAGACAATGTTCACACCGTCTGGCCCGAAAAGAAGCTACGCAACTACGCGCCAGATTCCATCGAAGTGGAATCCAGCGTGCGTTGGTTCGAAGATTATTTTTCTCTGACACCAGAGTGGAGTGACGAGTGTTACGTCAATCACTCGTTCACGCCCAACGCGCAGTGGCATCTCGGGTTCATCTTCGCGCTGCGTGAACTTACGCCCGGTGAAGAAATCACGATGGACTACCGCTACGTCATCGGCTCTGCTGAAGAGATGCCTTTTAAGGATAGCGTCACAGGCCGCGCCATTGTTGGACTGTCGTGGGAAGAATGCTTGCGCGGTAGTGCTGAGCAGTTACTTAAGGCGCTTTGAGTTATTTCCCTTCTGGCGCTTGATGCACAGTGACATCCATTGCGGCTGAAGGCAGTGGAATGCCATCGCGTTCAAAACGCAATTTAATCTTCTCAAGCTGATCAGAGCGAACGGCATCGTAGTCCGCGGTTTTAACCCAAGACTGCACGTTGAGATCGAGCGAACTCGTCGACAAATCTTTAACACCAACGCTAGGCGCTGGACTCTTCAGAACGCGCGTTTCGGTGTCTTGTAACTCACGCAACACTTGCTTGGCTTTCAGCAGGTCGGCGCCATAGCTAATCGAAATCACCAGATCGATGCGGCGCATGCCGCGCACCGTAAAATTGGTGATCGTGTTGGTGGTAATGCTGGAGTTGGGAATCATCACTTCGCGATTATCAAAAGTGCGCAGGCGCGTGTGAACGATTCGGATCTCTTCGACAACGCCTTTGATGCCGGCGCCAATCTCTACTGTGTCGCCTTTATTGAAAGGACGGAAGATGATCAGGATCACGCCAGCAGCCAGTGACGACAGCTGCTGTTGCAGCGACAGGCCAATCGCCAATGCTGCGCCACCGAGTACTGCCGCGGCTGAAGTGGTGTCGATACCCACCTGATGCATTGCGGATACCACGACAACGGTCAGCGCTAGGCCATAAAGCACGTTGCCAAGGAAATCGCCCAGCGTCTCATCAACATGAGCGCGGCGCATTGCGGTGCGTACCAGCTTGACGCCCCAGTTCGCCAGCCATTTGCCGACGAAGAAGATCAGGATCGCTGCAAACAAATGCAGGACAAACGGCGCTGCCAGATCAAAGAGCTGTTCGGGTTCCTGCATCAAATTGTGTACGCGCTGCTGAATCGTCATGGGTATTCCTTTCTCAAGGTGCCAAGTTTAGTGTAAGTACTCTGATGTCATCAGTACTCAATGAGTTCCCATGTCCACTTCTGAATTTCTGCCCCGCTGGGTTCGGGCCAATGGCCTCGACTTTTCTGTATTGGAAGCGGGCGAGGGGCCACTCGTGCTCTGCCTTCATGGTTTTCCGGATACCGCTTGGAATATGCGGCCCTTGTTACTGGCCTTGGCAAATGCGGGTTATCGCGCTGTAGCGCCGTTTATGCGCGGCTACGCACCGACAGGCATGGCGTCTGATGGCGACTATCGCGCTACAACCTTGGCGAACGACGCGGTGGAGCTGATTAAAGCTTTGGGCGAAGAACGTGCATTTATTGTGGGTCACGATTGGGGCGCAGTCACTGCCTATTTCGCCGCCACGCTACATCCGCAGCATGTGCGTGGAATCGTCACCGCTGCTATTCCGCATCTGCGGCATTTTTTGCTGAAGCCGACAGTCAAACAGATTGTCCGCTCACGCTATATCGGTTTCTTTCAGCTGCCCTTCATTCCGGAGCAGCGAATCGTTGCAGACGATTTTCGCTGGCTACGACAATTGATCCGCAATTGGTCGCCGCGTTGGAATTTTACTGAAGATGATTTCGCGCCACTCAAAGCAGGTTTCTCTGATCCCGCGCGCCTGAAGGCTGCGCTGGCTTACTACCGCGCGTTGCCTGCAACCTTGGCAAGCCGCGAAGGGCGGGCGATTTTCACGCAAAAATTGTCAGTACCTGCGCGAGTCATTCGCGGCACCGACGATGGCTGTATTGGTGCGGAGATGTTTGAGAATCAGGCTTATTGCTTTGATGCGGGATACAAGCTGATCACGATGCAAGGCGCTGGCCACTTCATGCAATGCGAACAGC
>JAZKEM010000099.1:0-16546 GCA_040387055.1 Pseudomonadota bacterium | reverse complement strand
CGATCATTCCCCCAAAACATCGCATCCCCAATAAACATCGTCGGCGCCCCAAACACCCCACGCTTCAAGGCCTCCTCAGTGTTCTCTTTGAGCTGATCCTTAACACTCTGCTCCTGCGCCCGAGCAAAAATCGCAGCCGCATCCAGCCCAGCCTTAGTAAACGCCGCACTCAGCACTTCCGGCTGAGAAATATCGAGCCCTTCGCCCCAATAGGTATGGAGGATCGCCTTGGCTGCAGCCGCTTCAAAGCCCAGCTGGCTGGCGGCAATCGCCGCGCGGCTGGCGATCAGGCTGCTGACTGGAAAAACCGCAGGCATCGTCAGTGGCACTTGGTAAATCTGCGCCCAGCGGGCTAGGTCTTTGAACATATAGCTGGCCTTGGCCGGGATCGAGGCTGGCATTTTCATGCCGCGGCTTTCGAACACTTTGCCTAGGAGAAACGGCTTCCAGACCACTTTGGCTCCAGTTTCTGCGGCCACTTTTTCGATCTGCGTGCCGGCGAGATAGGTGTAGGGGCTGCCTGGTTCCCAAAAGAATTCGATGGTCTGTGACATGGGTTGATTTCTCCTTAAATTTTGTGGGTCCGAGTCTGCACTTGGGCCGTTACTGGCACAAGCCATGCAAGAAGATAGGTATATCGGCCCATACCGCGCACGCGGTCTAGGCTTTAGAATGAGCGCTGTAAAGATTCTGTAATCTGACTAATCCCTCATGACTTATTGCGTTGCCATCAAAGTGGACGACGGACTGGTATTTGCCAGTGACACGCGCACCAGCGCCGGTGTCGACGACGTGCGCACGTATAACAAGCTGCATATTTTTGAGACGACCGGCGAGCGCGTGTTTGCGATCCAGTCGGCTGGCAATCTGGCGACCACGCAGTCGGTGATCAATCAGATCAAGCGCGATTTGGTCGACCCGATGGCGCCGGTGAGTCTGAATACGGTGCGTCATATGTATGACGCTGCCGAATATGTGGGCAGTCTTTCGGTGCGAGCGCAGCAGGATTCTGCGGCGATGGGCCAACTGCGCAACAGCACGGTGGACTATCGCACCACGCTGATTCTGGGTGGCCAGATTTTGGGCGAAGAACCGGCCTTGTATTTGATTTATCCGGAAGGCAATTGCATTGCGGCCTCGCAAGACATGCCTTATTTGCAGGTCGGTGAGAGCAAGTACGGAAAACCAATCCTGGATCGCATCATCCGCTCGTATATTTCGCTGGCTGACGCTGCGCGTTGTGCGCTGGTGTCGCTGGATTCGACGATGAAATCCAATCTCACGGTGGGTCCGCCGCTCGATTTGGCGATCATTCTGAAAGACGGTTTGCGTGTAGAGCACAAGCAGCGCCTTGATCTCGATACGCCGTATTACGCTTCGCTGAAGAAAGCTTGGGGCGAACAGCTGGAACGCATCTTCCGCGAGACGCTGCCTAAGTTTGATTGGGAAGATACGGGTAACAACGGCCAGAATCAGCGGCAGTATTAATAAGCCTGTCTTCGACTTTTGTAGGAGCGCCTCCGAGGCGCTCCTACGTTATAGCCCTCAAAGTCTGAAGTAAGCCTCGCTTACCGCGGCATGCACTTCGCCTAGACCAATCTGCACTTCGTCAACGAAGTCATGCAGGCCTGTCTCCAATAGTTTTTCCAGATTCGCGTCGTGCACGAGCGCGCGTGTGCGGTCGACGGCGCGTTCAATCGGGCGATTGTTCGGCAACTGCGGCAGTGTCATGGCGATATTGTTGAGGCAGAACGTGACGCTGCGCGGGAATTCGCGGTTTTGCAGCAGAAAGCGCAGCACACTAGCGCCGGTGACACGGATGCGGACGTGGCGGCGATACATCTGATAGGCCGTCAGCGAGCGCAGCACACTCATCCATTGGATGTTCTGGAAGGGCAGCAGATCCTCAAAACTCATGGTGCTGAACAGATCCGATGAACGCACATCAATGATGCGCGTGGTCATGTCGGCCTGCTCCAAATTGGTGCCTATACGGAGAAACTGGAAGCCGACGTCGTGCGACATATTGCTGATCAGCATGCCGTAGATCAGCTGAATGCCATCGATAATGCGGCTTAAAAACTCCTGGCGTTTAGAGCGGGTGAGGGCGGTTTCCCCACGCTCCTGTACGAAATAGTAGAGATCGTTGAGCTTTTCCCAGACTTCGCGCTGGACGTGTTCGCGGGTGGTTCTGAGGATCTCGCGAGCACTGTTGAGCGAAGTCAGAATCGAGCCCGAATTTCGTGCATCAAGCAGTAGCCAGCGCACCACATTGGCCTCGCTGTACTCGTTGTAATGCTCGTTAAAGCTTTCATCCGAGCCAAAAATCTCCACCAGCGGGGTCCAGCCGAACTGCACTTTGCGGGGCAAGTCCAGCAGCAGGTTGGCGTGAACATTGACCACACGCGCGGTGTTTTCGGCGCGCTGGAGGTAGCGCCCAAACCAATACAGATTGTCAGCTACGCGCGACAGCATCAGGCTTTTCCTCCGTTCCCGTTCTTTTTCTGCGATTGGGATTGCGACTGAATTTGGATCAGCGATTTCGGATCCATATCGTTTTCAAGATCGACAATCCAAGTGTCTTTGCTGCCGCCACCTTGCGAGCTGTTGACCACGAGCGAGCCTTTCACCATCGCGACGCGTGTGAGGCCGCCGGTGGTGACGTAAGTGCTATCGCCACGCGAGAGAATGAAGGGGCGTAGATCGAGATGACGTGGCTCAATGCCCTCATCTGTAATCGTCGGTGCAGTCGAAAGCGCTAGCGTTGGCTGCGCCATGTAATTACGCGGATTGGCTTCGATCAGCTTCTTGAATTTTTCGCGCTCGGCTTTGGTTGAGCGTGGGCCGATCAGCATGCCGTAACCACCCGATTCATTAGCGGGTTTCACTACCAACTCATCAAGATGCTCGATCACGTATTTACGCTGCTTGGGATCCATGCACAGATAGCTGGGTACGTTGGGCAAAATCGGTTCTTCGCCCAAGTAATATTTGATCATCGCAGGCACGAATGTGTAGACAACTTTGTCGTCCGCAACACCAGCGCCCGGTGCGTTAACCAGCGCTACTTTGCCTTTGAGCCAAGCGCGCATCAGGCCCTTGGTACCGAGCATCGAATCCGGGTTGAACGCTTCGGGATCGAGGAATAAATCATCGATGCGGCGATAGATCACATCAACGCGACGCGGGCCGTAGATGGTACGCATGTAAACGCAGTCATCATCGCCAACGGTGAGGTCGGGACCTTCGACGAGTTCGATGCCCATCTGCTGCGCCAACCAGCAGTGTTCAAAGTAAGCGCTGTTGTAGATGCCGGGCGTGAGTAGAACAACGTTGGGTTCATCACCTTGTCGTGGAGACATCGCCGCGAGCATGTCGAACAACTGCGTCGGGTAATCGTCGATCGGCAAGATGTTGGTGGTCTCGAACAATTCCGGGAACACGCGTTTGGTGACGAGGCGATTTTCCAGCATGTATGACACGCCAGAAGGAACGCGCAGATTGTCTTCCAGCACGTAGACGGTGCCGTCGCCGCCGCGCACAAGATCGCTGCCGCAGATATGCGCCCAGATGCCATTGGGCGGCGTCATGCCTTTGCACTGCGGGCGGAAGTTCACCGAGTCGGCGAGTACTTCGGCTGGAAAAACTTTGTCCTTGATGATTTTTTGCTCACCGTACAAATCCTGAATAAACAGGTTCAGCGCGGCGGCGCGTTGCTTGAGGCCAGCTTCGGTCTTTTCCCATTCGCGGCGGTCAATCACGCGCGGAATGATGTCGAAAGGCCAGGCGCGATCAACGTTGCGACCTTCGGTGTAGACCGTGAAGGTGACGCCCATGACCTTAATCGCCAGCTCGGCAGCGAGGCGGCGCTCGGCCAAATCAGCGGTGGAAAGACTGTCGAGATAGTCGGTTAATTGCTTTGCTGCCGCACGCGGTTGCGCAGGGGCTTTGAACAATTCGTCGTGAAACTCCTCGCAGCGGTACTGCTGCCAGTCAATCGCCATGGTTTTGCCTTTTTGGGTAGCTCTACATCCAGCCCAAGCAAAACATGGGCCAATTCACATTTGTAGTGATAAAATCACGTAACTCCCTGCGATGCAAACAATGCCCTCAGCTAAGAAAGTACTCGAATTCAAAGGTCGCATGCTGTCGTTAACGCGTGTACGCGTACTCGACTCTGACCCCCACGCAATCGAGGCGCAGCTCCGGGAGTTTGCTAAACAGATGCCGCAAGCGGTTGCCGGCATGCCGGTGATCTTGGAGTCCGACACAGCTTTGGACCTCGGCGGCCTGCTTTCTATCCTTAAATCGGTTGGAATGCAGCCTGTTGGCGTCAGTGATGGTCCCTTGGCCGAGTCGGCTCGTAACTGGGGCTTGCCCGTGTTGCCGCCGGACACCAGCAAAACCAGCCGTCCCGTTGCCGAACCCGCAGCGGCACCCGCGCCAGCACCTGCTGCTGCCGCGCCAACGATTGTTGCGGCCAAGCCGCCCAAAATCATCACTACGCCAGTCCGCTCCGGACAGCAGATTTATGCTGAAGGTGGTGATTTAATCATCATCAATACCGTCAGCCCTGGCGCAGAAGTGATCGCTGATGGCTGCGTGCATGTGTATGGCACCTTGCGCGGTCGCGCGATTGCCGGAGCCAAGGGCGACGCTACCGCACGTGTGTTCTGTCGCCGCTTTGAGGCGGACCTCGTCGCGATCTGTGGTGTTTATGCAGTAGCGGAACAAATGCAGGGCGAGTTGCGTAACAAACCTGCGCAAGCGTATTTAGTGGACGGCAAGCTCAAGCTTGATCGTCTGGACTGGTAAAGAATTTTATTTGTATTTGAACCGAGGATTTCCCGTGGCAAAAATTGTTGTGGTGACTTCCGGTAAAGGCGGTGTGGGCAAAACCACCACCAGCGCATCGTTCGCAACTGGCCTCGCTCAGCGCGGCAAGAAAACGGTCGTTATCGACTTCGACGTTGGTCTGCGTAATCTCGACCTGATCATGGGTTGCGAACGCCGCGTGGTGTTCGACTTCGTTAACGTGATTCATGGCGAAGCGACGCTGCGTCAGGCGCTGATTAAAGACAAAGCCAACGAGAACTTATTTATTCTCGCTGCCAGCCAGACGCGCGACAAAGACGCGCTGACGGAAGAAGGCGTGGGTCGCGTGATTGATGAACTCGCTAAAGAGTTCGACTACATCATCTGCGATTCACCGGCCGGCATTGAACGTGGCGCGCATCTGGCGATGTACTTCGCTGATGAAGCGCTCGTCGTGACCAACCCGGAAGTTTCTTCGGTGCGCGACTCGGATCGCGTACTCGGCTTGCTCTCCAGCAAGACCCGCAAAAGCGAGAAGGGCGAAGGCCGCGTGAAAGAACATCTGGTGCTGACGCGCTACAACCCAGCGCGCGTGCTCAAAGGCGAAATGCTTTCGGTGGATGATGTGCGCGACATTCTCGCCATCCCATTGCTTGGCGTGATTCCAGAATCCGCAACGGTCCTGACCTCCAGCAACGCGGGTACGCCGGTGATTGCCAACAAGGAAAGCGATGCGGGTTCTGCTTACGACGATATCGTCGCCCGCTTCCTCGGTGAGGAGCGCGAACAGCGCTTCATCCACGCTGAAAAGAAAGGCCTGCTAGGCCGACTGTTCGGCAATTGAAGGAGTCTCCCATGGATTGGCTAAAATTTTTCCGCGGTGAGCCTAAGAACACGGCGAATCTGGCGAGAGATCGCCTGAAAGTTGTGGTCGCACATCAACGCGAAGGTCGTATGGGGACTGGCCCCACGTATTTGCCGCGTCTGCGTGAGGAAATCCTCGACGTGGTGCGCAAGTACGTACAGGTGCCGGACAGTGCAGTGCGTATCGACGTGCAGCGTGAAGATGGTCTCGAGGTTCTCGAGATGAACATTGCGCTGCCGGAACACAATTAAGACTCAGATGAATCAGAAACGGCCAGCATTGCTGGCCGTTTCGCTATATGGAGATTAAAGCGATGAATGCAGAACAAGCGAATGCCTTGGCGCAAAGCTGGATTGCTGCATGGAACGCGCACGATCTTCCGCGCATCCTCTCGCATTACAGCGACGACTTTGAAATGACTTCGCCTTACATCGCGCAGATCACCGGTGAGGTGAGTGGCACGCTACGCGGCAAGGCGGCAGTCGGTGCTTATTGGCAGAAGGCGCTGGAGAAATTTCCAGATCTGCAATTCGAATCGCAGCATATCTTTTGTTCGCCGAGCAGCGTCACGCTGATCTACCGCAGCAATCGCAGCGGTTTGGCTGCAGAAGTGTTCTTCGTGGGTGATGACGGCAAAATCTTTAAGGCCGTCGCGCACTATGCAGCTTGATAGCTGCGGTGTCAGTGCGTGGTGAAGTAGGCGTCGATCGGGCTGGGTCGTGCGATCAGATAACCCTGCCCATAATGGCAACCCAATGTGGCGAGACGATCGAACATTGCTTGCGTTTCGATGCCTTCGGCAACGATCTCCAATCCCAGTGCCTGTGAAAGCTGGATGATGGTGATGATGATTTTTTCACTGCGCTTATCTTCGAGAATGCGACGCACAAAACTCTGATCAATCTTGAGTGTGTCGATATCAAATTCGTGCAGATAGCTGAGTGATGAATAGCCCGTGCCGAAATCATCCAGCGCGATGCGTACGCCAAGTTTTTTGCAGCCGGCGATCCAGCGTTTAGCCGCTGAGGTATCGCTCAGAATGCTTTCGGTAATTTCCAATTGCAGGCGTGCTGGGTCTAGTTTTGTTTCACGCAGGATATTGGAGAGCTCTGGAATGAATTCCGGATCGTGAAATTGACCGGCGGAAACATTGACGCTGATGAAGCCGCTTTTGCCAGCGATCTTGGCGTGATTCTGTTCGCGATCAAAACGCAGCGCAGCCTGACAGGCTTCGCGCAATACCCAGCGACCTAGCGGCACGATCAAGCCACTTCTTTCCGCAAGCGGAATGAAGAAGTCTGGGCGTACCAAGCCAGTGATTGGATGCAGCCAACGCACGAGACTTTCAAAGCCGATGATCTGGTGGCTGTGCATGTCCACAATGGGCTGAACATACAACTGCATCTGGCCGGAGTTAATGCCGGCTTTGAGTTCGCCTTCCAAGCGAGCCACTTCAACGGCCGCCGCGGTATTCATCGGGATAGGCGTTGCCGCTCTGAGTGATTCGAGCTTGGTGCGCAGGCGTTTAACCGACACCTCTAGCAGCAGACGCAACAAGGGGTCCGCTACTGCAAGTTTGGATGCGAGATCCGTGCGAGTAATGGTGGTGAGGCGAGTGTCGGCAGTGGCGATTGCGGAGGCGGAGCGTGGCTCATCATCAACAAGCCCCATGTCGCCAACCAGTTCGCCGGGGCCGAGTACCGCGACGCAGCGCATCACGCCTTCGATGCGCATGGTGACTTCGATTTCGCCGGATTCAATCACGTAGGCACAGTCAGCCGCGTCGCCTTCTGCGAATAGCAGCTCTCCTGCCTTGACGCTACGTGATTCCAACTCCGCCAAAATTTCACCTATCCACAAACTGCGCGGGTTAATTAAAGGCGTCAGAGCGCTCCCGCAGTGCGCTTGCCAGTCAAAAGTGCTTGGAGATTGGGCTGTGGCCTTCGCATCCATGCGAACTACATTAAATCTTCATTCCCCAACCCAACGCTATATGTTTCTTAATTCTTTGCGAAGGATTTTGCCGACCGGTGTTTTGGGCAGGGCGACAATGAACTCAAAATGTTTCGGTACTTTATACCCTGTGAGCTGTTGTTTGCAGTGCTCGCGTAAACTTTCAACGCTGAGTGCCGGGTCTTTCTTGACCACAAAAACTTTCACCGCTTCGCCGGTCTTGTCGTCAGGAATGCCAATGCAGGCGCATTCAAGCACGCCCGGATGCATTGCGACCACGCCTTCAATTTCATTGGGGTAGACGTTGAAGCCGGAGACCAGAATCATGTCTTTCTTGCGATCGACAATTTTCAGATAACCGTTTTCATCCATGATGGCGACGTCACCCGTTTTCAGATAGCCATCGACGGTAAATACTTTGGCGTTCTCTTCTGGCTTCTGCCAGTAACCAACCATCACCTGCGGACCCTTCACGCACAGTTCGCCCGGTTCACCGAGCGCTACGACATTGTTGTCGTCATCGCGCAGGCTGACATCAGTAGAAGGCAAGGGCACGCCGATGGTGCCGTTCCAACCTGGTTTGTTGAGTGGGCTAAAGCTGACGCCTGGCGATGTTTCGGTGAGGCCGTAGCCTTCGGTGAGGCCAGTGCCGGTGCGCTTCTGCCATTGTTCTGCAACGGCTTGCTGCACGGCGGTGCCACCACCAATCACCATCTTCAACGCGCTGAAATCGATCTCGTCAAAACCTGGCGTGTGCATCAGGCCATTGAACAGGGTGTTGACGCCGGTGAAGGCGGTGAAGCGATGACGTTTGAGTTCTGCGACAAAGCCGGGCATATCGCGTGGGTTAGGAATCAGCACGCTCTTGCCGCCGATGGCGAGGAAGATCAGGCAATTCACTGACAGCGCAAAGATGTGGTACAGCGGCAGCGCAGTGATCACGCATTCTTTGCCCGGATCATTCAGCACGTTCATCCACGCTTTCATTTGCGAGATGTTGGCGGCGATGTTGCCGTGCAGCAGCTGTGCGCCTTTCGACAGGCCGGTCGTGCCGCCGGTGTACTGCAGGAATGCGGTGTCCTGATGTGTGAGCTCTACGCGGTGATAGAGCTGCGCCTTGCCGCGAGCTAGTGCAGCGCGCAAAGGCACGGTGCCTTGGATGTTCCACTTCGGCACCAGCTTCTTGCGGTACTTCACCACGGCGTTGACCAGCAGGTTTTTCGGGAAGGGATGCATGTCACCCAATTGCGTGGTGATCACGGTCTCGACTGGTGTTTTCTTCAGGACTTGCTGCAGCGTGCTGCAGAAGTTTTCAACGATGACGATGGCGCGTGCGCCGCTGTCGATCAGCTGATGTTCCAGCTCGCGTGGCGTGTAGAGCGGGTTAACGTTTACCACGACAAGACCGGCGCGCAGGATGCCGAAGATTGCGACCGGATACTGCAGCAGGTTGGGCATCATCACCGCAACGCGGTCGCCCTTGTTCAGGCCGAGGACGTTTTGCAGGTAGGAGGCAAAGTCTTGGCTATTGCGGTCGAGATCGTCGTAGGTGAACTCAACGCCCATGCATTCATAGGCCACCAGATTGCGATAGTTCTCGATGCTTTTTTCGAGCAGATCGGCAATTGAGGAAAACTCGTGGATGTCGATCTCAGCAGGTACGCCCGGCGGATATTCTTTAAGCCAAATTTTGTCCGCAGACGTCGACTGCTTCGCCATGCCACTCCCCTCTAGGTGCGTTTATATCTAATGTCTGCCGGCAGCGAGGCCAGCGTGGGCGGATGATAGGTGAATTCCAATGAGGGAGGAATCGCTATGGGCTGCTTTTATACAGCCCATCTTGTTGTGCTTGCCTACGAAGATTGTTTTATTTTAATTAATATTATTTTCACAACTGAAAATAATAAAACAACCAGTCGTTAAGACGATCTAGGCGCAATCATCGTGCGTCGCGATCCGGATGCAGGATGAAGTCGCGAAGGCTCAAATCTTGATGTGCCTTTTCGAATCGTGACTCGGCTTCGTCCAACAACTGCGTCACCGCAACCGCATGTGCCTCGGTGTTATGCGGAATCGATGAATTGCCTGCACGTGCCAAGCGCCACAGACGCGTGAGGCGAATCGTATCGAGATCCATGCCCGGGTGCAGTTGCGTGCGTTTGCGTCCGGATTCGGTCAGCAAGCCTTGGCGCAACAGAGTCTCTACTGTTTGTGCGACGTGTTCTGCTGGCGCATGAAGTGCGCGGACAAGTTCTTCTTGCGTGTAGCCGGCTTCGCCATTGATAAAGCGGCGACCGCTCAGCGCCATGATCATCAAGGTGAGGTATTCGGCGCCGCGCCCTGAGAGTGCGGGTGCTTCGCGGTCCGGCGACAACTGCGATGGATGCTGCAGGTAATACGAGAGCTGGCAGCCGAGTAACAGAATCAACCAGCCGACATGCAGCCAGAGCAGCAGGAAGATGAAAATCGCAAAGCCAGAATAGATCGCGTTGTAATTTGTTGCGCCGCTGACAAAGGAGGCGAACAGCACGCTGCTGGTTTGCCAGGCAATACCTGCAAACAAGCCGCCGCCTAGCGCTGCACGCCAACGCACGCGAGTGTTGGGGATGAAGCTGTACAAGAAACTGAACGCGCCGACGATTAGTAGGTAGGGCAGGAGTTGGGTCAGGCTATAGAACAACAAGCCGAAGGGTTCGATGGAGATAATCTTTTCGACGACGGTGTTGCTGCTAACGCTAGCCGTAAGGCCAATCGCTGAAAACACCAACACCGGCCCAATCATCAGCACCGAAAGATAATCGCTGATGCGTTGCGACACTGGCCGTGGGCGTGAGATGCGCCAGATATAGTTGAAGCTGGATTCCACTTTCTGAATCAGCGAGACCGCGGAATACAACAGCAAGCTGATGCCGAGTGAGCCGAGCACGCCGACTTTCATCTTGTCGACAAAGCCCATGATGTTGGCAACGATCTCATCGGCTTGGCCGCCGAGCGGGCGCAGAAACTCATACAACAGCGGCTCCAGCGTGTTGTGCGCGCCAAAAGCTTTAAGCACTGAAAAAGCCAAAGCCAGAATTGGCACCAGAGACAACAGAGTGGTGTAGACCAGACTCATTGCCCGCATCGAGATCTGGCCTTCGAGCAGATCACGAGCCAAAGCGAAGATATGGCGGCCAATATTGACCAAGTAGCGCTCGGTGCGTGTGATTGCACTGGTCTGTTGCCATAGACGCTGGCGTAGGCGTTCAAGGAAGTTATTCATGAGCGCACCATACTATTGACGTGGCGGTGGGGAAACCCTGTTTGCCGACATTTTTATGCGCAAACCGTGGAAAGCGTTTGGCTTTGGGGCCGACCAACGTAGGGAAAATCGCCGTGAACGGAAACTTTAGCCCGTCCATCTCGCGTAAAAGACCGCCGGGAGGTTATCGGCAAAATCCTGCAGAAGTGGTGAGAGGATTCTTTCGCCCCACCTACACATGCAGGATGCAACCATGAAAAAGATTCACACCATTTTGATCGGCGCCGCAGCTTCAATGCTGGCTCTTCCCGCTATGGCTGCTACGGTGACCAACACCTTCCAAGCCAAGATCGTGATCCAGAACACTTGCGCGGTAAATCTTACGGCTCCAACGGATCTGGACTTCGGCACGCAGGGCGTACTTAGCGCCAACGTCGATACGACCTCGACGATCTCATTCACCTGCACCAGCGGTGCGCCTTACAACATTGGCCTCAATGCTGGCGCCAATGCTTCATCGGCTGGTGATGTCAGCACGCGCCGCATGAAACACGGCACTGCAGACTATGTTGCTTATCAGATGTACACCGCGACTGGCCGCACTGGCGCGCAGTGGGGCGACACCGTCGGTACGGATACTCAGTCCGGTAGCGGCACGGGTTCTGCACAGACCACGACGGTTTATGGCCGCGTACCGCCACAGGCCACTCCCCCGGCTGGCAACTATGTTGATACTGTTACGGTCACCGTTACTTACTAAGGCATAGCGGCAAGCCATGATTGATCAGGTTGCAAGGATGCGGCGCAAGTGGATAGCAGGTCTGACCTTTTTGGCAGGCCTGCTGTTGACTGCCTCGGCATTCGCAGGCGGACTTACAGTCTCCCCAATCATGGTGGAGCTCTCGGCCAAAGAAACGGCGCAAGGGCTCTGGTTAAGCAACAACGGCAGCGAGCCGATGCGCGCGCAACTTCGCGCTTACGCTTGGAGCCAAGGTGAAGGCAGTGATGTGCTGCAGCCTACGCAAGAGTTGGTGCTGAGCCCGCCGATGTTGACGCTGGGTCCCGGTCAGCAGCAGTTGGTTCGTGTTATTCGCACGGGTGCCAGTGCATCGAGCGAAAAGAGTTATCGGATTCTGATCGACGAATTACCGGATCCGAACAAGCCACAGAAGAATGGCCTGAATTTCGTCATGCAGTTTTCAGTGCCGGTGTTTGCATTGGCAGTTGATCAGTCAAAAGGCGCAGTGCCTGCAGCGCCGCTGGAATGGCAGATCATCAAAGAAGGCGACAAGTTTGTGTTGACGGCAGTGAACGCTGGAACGCAGCGCGCACAAGTCGCCGATTACGAGTTGTTGGATGCGCAAGGTAAAATCTTGCATCAGCAATCGGGCTTGCTTGGGTATGTTCTTGCAGGCGTTACGCGTCGCTGGTCAATTCCTCTCACCGCAGCAAATGCTGCTGTGGCCACCGCCATCCAGGGACGGATCAATGGTGAACCTGTCCGTCAAAATCTGCGCGTGGAGACTGGCACTCGCTAGTGCATTGCTGCTGCCAGCCGCACTTGCGGCGGCGCCATTGCAATTCACGGCATCGGCAGACGACGGCGAAGACATCATCTTGCCGCGTGGTCCCGGCATTGCTGGTGATGTGGTTGATCTCTATCTTGAAGTGATGCTCAACAATGCCAGCACGCGTCGCGTGATGCACTTCATCCGCAAGCCTGATGGGCACTTCTACGCTTGGACACAAAATCTGCAGGATGCAGGCATCGATACTGATGGCCTGCCTTTGTCGCAGTATGTTGATCTGGCGCAAGTGCCGGGCTTGAATTTTGTCTACGACGAATTAGCCCAGCGCATGCAGTTTCAAGCTGCGGCTGAGCGCTTGAACGTGGCCGTACAAACACTCAACTCAGATGCGTCTGAGGCTTATGAAGTGAGCGCGAGCTCAGGTGCGCTCGTTAATTACGATCTCTACGGTAATGCGACAGCAGGTGAGAGCCGATCACTTGGGGTGAGTACCGAGCTGCGCGCGTTTAGTGGACGTGGCGTGTTGAGTAGTACCGCCTATTCCAACTATCAGTCGACGGGTGAAAGCATTGGCTACCGTCGTTTGGACACCACCTGGAGTCGCTCATTTCAGGATGATCTGTTGACGCTGAATGTCGGTGATGTTGTCAGCGGCAACTTGAGCTGGTCGCGTGCGACGCGACTCGGCGGCATTCAACTGCGCCGCAATTTTGGTTTGCAGCCACAGATCGTTACGTTTCCGCTGCCTGCATTTTTTGGTCAAGCGGCGCTGCCCTCTTCAGTCGAGTTGTATATGAACGGTGTGCGCCAATACAGCGGACAAATCGCGCCTGGCCCGTATCAAATTTCCGGCATGCCCAATATCAATGGTGCAGGGCAGGGGCAGGTGGTGATGACGGACGCTTTGGGTCGTCGCAGCGCGATTGATTTTTCTTACTACAACTCCAGTCAATTACTGCGTGCTGGCTTGAGTGATTGGTCGGCAGAAATCGGTGCCGTGCGCCGCGCCTATGGCCTTGATTCATTCCGCTATAACAACAAGCCTGCGGCGATTGGCAGTTATCGCCAAGGCATTACAGATTGGCTGACATTGGAGACGCATGCTGAAGCGTCTGACGGTCTTTATCTCGGCGGTGTCGGCAGCGCTGTGCAAATACAGCAGTTGGGTTTGATCAGTGCATCTTATGCGCGTAGCGGCGGTGACAATGTTGGTCAGCAGGCTGGCCTTACATATAGCTGGCTCTATCGTGGCTTTAATTTTGAGATTGGCTCAACACGTACATTTGGCGATTATCAAGATGTGGCAAGTCTAGACAGCCGTGCGCCGCCACTACGTAATGACCGCGTTCTCGCAGGGTTGGCGCTGGGCAATATGGGCAACGCATCAATCAACTACACGCGTCTGGAGACGATTGAAGACGGACGTTTCCGCTTTGCCGGACTCAGCTACAGCCTTAGTGTTGGGCGCAATATGAATCTGTATGCCAATGCGTCGCGTAGCTTTGACAGTTCTGGCGATACCAGTTTGTTTGCGGGCCTGTCTTGGAGCTTTGGCAATTCAACATCGGCCAATGCATCGTGGCAGCATGAAGGCAAGCAGAATGTTTTTGGTGCGGGTGTGTCACGTGCGGTGTCGCCGGATGGCGGCGTGGGTTGGAACTTACGCACGCAGCAAGGGCAAGACATCAATAACTATCAAGCAGAAGCTATCTACCGCGCGGATTGGGGCCAGACTACCGGCGGCGCTTATTACCTCAACGGCGAGAAGAATTTTTACGCGGGTTTGTCTGGCAGTTTGGTTGCGATGGATCAATCCATTTTTGTCACGCGTCGCATCGACGATGCTTTTGCCTTGATCACCACCAACGGCGTTGCAAACATCCCCGTGCAATTGGAAAACCGCACGATTGGGCGCACGGATGCCAGCGGACATTATTTATTGACGGGACTTAATGCCTGGCAGCCGAATCGTATTTCCATTGATGCCTTGGATCTACCGGCGCAGTTGCAAATGACCTCTGTGAAAAATGCCGCGGTACCGGCTGATCGCACAGGTGTCGTTGTGGATTTTGGTATTCACGAAGTGCACGGTGCAGTGGTGACCTTGAAGGACGCGCAGGGAACATTCTTGCCATTGGGAACGCGTGTGTTCCTCAATCTCAGCAAGGCCGACGCAGGCATGGTTGGCTATGACGGGCAGGTTTATTTTGAGAATCTGCAGTCCAGCAATCACATTAAGGCTGTGAGGCCGGATGGCGCGAGCTGTACTTTGCAATTGCTTTATCCGAAAAACACCACAGGCGTTCCGATGATTGGGCCTTTGCTATGTCGTTAGGAGTGCACATGATGCGGAAAACTTTGTTGATGATTGTGGCCTTGCTGCCACTGTTGTTGTTTGCACCGCAACGCGCGCATGCGGCAACAACTTGTTCTGCAACGATGACGGATATGAGTTTTGGCGATGTTGTTCCATCCGGCGCAGCAGTGAATGTCACCGCAACCATCACGTGGACCTGTACTTACACGGGCCTGCTGAGCAGTCTTTATGGCGACTACATCCAGATGTGCTTTAGCGCGGGCAGTGGCAGCGCTAGTGCGAGTCTCAATCCGCGCAAGATGATTGAGTCAGGCAGCAGTGAACTGATGTCTTATGAGATGTATCGCGACGCCGGACGCACCAGTATCTGGGGCACAGCATCAGCTGCACAGATCTCAGGCACTTCGAGCTTCACAATTTTGGGTAGTGGTACCGCCAAAGTTGGCACCACAACGGTTTATGGACGCGTGCCTACCGGCCAGACCAGTCTTGGTGTCGGCAGCTATGCCAGTGTATTTGGCGGCACGTATAACTACGCCTATAACGAGGCTTTGCTAGGGCTCGGCACTTATCCCAATTCAACCTGTGGTTCGAGTGGTGGCTCGACAACGGGATCCGGCACGGGAAGCCTTTCGTTCTCTGTGCTTGCGAATGTGGCGTCGTCTTGCACGGCGGTGAGCGGCACTGCTTTGGATTTTGGCACCAAGGGGCTGATCACGAGCAATGCTGATCAAACCTCCACCATCAGCCTCACCTGCACCAAGCGCTCTCCTTATAACGTCGGACTCAATGCAGGCAGCAATGCCAGTACTGCTGGTGATGTGAATACCCGGCGGATGACCGATGGCAGCGCGCATTACATTGGCTACCAAATGTATAGCGATACCGGCCGCAGCACGGTTTGGGGCAATACGGTTAGCAGTAGTACCGTCAATGGCACGGCAGTGGGCGGCACCCAGACTTTTACCGTTTATGGACGTGTGCCACCCCAAGCGCCACGTGCTGGGACCTATAACGACACCGTCACGGTGACCGTCACTTACTGAGTCAGCCGCACATCCTGCCGCGCCCTGAATTCGGCTCGGGGCTGGCTATATTGACATTCAGATAAGTTATTGCCCTCGGCTTGACATCACTTGTTTCCGCCAATATGATGCACTGCAACAAATGCTGCATTGCAGCAAGTTTAGTGAAAGTCTGTCTTTTTTCAATTACTTAATGGAGTGCATCATGAGCGTAGAAACGATTGTTAGCGATGTGAAGGGCAAAGTTGAACCAATCATCACCAAGGGTCAGGAAGTTGTTCAGACCGGTTTTGAGACGCTGAAGAGCGCCAACAGCATCGTCGTAGAAGGCGTGCAGACCCTCGTAAAGTCGAACGTTGAAGCCGGCAAAGACCTCTTTGCTGCTGCCCAGACCAGCTTCGAGAAGGCTAAGGCTGACGGTATCAAGACCGTTGCTGCTAACCCAGTTGCTTACCTGCCAGAAGGCAAAGAGCGCGTTATCTCTGCTTACAACGACAGCGTTTCGCTTGTCACCAAGACCAGCGACGAGCTGGTGAAGACCTTCAAGTCCGGCTTCGACAACATCAACGCCGTCATCGCTGGCGAGCCAGTTGTTGCCAAGGCAAAGAGCGCCGCAAAGAAAGTTGCTGCTAAGGCCAAGAAAACGGTTAAAGCTGCTGCTTAATAGTCCCCCGCACAGCGTGCAAGCGCTGGCACTAAAAGGCCGGGGATAAAACCCCGGCCTTTTTTTTATGAACAGGATGTTCTGTACCTCCGCGGCGGCATGGATGCCGAGGAGTGGAGGTCTCGCCCCGAGCACTG
>JAZKEM010000098.1:0-35808 GCA_040387055.1 Pseudomonadota bacterium | reverse complement strand
AACTATCTCAAAGAAGACAACATCGTTAGCGCGCTGGTGATGGAAAAGTATCACCGCTTCACGCAGTCCTTCCCTGCAACGTATGTCGTGTTGCAATACATGCACCGCACCAAGGACGACATCTTCGGTCGTTCGCTTAAGGGCTACGGTGGCGACGAAAACGGTCCGGGCAAAGGCATTAACAGCGCCAACTATGTTGCACTCGCGTTCCAGCAGCCGTTCCCACAGGACATCTATCGCATTGGCTTCGCCACGCTTTACGATCCTAAGGGCGGCATTTTGGTACAGCCAGGCATCGTGTGGAAGCCACGCGGTTATCTGTCAGTTGATTTCTTCTACACCTATATCAACGGTAAGTTGGGTGGAAACCCCAACAACAACGCGCTGTCGACTGCAGACTTTGCAGACGAAGCTACCGTTCGTGTGAGTTACCAGTTCTAGGCGGAAAGCTTTCCGCACACGGCCCCCGACTCCTCCCCGCACATGGAGTCATTAAGGCGACCACTACGGTGGTCGCCTATTCTTTTTATGGGCTCATAAAATTCATTGGCTTCTCCATTCATCGGAGAATCACGATGAACAGTGCTGCTTGCATTGATGCTGATTCATGCCTGCATGAGAAATAGTCTCATCAGAAATTGGCGCTAAATTGACGTCAAAAAAATTGTCAATTTTGGCCTGCGCACGCAGCATAAAAAATGCTGCGCTGCAGCGACGTTTCACCCCAAATCTCCTACGTTAAAACTACCCTTGCGGGTAGCGGTAAGAGGGTGCTCACGGCGTAGCCTCCTACGTACACAGGGCGGTTTGTGCGCGTTTGAAAAATCGATTCTGACGCGTAGATGAAAGTGAAATGCCAGCAGAAAAAGCTAGCAACGGATTGCCAGAAAAAATAACGATTAAATCAATATTAAAAATTATCAGGAGAACAACGATGCACGATTACGCAAAATCTCAGCGACTTGATGGCAAGGTTGCACTGGTGACTGGCGGTGGCGGTGGTATTGGCGCTGAGTCTGCGCGCGCACTTGCACAGATGGGCGCTGCAGTACTCGTCACTGATGTTGCCGAAGCTGCAGGCAAGGCCACAGTTGATGGTATTAACAAAGCAGGTGGTCGTGCTGCTTTCTTCAAGCATGACGTCACGAATGAAGCGCAGTGGGAAGCTGCTGTTGCTGAAGCGATCAAACAGTTTGGTGGTTACGACATTCTGTTGAACAACGCCGGCATTGAAACCGCTGCTTTCATCACGCAGTGCACGAATGAAGATTTCAGTCGTGTGATGAACGTTAACGTTAACGGTGTTTTCCTTGGCCTTAAGTACACCATTCGTGCGATGAGCCCTGGCGGCGCAGCGGGCAAGGGCGGCAGTATCATTAATCTATCTTCGGTGGCTGGCCTCATCGGCACCACTGGTCATGTCGCCTATCACGCCAGCAAAGGTGCTGTGCGCTTAATGAGCAAGGCTGCTGCGGTTGAATGCGCGCAGCTCGGCACCGGTGTGCGCGTGAATTCCGTACACCCAGCGATTGTTCGCACCGAGATGGGCGACAACTTCATGAAGCATTTTGTCGATCTTGGTTTGGCGCCTGATGTGGCCACTGCAGAAGCCGCTGTAGGTGCCGGTCACTTGCTTGGCTTTGGTAAGCCATCGGATGTTGCAGGTGCAGTGGTTTATCTGGCCTCAGATGCCTCGCGCTGGATGTCGGGCACTGAGTTCACCATTGATGGTGGTTACACCGCCATCTAAGCGCCGTCATGGCCAAATTCCTAGATCTGTTGGCTAGTAATTTTCGTGCAGCCTTGTCGCTGAGCGTTGTGAGCATTATTGCCTGCTGGAGGCGTTGCCATGAGTGAGCCGCGCCGCGCCCAGCCATATCAGATGGATCACCTTTTCTCTTATACCGGAACGTTGCAGGCGCCACCAGAAGTGATTGGCCCGGTTCCTGAAGGGATTCGCGCAACGTTCTACATCACAGGTGGTGATGTCGATGGCCCGAAGATCAAAGGTCATCTGCGTCATGCGGGTGGTGATTGGTTCACGGTGCGTAATGACGGTATCGGCGTTCTTGATGTTCGCACCACGATAGAAACCAATGATGGTGCGCTGATCTATCTCAGCTATATCGGCTATGGCGATCTTGGTGTTGATGGTTATGAAAAGTTTCTTCGTGGTGATTTGCCCCAGCGCTTGACGCTGCGAACCTCGCCTCAGTTCCGCACAGCGCATCCAGATTATCTTTGGCTGCAGCGTTTGATGTGCGTTGGCGTAGGCGAGGTAGATCTCGAAAAATCGGTTGCTTCTTACGATGTATACGCGGTGCGCTGATGGATGCAGCCGCCTGACAAAAAGTTGTGCTGAGGAAATCAGCACCGAGTAATTAGATACGTGCTCGTCTAGTACGGGTATGACAACAAGAGGAGGATGGTTATGGGTGAAGCTCCCAAAGAGAAAGTAATCGAAGGACAATTGTTGTGGACTCCCAGAGAAGAGTTCAAAGACAGTTCCAACGTTACTCAATACCTAGAATGGCTGCGCACTAATCGCGGCAAAGACTTTGCTGATTACGATGCGCTGTGGCAATGGTCAGTCACGGATATCGAAGATTTCTGGGCGTCGATCTGGGATTACTTCAAGATCGAATCGTCAACGCCTTACAAGCAGGTGTTGGATCGCCGCGTCATGCCGGGAGCCAAGTGGTTTGAAGGCTCGCACGTCAACTATACCGAGCACCTGTTGCGCCATGAGCGCACGGCAAAGGCCGACGAATACGTATTCCACCATCTCACTGAGACTACGCCGCTAGCGCATATGACGTGGCACGAGCTTGCCCGACAAGTGCGAATCTTGGCGACGCAGATGCGCACCCTGGGCGTTAAGCCAGGTGATCGCGTTGTGTCCTACATGCCCAACGTGCCAGAGACAGCCATCGCCATGATGGCGACCACCGCGATTGGTGCGGTGTGGTCATCGGCTGCACCAGAGTTCGGCGTTAAGACAGTGATCGAGCGCTTCTCGCAGATTGAGCCGAAGCTGATGTTTGCAGCAGACGGCTATCGCTTCGGCGGCAAGGTGTTCCGCCGCGAAGCTGAAGTACGTCGCATCGCGAGCGAGTTGCCGACACTGGAGCGCATTGTCTGGCTGCCATTTATCGAAGCCGGCAATATGGTGCCGGACATCCCGCACACGATTAGCTGGTCACAATTGATGAGCCACGCGGATGTTCCGCGTGAGAGTTTTAAATTTGAACATGTGCCCTACGATCATCCGCTGTGGGTGGTGTTCTCTTCAGGTACAACCGGTTTGCCCAAGGCAATCGTGCACAGCCATGTTGGCGTGCTGCTGGAGCATCAAAAGCTGATGCATTTCCAGCTCGATCTCAAACCGAGCTCAGTGTTCTTCTTCTACACCACCACAGGTTGGATGATGTGGAATCTGGTGATGGCTTCGCTGATCACTGGCAGTTCTGCAGTGCTCTACGACGGCAGCCCTGCATTCCCGTCCGATTTGCTGTGGAAAGTTGCTGCCGAAACCGGCGCCACCAGTTTTGGTGCTAGCCCCACCTTTGTGCAGATGATGGAGAAGGAGGGCTTGGTTCCTAGCCAGAAATATGATCTGTCGAAGATGGAGACCATGATGGTTGCTGGTGCTCCTTCGACGCCGGAAACATTTAACTGGTGCTATCGCAGCGTCAAGAAAGATCTGTGGGTGACTTCGCAATCGGGCGGCACTGAAATTTGCTCCGGCTTCGTCGGCGCCACGCCAACCAAACCGGTCTACGCTGGTGAAATCCAGACTCGCATGCTCGGTATGGATGTGCACAGCTGGAGCGACGATGGAAAAGAGTTGGTCGATGAAGTCGGCGAACTCGTTGTCACCAAGCCTTTCCCTTCGATGCCGGTGTATTTCTGGAAAGACACCGATGGCAAGCGTTATCACGATGCTTACTTCGATGTTTTCAAGGGAGCTGACGGCAATCCGATCTGGCGTCACGGCGATTTCATCAAGATCAACAGCCGTGGTGGTTGTTATATCTATGGTCGTTCGGACTCCACGCTCAATCGTTATGGCGTACGTATCGGTACCGCTGAAATCTATCGCGCGGTGGAGCAGGTGGAAGGTGTTGCCGACAGCCTGATCGTTTGCGTTGAACTTCCGGGCGGCCACTTCTTCATGCCCTTGTTCCTACGTCTTAAACCAGATGTCGTGCTTGATGATGTATTGCAGAAGAAGATCAGCGCCAAGTTGCGTGAAGACTGCAGCCCACGTCATGTGCCAGATCGCATGTATGCCATCGAACAAATTCCATACACGCTCACTGGTAAAAAAATGGAAGTTCCTATCCGCAAACTGCTGATGGGCTGGCCTCTGGAAAAATCTGCGAGCCGTGACGCGATGATGAATCCGGCATCCATTGATTACTTCGTGACGTTTGCGCAGGAATCGATTGACTACCAGTGGCGTCCGTCTGATGCGAGCGCGAAGGCTTAATTCCTAAATGCAAAACAAGGCCGGTGAGTGCTGCTTGGCTTTGTGGAGAGCGAAACGATGAAACGAGTTCAAGACAAAGTTTGCGTTGTTACCGGTGGCGCACGCGGCCTTGGCCTAGCTGCAGCAGAAGTATTGCTGGCAGAAGGCGCAAAGGTATTGATTACAGATGTTGACGCTGTCGCGGGTGAAGCAGAAGCCAAGCGTCTTGGTGCGAATGCGGCATTTCGTGCGCAGGATGTCACTAATCGCGCCGATTGGGATTCCACACTTGATGCGGCCATCGCTAAGTGGGGCCGACTTGATGTCGTCGTCAACAATGCAGGTGTTGCAGGTTTTGCCGATGTTGAAAACATCACGTTGCAAGCATGGCAGCGCACCATCGACATCAACCTCACTGCTGTTTTCTTTGGCACGCAGGCCGCGATTGAACGGATGAAAGGTAAGGGCGGTTCAATCGTCAATATCGCCTCGATTGAAGGCATGCTCGGTGAGCCTGCGATTCCGGCTTACAACGCCAGCAAGGGCGGTGTTCGTATCTTCACAAAATCAGCTGCGATTCATTGCGCACGTTCTGGCTACAACATTCGCATCAACAATGTTTGTCCCGGCTTCGCCGAGACGCAGATGGTGGCTGGCGCCTTGGCGTCGCTGACGCCAGAGAACGCACAGGAATTTGCAGCTAAGACGCTGGCGCGTATTCCGATGGGCCGCTTTGCACGTCCGGAAGAAATTGCCAAGACCGTTTTATTCCTCGCCTCCGATGAATCCAGCTACATGACCGGCTCCGATCTGGTCGTTGATGGAGGAATGACCGCGTGAGCAAGCGCGGCAAAAAGGCACACGGAGGTGCCGTCCAAGATAGTGGCGTTGATAATGTTTTTGGTCAGTATGTGCTGGGCGATTTTCGTCCCAGCGATTTGATTGAAGTGGCTGGCGATCTTGCCAAACAGGCGCGACGTCAGCCGGGTGCTGTGGTCAACGCAGGTTTGGGCTTTCTCAAAGGCGTTCGCAAGGTCATTAGCGGTGAGTCCACGCAAGCGCCAGATCCTTCTGATCGCCGTTTTTCAGATCCTGCATGGCAGGAAAGTCGCGTGTTCAATAGCGTGTTGAAGGGCTATCTGGAACTGCGCGATGCCCTGCAAACCTACGCCAAAGAATCCGGCCTCAATGAAAATCAGATTGAGCGTGCCGAATTTCTGATGACGCAGATTGCCGATGCACTGGCACCAACCAACTTTCTACCGACCAACCCGGCGGCTCTGCGCAAAGCGCGCGAAACGCGTGGCGCTAGCTTGTGGGCCGGCCTGAAATTATTTGCAGATGACGTCGCCAAGCGACGTCCGATTCCATCACAGGTTGATGAGAGTGCTTTCAAGATCGGCGGCAATCTGGCGATTACGCCAGGCGCTGTCGTTCTGCGGCACGATATGTTCGAGTTGCTGCAATACGCGCCACAGACGCCACAGGTTCGCGAACGGCCGATCTATATCGTGCCGAGCATCGTCAACAAGTTTTACGTATTCGATATCGCACCTAAACGCAGTGTGATTGAACACTTTGTCCAAGCTGGCTTCACTGTTTATGTGATGGCATGGCGCAATCCCAAACCTGAGCATGACTTCTGGGGCATGCCAGATTACATCGACGCGATTGATGCAGGCCTTGATGCTGCGCTCAGCATTTCCGACGCTGACTCCGTCAATATGTGGGCAGTGTGTGGTGCCGGTCCTTTGGCAACGTCACTGGTGGCGCATCACAAGTCGATCAAGCAGCGCAAGGTCAACAGCTTGATGCTGTTTGTCTCTCCACTAGATATGGCGGCGATGTCGAATGCGCCAGCGATTGGCGCATTTGTCGACAAGCAGTCGATGCCGATGGTGCGCAAAGAGGTTCGCAAAAAGCGCATGAGCGCGCGCCAGTTCACGTTGTTGTTCGCGATGCTGCGCGCTAACGAGTTGATCTGGAACTACTGGGTCAGCAATTATCTAATGGGCGTCAAACCCACGGCTTTCGACATTCTCTATTGGAATAGCGACGGCACCGGTATGACTGCGCAGTACAACTATGACTTCTCGAGTTTCGTCGAGAGCAATCCTCTCGTCACCGATGGCGAGATGATGGTTCGTGGAAAGCCAATTGCGCCTCTGGCTGATCTGGATATCGACAGTTATGTGCTCGGTGCTGCGAATGATCATCTCTGCGTCTGGCAAGGCGTATATCGCAGCGCACAGTTGCTCGGTAAGCGCAGTCAGTTTGTACTCGGCAATAGCGGGCACATTCAAACCATTGTCTGCCCGCCGAGCAATCCAAAGGCTAGCTACTTCCTCAATGATTCTCTGCCTGCCACTGCTGGTGAGTGGCACAAGACCGCAACCAAGCATCAAGGTAGTTGGTGGGATCATTGCGTCGCTTGGACACATGAGCGCGCAGGAAAATTAATAGACGCTCCTAAATCCGCAGGCAATGCCCAATACCCTTCGCTTGGCGCCGCGCCTGGAACCTATATTCATGACCGCGTCTAGCCCGTTTTCGGCAAACAAGCATCACTTTGATCATGGGCGCACTTATGCCGAGTTGCGCATGGGCGCTAAGCGCGAGATGCGACTCCGTCGCGTCAAAGTGTTGGGTTATTCGTTGCGCGTAGCCATCTGGCCCGGTCGTAAAGAAGCACACACACCTTTGGTTTTGTTTAACGGCATTGGCGCACGATTGGAATTGCTGGAACCGTTCGCTGATGAATTGGGCGATCTGGAAACCATTGCGATAGATGTGCCAGGAACCGGCAAATCATCCATGCCGCTTCATCCTTATAGGCTCTGGATGCTCAGCATCCTGATGGAAAAAGTGCTGACTAAACTTGGTTACGACCAAATTGATGTTCTTGGCGTTTCTTGGGGCGGCACACTGGCGCAGCAGTTTGCACTGCAGAATCCAAAGCGCTGCCGTCGCCTGGTGTTGTGCGCTACAGGGCAGGGCATGCCGATGGTGCTCGACTTCCGCGTTCTGCTTAAGTTCATCACGCCACGCCGTTTCAATGATCCAGTTTATCGACGAAAAATCGCCGGCGAAATATACGGTGGTGCAGCGCGTGATATGCCAGGTCTTATTCGTGAGATCGGTCCGCGCATGATGCCGACCAGCAAGCTTGGCTATTTGATGCAACAGCTCGCGCTGAGTGGTTGGACCAGCTTGCCGTGGTTGCCGTTGCTGCGACAACCGGTGCTGATCATGGCTGGCGACGATGATCCGGTGATTCCAGTGATCAACGCAAAAATCATGGCACGACTCATCCGTAACTGCCGACTGCATGTCGTGCATGACGGCCACCTCTTCCTGGTCTCCGATCCCGCTGGCTCTAGCCAAGTGATTCGTGAGTTCCTGGATTCTCCCCAAGAAAAAGCCGCATAGGCTGCGTTAGGAAATCAAGCATGAAAAAACTAGAAGGTAAGGTTGCGCTAGTGACAGGCTCGGGCCGTGGAATTGGCCGCGAGATTGCGCTCAAGCTTGCGCGTGATGGAGCACGCGTGGTGGTTAATGATCTTGATGAAGCATTTGCCAAGGAAACGGTTGATGCGATTCGCGGCGTTGGCTCGGATGCCATTGCTGTGATTGGTAGCGTAGTTGAAAAAGATTTTGGCGATCGTTTTGTGCGCGCTGCGATTGATGTCTTTGGTGGCGTCGACATCATTGTTAATAACGCCGGTTATACCTGGGACAGCGTGGTGCAAAAAACCACCGATGAACAGTGGCAAGCAATGATTGATGTGCACATGACCGCACCATTTCGAATTTTGCGCGCCGCTGCGGAGTTCATTCGTACAAAGTCCAAAGAAGAAGCCGAGCAAGGACGCGAAGTCTTTCGCAAGGTCGTCAACATTTCTTCGCTTGCAGGCGTCGGCGGTAACGCGGGTCAGATTGGTTATGGCGCGGCCAAAGCTGGCGTCAATGGCATTACCAAAACCATGTGCAAGGAATGGGGCCGGTTCAAGGTCAACGTCAATAGCGTTGCGTTTGGTTTGATCCGTACGCGTTTGACCGAAGCGTCTGCTGGTGCAGGTTCTGCCATCGCGGTCGATGGAAAAAACATCAAAGTCGGCGTGAATCCAGAAGTGCTCAAGACGATGGAGCAGGGCATTCCCCTGGGCCGCGCGGGTACGCCTGAGGAAGCGGCTGGTGCGGTGTATCTCTTATGTCTGCCCGAGTCTGACTACATCAGTGGTCAGGTCATCGTGTGCAGCGGCGGTTTCATGTTCTGAATATTTTTAACAATTTCTTAAATCACAAATCACAAGATCAAGTAGGAGAAACAACATGAGTGCTAAAAAACCAGTCGTCATTTACGGTGTTACCGGCTACACCGGTCGTCTCGTTGCGGAGTATTGCCGCGAGTTCAACATCCCTTTCATTGCTGCCGGTCGTAATGGCGCCAGCATTAAGGAAGTTCTCAGCAAAGTTCCTGGCATCGAGACCGCCGATTACGAGATCGTCGAAGTCAAAGAGCACAGCGTTGCAGCGCTACGTGCGGTGTTGAAAGGCGCCAAGGTCATGCTCAACATGGTTGGCCCGTTTGCCAAGCTTGGCAATGAAGCCGTCGAGGCTTGCCTTGCAGAAGGCGTGCATTACACCGATACCAACGGTGAGCAGAACTGGATGATCGAGTGCGATGAGAAGTGGGGCCAGAAGTTTGCTGACAAGAAGCTCTGCCTGTCGCCCGGTATCGCGCAGATGTACACCACCGGTGAAATCGCCGCGCAGATCGCACTGGAAACTCCAGGCCTGAACACGCTCGACATGCTGGTGCTGTGGAAGGGCTTCCCGACCTACGCTTCGGTGCAGACCATCTTCAGCATTCTGACGTCCGACTTCTTCTATCTTGAGAACAACAAGTATGTGATGTGGCCTGCAGGCGCCAAGGCTGATGCCATCGTGCCGGGTCAACACGAAACTGCGCTGGTTCTGCCTTGGGGCGGTACCGCACATCCCGTTTGGTTCAAGAACGATCCGCGCGTGCTGAACTGCAAAGTCATGGGCGGCGTGTTCGCACGTGCTGTGATGGACAACGTAGTGGCGATGAACGCCAAGATTGATGCGGATATCCGTCCACTGCCACCTGCTGAACAGCAGAAAGCGCTTTCGGAAATGGCTGCCAGCGTGCAGGCCGGTATGCCGCCGCGCGAAAATCCACTGGTCAATATTTCGATTGACTCGGTCATGGCCAGCGGCCCGCTTGGCTTCAAGCACGTGATCATCCGCGGCAACCAGAACTACAAGCAGACCGGCTTGATGCAGGCCTACTTTGCGCACCATCTGCTGCAGGCCGAACCTAAGCGTTATGGTTTTGCTTCCGGTTGCCAGGCACTGGGTCATCGTGAGCTGCTCGGTGTTCTGCAGAACTTTGGTTTTGTCAGAGCGCCAGAAGTCACGCTCAACGGCATGCCGATTCCGCAGTAAGTAACAGCGTAGTCGTGGTGATGACGGGGCGGTCCTTCACGGGGCCGCCCCGTCCTACGTTATGCTCTCGAAAATATTTTCAATAAACATCACGATGACTACTGAAGCGCCACTCAATCGCCGCATTGTTCTTGTTCAACGTCCGATCGGTTCACCGACCGCCGCTGACTTTCGTTTAGAAGAAGTGCCAATGCCTGAGCTCGCAGAGGGTCAGGTTCTCCTACGCACTCTGTATCTATCGATTGACCCCTATATGCGTGCGCGCATGAGTGATGCGCCGTCTTACGCGCAGCCGGTTGCGATTGATGCGGTGATGGTGGGCGCTACCGTGTGTCGCGTTGAAGCTTCGCGCGCGCCGTCACTCGCGGTAGGTGATGTTGTGCTGTCGATGAGTGGCTGGCAGGACTACGCTGCGGTATCAAGCAAAGGTCTGCTCAAGCTTGATGCTTCGATCGCACCGCCTTCGTATTCACTCGGCGTGTTGGGCATGACCGGCTTCACCGCTTATGTGGGCTTGCTCGACATAGGTCAGGCCAAAGAAGGCGATACGGTATTGGTGTCTGCGGCGACCGGTGCGGTTGGTGGCGTTGTGGGGCAGATTGCCAAGCTCAAAGGCTGTCGTGCGGTGGGAATTGCTGGTGGCGTCGACAAATGCGAATACGCGGTCAACACGCTTGGTTACGATGCCTGCATCAATCACTATGACGAGGACTTTGCTGAGCAGCTGGCTGCGGCTTGTCCACAAGGCGTCGATGTCTATTTTGAAAACGTTGGTGGCAATCCGCTGATGGCGGCGATTCCCCTGCTCAATGTCGGCGCGCGTGTCGCGCTTTGCGGAATCATTGCTTGGCTCAACGGCCCATCGCCTGGTCCTATCGATACCGCGCCGCAAATCATGCGCGCCTTACTCAATAAGCGTGCGCGCGTGCAAGGTTTCGTGATTACGGATCACTACGCCACGCGTCACGCCGACTTCCGTCGAGATATGGGTCAGTGGGTCAAGGAAGGGAAGATCCAGTACCGCGAAGATGTGATTGAAGGCCTGGAACGCGCACCGTTCGCGCTGATGGGCCTGCTGCGCGGCGATAATTTTGGAAAAGTGGTGGTGCGGGTGGCGGAGGGCTAGAATGGGAGCAGGGCCAAATCTTTATGCAGAACTTATGTGGGTTGAGCTTGTCTTAGGACGAGTGTCACTTCTCAGTTTGGATAATTTGGTCGTCCCTGAAGCCGTTAACGGAATTGAATAATGAATTACGACAATAAGTTGCAGCCTATCCCTGTGCGTAACCAGCCGGGCGTATATGTGGAGCCACGCAGCGAATCCTTATTGGTAACAAACAAGGTTCTGCGTAACACCTACTTGCTGTTGTCGGTAACGCTGCTGTTCAGCGCTGCAATGGCAGGGCTGTCGATGGTCCTGAACGTCCCTTACGGCATTAGCTTGGCTTGCTCGCTTATTTCAATGGGCTTGCTTTGGTTTGTTGTGCCGCGCACGGCGAATTCAGTAAACGGCATTTACACCGTGTTTGCCGTCACCGGCCTGTTGGGTTTTGGTTTGGGCCCGGTCATCAATATGTACCTCAAGGGTTTTGCTAACGGTCCGCAGATCGTCTCGATGGCTTTGGGCCTGACCGGCTCAATTTTCGTCGGTCTCTCTGCATACGCCATTCGTAGCCGCAAGGACTTCAGCTTCATGCGCGGCTTCCTCGCTGGCGGCATCATGCTGGCCTTCGTGCTCAGCATCGGCCTGCTGGTTGCCTCGCTGTTCGGCATTCAGTTGCAGCCGCTGGCACTGGCGATCTCAGCAATGTTCGCGATGCTGATGTGCGGTTTGATCCTGTATCAGACCGGTGAGATTGTGAATGGCGGCGAGACCAACTACATCTTGGCGACTGTCACGTTGTATGTGTCGATCTACAATTTGTTTACCAGCCTGCTGCACTTGCTGGGTTTTGCATCGAACGACGATTGATTCAATTGCCGTAACAAAAGCCCCGCTCAGCGGGGCTTTTTTATGGCTGCTCATAAGGCCAACAATAGCTAATTTCAGGGTTTTGCCTGTTTCTAGACACGGCCTGTAGTAGATAATTACGCACACCTTTTAGAAAGTGGCTCACCCATGCAGCGCCCACGCTTCCTGCCTGACAATTTCACCTTGGCGCTCCTTGTGGTTATTGCGCTGGCCAGCGTTTTGCCCTGCCGTGGTGAAACGGCACAGGTCTTTGACCATGTGACCAATGTCGGTGTCGCGCTGTTGTTCTTTTTACACGGCGCCAAATTATCGCGTGAGGCGGTGATTGCTGGGCTCACGCACTGGCGTCTGCATCTGGTGGTGTTGCTGTGCACCTTCGCGCTATTCCCGTTGCTAGGCCTAGTGTTGAAACCGGCCTTGCTGGTGGTGATTACGCCGGACCTTTATCTGGGCGTACTGTTTCTCTGCACCTTGCCTTCGACCGTGCAGTCTTCCATCGCCTTTACCTCGATGGCGCGAGGCAATGTGCCAGCTGCGGTGTGCAGTGCTTCGGCTTCAAACATGGCAGGGATTTTCCTGACACCGATGCTAGTGGGGCTGATGGTGATGCCTCATACCGGCGCGGCGATTTCTTTTGATTCTTTTGCCAAGATCGTGCTGCAACTGTTGCTGCCCTTTGTTTTGGGACAAGTGTCGCGGCGCTGGATCGGTGCGTGGGTGGGTCGTCATGCGCAGTTGCTGCGGCCGGTGGATCAGGGCTCAATTCTGCTGGTGGTCTATACAGCGTTTAGTCAGGCCGTAGTGGAGGGCATCTGGCAGCAGGTGCCACTGTCGGCTTTGATTTATTTGCTGCTGATTAGCTCAGGCCTTTTGGCTTTGATCTTGGGTCTGACGACGCTGCTGAGTCGACGTCTTGGATTTAGCAAAGAAGACGAAATCACGATTGTGTTTTGCGGTTCAAAGAAAAGCCTCGCTAGTGGCGTGCCGATTGCCAAGGTGCTTTTCACTTCTCAAACCATTGGAATGATGGTGCTACCGCTGATGTTGTTCCATCAAATTCAGCTGATGGTTTGTGCAGTGTTGGCGCAGCGTTATGCAGCGAGGCCGCAGCAATAACGGTTAACGCCAGCGCGCTACCCAATCCAGAAAACTGCGCGGGATTTGTTTGGCGAGAATATTTTTCAGATTGCGCCCTTCCAGTTGCAGCAGTGGCCAAGGCGTGAGATTGCGGTAGTGCAGATAAAGCCACTGAAACGGATGATCGCAGCGATATTGCCAAGGCTTGGCACGTTGCCAGTAACCTTCAAAATGCAGGATGCAGGGTGAAGCGCCAGCTAGGCGCTGTTCGACATTGTGATGCTGTAACTGCGAGGCTCGCTCGGTTCCGGAGATAAATGGCGTCATGCAATTCCACTTGGGATGCAGGCGCAACCACTTGCCTTCGGCAACGGCATTGAGCGCGATCTGATCGGGGAATCCGGCTGCAAAACGTTTGCGATCCAAAGCTTTCATGCGGCCGTAGAAATCGCTGGCGCGCATTTCTTTCAGATTCATTAGCAACACGCCGGAATTGAAATAATCCTCAGCGCTGCGGAGTCCAATATCGGCCGGAACATGGGCATGCGCTGGACTGATGACATCTTGAACGGCTGCTAGTGGCATGCCAGTTAAATCGAGTTGCCATAACGGCAACAAGCTTTGCAGAACCAGCGTGTCCGCATCCACATAGAGGATGCGTTCGACATCAGGAAGCAGTTCGGGCAACAAAACGCGGAACCAAACCACCTGCGGATAACGCTCGGTGATCGGTAGCCCTGCTAACTGCGCCTCGGTAGGCAGATGACAAACGAGTTGCATGCCGAGCTGCTCAACTTGTCTGCGCAACTGTGCCAGTTGTTCGGCAGTGACCGTGGCATCGTGAAGGAAATGCACCGTCACGCCTTCGCCGCCGTGATTGATTGCTAGCGACTGTAATAGCGTTGCGATGTGCGGAACGTAGTTCCGATCTGCAGCGCAGGCAATATGGATGGCGTCGCGGCTCATGGTGCGGAGGATGCCAGTAATCGTGGAAGTCTGAGCACAATGCTAGCCCAGTTTTTCCAATAGGTCGGATCGTGACGCAGTGCCTCCCAAAGATAGTGTCGAGCGCGATCAGATCGACCCACCTCGACCTCATACAGCATGCACAGGCGCGCATGGTTGGCGCGCACGCGGCGTGACTGCGATAGCCACTGCGGATGCTTTTTCATCACGGCTTCGAGAGTAGATGAGCGCAGCGCGGTATTGTGTTTGACGCTGCCGGGCGTATCGAAAGTCAGTAGCAAGGGTTCATTCAACATCTGGCAAGGACTGCTGTTGGCTTCGAGTCGGAGTGACAGTTCCCAGTCTTCCCACATGCCAAAGCTTTCATCGAATCCGCCGATTCGTCGAAGATGGTCATGGCGAACCAGCCACGCAGGCGTTGATATCTGGCTGCCACGGCCGCCGAAGAGAACGCGAAAATCGTGATCGTCGGCTAGTAATTCTTTGCCGTGATAGCGCGGCGGAGCGCCATTGGCACGGACCACGATGTAGCCGCATGCAGTCATTGCTGCTTGAGGATGTTCTGCGGCAAATGCGAGTTGTCGTGCGAGCTTCTCAAGGAGCCAGACATCATCGCTGTCTTGAAACGCGATGAACTCACCGCGAGCGACCGTCAATCCGTAGTTACGCGCTTTGGCTGCGCTGCCGAGTCTACCTGGCGTCAAAACTTTGAGACGCGGATCGTTATAGCTTGCGAGCAGCGCTTGTGTTTCATCGGTAGAGCCATCGTCGATGACGATCAACTCCAGTTCGCGATGGGTTTGCACGAGGACGCTGTCGATTGCGCGACGCAGTGTTTTTGCCCGGTTGTGCGTGGGCAAAATTACACTGACCAGCGGCGCGGTCATTTCCGCTTCAATCCTTGTTTGATTCGTTTGATCAATCGCACCAGCGGCAATGGAATCAATGCGCGGCGACGTAACTTGGCGCTGTCAGCGGCTGTACGCGGCCATGGCGTCTGTGCGCGGTGATAGTGGTAGTCCGCAAAATAGGGCAGGGAATTGTAGGTGGCCCAAGGTTTTGGATGCGCGGAATAATGAATGATGACCGGACGGAAAGCGCGCTCGCGCACTTGATCGCAGGCCGGCATTGAGAGCGCTGGATTGCCACGGTATTTAGAAAAATATTCCGCGCTCAACGCTGGATAATTCCAGCGCGGGCTGACCAAGTGGATGTTGAAACCGATCGCGAGATTGAGTGCATCTTGATCGGGAAAGTGCAGGTGCCCGATATTTTTTCTGGCGATATCAAGAATGCGCTGACCACCACCATCACGACGTAGCGTTTTCAGATTCAGCAGCATGACGCCTGAGTTGAAATACTTTTCGTAGGCGATATCAATATTCTTTGCGACTTCTGGATGCGCGATGGCTGCCAGATAGTCATTGATGCAAGCGCCGTAGGTGTCGCCCAGATCTCTGTCGAAAAATTCGGCAAGAGACTCTCGCACGACAATGTCGGTGTCGAGATACAACACGCGATCCAGTTCAGGCAGCAGATCCGGCAATAGCGTGCGATACCACGCCAGTTCAGGAATCAATGAGCTTGCTGGCAAATCACCAGTGGTGTCGCCGCCCTTAACCTCAAGAAAGCGCAGCCCAACGTTCAACTTGTCGCAGTAAGACTTCAGAGTCGCCTGAACCGGTGCGGTCAGCGTGTGATCGTGCAGGTAGTAAATCTGCACGCCACGGTCTCCCTGGGTTTTAGCCAGGGAATGAATCAGTGCTGCGGCATGAGGCGCGTAGGCATCATCCGAGGCGCAGGCGACGTGAATCATGCAGCGGACTTAATCTTGAAGAGCATCATGCGATCGTTGGTGAGCATGAATTCAGCCATCGCCTTGTCCTGATAGATCAGTTCGGTGGCGACCTGTTCAAATCCGAGTTGTTCCAGCAGCGGACGGAATGATTTGCGGCTGTCGTCGGCCTCGCGGCTCAACAACTCATCTGGCTCGTTGGGAACCAGCATGAAGTAAGGCACTTTGAGTCGAACCAACTGCTGCAACCACCACGTGATGGCTTCCAGCGTGCATTCCGAGAAGCTGTGAATGTTCATGGCCAGATCCAACTGCCCTGGCTGCAAGGTCGATTGGAATTCATCCAGCGGCAAAAGTTTTGCGCGGTCCGTCAGCTGGCGATACTTGAGGTTGTAGCCGCAGATGAAGGTGGAATCTGGAATCGCATCGGTGCAGTAATAAGTGCTGATATTGGGCAGGGCGTTGAGCATGCGATCTGCCATGCGGCCGTAACCGGCACCGATGTCGAGGATGCGCAGATTGGGCTTGTCGAAGATCTTGAAGTGACGATCAAGGAAGTAGATTTCGTTGATCGAATCGAGCAGGTCGCGGCTGACGGTTGGCAGACCCTCGTAGTCGTAGGTCCAGCAGCCGAAGGCGCCGTCTTCTTTCAACGAACTGAGCAGGCCGCGCGGGTCACGCGCTTGGATATAGCGGGTGTACAGCAAAAAACGGGCGCGACTGACAAGATCGCCTTGCTCGCGATAGGCGTAGACATAAGCGTTGTCGCCACGGAAATAAGCGAAGTGAAGATAGGTGCTGAGACGCTCCTGATTCCACCAAGTGCTTGGCGTCACGACCGGTAGGCCGGTGGCGGCATAGCGTTGGCGCAGAGCGAGCAATTCTGGGTTGTCACCCTTCAGCGTCGATGTTGCATCGGCGGGTAATGGCCTGGCCTCATCGTAAAAAACGGGTGCCTCCAGCTTCCGCAGTTGATAACCAACTTTTGCAAGCCCACGTTGAATGCGGTCTTTGATTTTTTCGGCAGTAGTGACTGGTTTAGGCACGCGTTAATCCTTCAACAGGTGGTAACTGAATAAAATTGGGGCCCTAGCTGCAATTTGTAGGCATCAGACTACAAATTACTGTCCTCTCTGGTGGCAGTTCATGCGGCTTTAAAGCCCGTCTTTTTATCCTGCCCTTGATAAGAGTTTGCTCATATCTGGGCTTCTCGCCGCATCTTAGCGTTTTTCACAGCAAGGAATGTATGATCCCTGCAATTTACAACATCAGACCTTGAATTACATGTTGAAGTCTCTGCTACGGCCCCTGCGTCAAAAGCTATTTCCACAGCCAGCGGTTGCTGGGACAACTGTGCAGCTTTCTCCCTCCGATGAGGCGATTGCTGCACGCTGCCGTCCCTACACGATGACGAGCCCGGAACGCATGGCCTCGCTGCTCGACTCGGTGGAGTACATCGTCAAGCGTGACCTGCCTGGGGCATTTGCTGAATGCGGCGTTTGGCGCGGCGGTTCCGTGTTGGCGATGGTCCTCAAATTGATGGACCTCGGCGTGCGTGATCGCGATATCTATCTCTACGATACGTTTGAAGGCATGACGGCACCGACTGAGCATGACACTTCGCCTTTTCATGCGCCTGCCAATCAAGATTGGGAAGCTGCGCAAAAGGCCGGTGGCAAGATCTATGACGGCCTGTTCAATGCCGAAATTTTCAATGAGTCGCTAGTGCGCGATGTCTTGTTGCAAAGCGGCTATCCGGCTGAGCGTTTTCATTTCGTTCGCGGCCCTGTCGAACAAACCATTCCAGGCACTATGCCTAGCGAGTTGGCCCTGCTGCGCTTGGATACCGACTGGTACGAATCCACGCGTCACGAGCTGGTTCATCTTTATCCGCTGCTGACCCGCAATGGCGTTCTGATCATCGATGACTACGGTCATTGGGAAGGCGCGCGTCGCGCCACTGACGAATATTTTTCTGAGGGTTCGGCGACGCCGGTCTTTCTGCATCGCGTGGATTACACCGCGCGACTTGCGATCAAGCCCTAATCAACAGCACTCGCGATCATTCTATTTTTTAAGTCATCGGCCATGAAACACAGCATTGTGGGTATCGTGGCCGACCGACTGTTTCGATGATTCGCGACATGGGGCAGGACGCTTCCATTTACAGCTTTGATCCGTCGCCCGACGCAGCTCAAGCCAAGGCGGGTGAAGTCCGCAGTTGGACGGCAACCATCCTGTCGCGAGCAGGCACCCAGCTATTGCAGTTCGCGGCTTTGGCAGTCACGGCGCGTGTATTGACGCCTGCTGATTTCGGCAAGGTTGCGATGATTCTGGCTGCCGTTGGAATCATCGGCATTTTTCGTGATCTCGGGTTGACGGCTGCAACCGTGCATGCGCGGACGCTGACCCATCGCCAAGTCAATACCCTGTTCTGGATCAACAGCGCTGCGGGATTTCTGATCACGCTGGTTGGCGTGGCGGCGGCTCCATGGGTGGCCGCGCTCTATCACGATCCTGACCTTGAGCTGATGTGCATGGCCTTGGCCATGGGATTTTTCATCAATAGTCTATGCGCCCAGCATGGCGCACTACTGCAGCGTCGTCTGGAGTTTGTGACGCTCGCACACTTGCAGTTAGTGACGGCAGCCGTCAGCGGCCTGCTATCGATTGTTTTGGCGCTGAATGGCTTTGGGGTTTGGTCGTTGGTGTGGCCAATACTGATCTCGGGATTGATCAATACGCTGCTGCACTGGCACTACTGTCGTTGGCGGCCGCAGGCGCCTAGCTACGATCCCAGCGCGACGCAGTTGGTTCATTTCGGCAAGAACCTCATCTTGTTCGGCTTGCTGGATTTTGTCGCGCACAATATTCACAGCGTGATGCTGGGCCGTTATATCGGCGCCGCGCCGGTCGGCTACTACAACCGCGCCTTTAATCTGCTGCAGATGATCACCGGCTATGTGCAACAGCCAGCCGCACGCATCATTTCGCCGCTGCTGTCGCGTCTGGGTCACGACACGGAAAACTTCCGCCTTCAGTATCTAACGGCGGTGCGTTTAATCGTTTTTGTACTGGCGCCCACTGCCATGTTGGTGCTGACCTGTGCGCCTGACGTCATCCGGCTGCTGTTTGGCAAACAATGGACGGCGTCGGTGCCGGTCTTGCAAATCCTTGCGCTAGGCACGGTGGCGCAGGCGATCTGTGCGACAACCGGGTGGATTTACCTGTCGAGAAACGACACCCGTCGCATGATGCACTGGGGCATATTGGGCTGGGGCTGGATGTTGATTTGTCTCGCCGTTGGTCTGCGTTACGGCATCATGGGCGTGGCTTGGGGCTATACCGTCGGTGTGGTCACGCTGCTCTGGCCTTGTCTGGCTTATGCCTTCAAAGGCACCTCATTCCGCGTATCAGAAGTGCTGATCACGGCCGTGCCTCCCGTGATCGCCGCGGCCTGCGGTGCGACCGTTTTGTTTCTGCGTCCTTGGCTGGAACAGCCATCGGCAATTCTGAACCTACTGATTATGGGTACATTGACCAGCAGCGTTTGGTTATTGGTGACATTGATGATGCCGTCTGGACGCCGTACGCTCGCAGAAATTCCGAGAATATTGAGGAAAAAGTCGATTGAGTAGTTCCACTCCTGATTCCAAGGCTGCGCCACGCTATCTGATTGTTGATCGGGCTTGGATTCGTCGTCCTTCGCGAACTCATTACATGCGTCATATCGCGACCGTGTTGCCGCAGGCGATTGGGCGACTGATCGAGCGTCTGCAACTCGTTCACTCGAGCCGCGTGCTGGATTTCGGCTGCGCCGATCAGCCTTACCGCAATTTCTTTAGCGATGACGTCAAGTACATCGGTGCCGATCTGCAAGGCAATGCACTAGCGGAAGTGGTGATCGACGTAGGTGGACGTCTGGGAGTCGAAGACAACACGGTCGATGCCGTGCTTTCCACACAGGTGTTGGAACACGTAGGTGATCCGGCTGTGTACTTGAGCGAATCACTGCGGGTGCTCAAACCGGGCGGGCAACTACTGTTGAGCACTCACGGCATGATGGTCCTACATCGCGACCCAGTAGATTATTGGCGCTGGACGTCGGACGGCTTGCGACATGCAATTGAACAGGCCGGATTCGAAGTGATTCACTTCGAAGGTTTGATGGGGCTGGGCGCAACCGGCGTGCAGTTCCTGCAGGATGCAACGGTTCTGAAACTGCCCCGATTCATGCAGCGGGCCTATATCATGATCATGCAGTGCTTCGTGACCTTGGCGGATCGTCTGGATAACGATCAATCCAAGGCCCTTAATGCTCTCGTTTTCGCCGTCATTGCACGGAAGCCATCAGCGGAAAAGACCTCGTGACACTATCAGCCACCATTCGGCGCAGCCTCATCGCCACTTCACTTACTGTCGTCGGCGGCTTCAAGCCCTTGCTACCTGCCACCAGTTTTCCTGGCCGAGCACTGGCGAGCGTTGAACGGCGTTTGAAGGAAGCCCGCTTTCGCAGTCCGCGTGTCGTTCCGGAATTTGCACGGCTTTATCCCAATGCATTTTTCATTCAGATCGGTTCTAACGACGGCGATCAGCTTGATCCCTTGAAGGATGCGATCCGCACCAAGAACTGGAAGGGCATTCTGATTGAGCCGGTGCCTTATGTATTTGAGAAGCTGAAAAAGCGGCTTGGTAGCAACCCCAGATTGACGCTGGAAAATATTGCGATCAGCAAGCAAGCGGGCGTTATGCCTTTTTATCATCTGCGAAATGCAGAAGAGCAGGCTCTGGATAAACCCCCGCGCTGGTATGACGCCTTGGGATCGTTCTCGCTTGATGTTGTGCTTAAGCATGAGAATCTCATTCCCGATATCAAGGAAAGAGTCATCGTTTCGAATGTGAACGTGACGACTTTTGACGATATTTGCCGCAAGAACAATGTCGAAAAGATTGATCTGATCCACATCGATACGGAAGGTCATGATTTCGAAATCCTGAAGACGATCGATTTCCCTCGCTATCGTCCGAAGCTGGTGATCTACGAACACCATCATCTGAATCCTGTTGATCGCGCAGCGGCACAGGAATATCTGCGCAAAAGTGGGTATGAGGTTTTTGAAGAGATCCTCGATACCTGGTGTCTTGATATGAGCCAACCGAATTCTCGCGAGCGTCATCTACGCAGTTTGTGGACTGAGGGTCCGGTGGAGTGATCGCATGATGCCGGCGAAGAATGCCGATATGTTGCACATCGCTTGCGCTGCAGACGGAAAATATCTGCCGCATTGTGCTGCGACGCTGGCGTCGGTGTTTGCCTGCGATGCGCCCGAGAAAATCACGGTGCATTTCATGCACTCGCCGAATATGGATCGCGCATCACGCGATCAACTGTTTAATTGGATCAAAGCGCAGGGCGCAACGCTGAATCCCCTCGTGATTCCTGATGAGGCGGTGAGTGATCTGCCGCGCATTCCATCGATTCCGCAAATCATGTGGTATCGCGTGTTGCTGCCGCGATTGCTGCCGCAGCTGGATCGGATTCTGTACATGGATGCCGACATCATCGCCATGTCCAGCTTGCGACCGCTTTGGGAAACGCCACTAGAAGGGAAGTGGCTCGCGGCAGTAGACAATGTGATGGAGCCACACGTTCGCAATCATCCTCTGGAGCTTGGGCTAGCCAGCGAGAATGATTACTTCAACAGTGGCGTGCTGCTATTTAATCTTAAGCAGATGCGCGCTGACGACTGTACTGCGAGCATTCTCGAATTTGCGCGAAATCCCGGAAGGAAGTTGTCTTGGCCGGATCAGGATGCGCTCAACATTGTGTTGGCGGCTCGACGCGTGCATCTGCATCCACGTTGGAATTGCCAGAACACTTTGTTTTTCTGCAATCACGGTGAGCACACCTTCGGAAAGCAGGTGATGCAAGAAGCTTTGCGTGAACCGGGACTGCTTCATTTCGAGGGCTACCATCTCACCAAGCCTTGGCACTACATGTGCACACATCCTCATCGGGATTTGTATTGGAAGTCTCGCAAGAAGACGCCATGGCCGAAGAAAAATCCGGATGGGTTTACGCTCCCCAACGCCATCATTCGTCCCTTGCCGACGGCATGGTGGCCACTAGCTTTTCGCATTAAAAATCGTCTTCGGAAAATGATCGGATGAGCACCGAGACGCTGGAATTGGTTTGCGCGGCTGATGAGCGTTTTCTGCCGCATGCTGCGACGATGCTGCTGTCGGTGGTTGAGAAAGCGCGCATGCCAGTGCGAGTGCATTTTCTGCATTACGACGGACTCGCGCCTGAGATGCTCGACGCATTGCGCCAGATGTTGAGTGCATCGGGAACAGAGCTGCAAACCTATGGCATCAGCGATGATCTGGTCCGCGAGAAGATTGGCGAATCCCGTCCCTATTCTTACTGGTACCGCCTGCTATTCCCGGAGTTGGCTCCGGGTTTAGACAAGGCGCTGTATCTCGACTGCGACATCATCGTGGTTAATGATCTCGCGCCGCTGTGGCAAATGGATATTTCCAACTATCTCTGGGGCGCGGTGTGCAATCCGCTATATCCGTCGATGGAACCTTGGCCGCTGATTGAGTTAGGTCTTCCAACGCTGGGAGATTATGTAAATAGCGGTATGTTGTTGATGAACCTTGCGCGCATGCGTGACGAGAAGGTCATCGGAAAATTCCGCGACTACGTCTCTGCACACCCCAAGATCAATTGCCCTGATCAGGATGCGATCAATGCCTTGTTCTACAAGCAATGCCTGATGCTGCATCCACGCTGGAATCTGCAAACCACTTTTTATGAATTGGCACCCCGTCATATTCCGGTGCCCGTAGAAAAAATCCGTGAAGCCTTGGCTGATCCTGCCATTGTCCACTTCATCAGCATTTCAAAACCGTGGCATTACCTCAGTCGACATCCGCTGCGCCATCTCTACGCACAATATCGTGCGAAGACGCCATGGCCGCATTATGAACTTGAGGGACGCGAATTTATTTACAAACTGATTCGTCCGCTGCCGCCGAGCTTGCAATACCGCGTATTTGATTGGCTGGTCGCTGCGAAATCGCTGGCTCGTCGCATTCGACGCAAGTGATCATGAACGCGTCGCCTAAAGTCAGCGTCATCATCCCCACGCACAATCGTCCACATACTTTGCCGCGCGCGATACACAGCGTGTTGCAGCAGGGATATGCCGATATCGAACTGATCGTCGTCGACGATGCTTCAAACACAGCAGCTGCGGCTGAGATCGTTGCGAACTTTGCGCTGACTGATCCACGTATTCGTTACATCCGCCGTGAAGTGAGTGGTGGTGCGGCCGCTGCGCGCAACACTGGGATCGAGGCTGCAATGGGTGAATTCATCGCCTTTCAAGATGACGATGATGAATGGTTGCCGGGCAAGCTTGAACGACAAATGGCGCTGATGGCTGAATTGGGCGAGGAGTGCCAGTTGGTTGGTGGGCCTCTGATCCGCTATGTCGCCGACGTCGGGATCAAGGTGTTTTCCTGGCCGGCATCCGCCAACAGTTCTTGGGTCGATACCCAAAGATTTGTTGAGGGATGCAGTGCCTTTCTGCAGACCACGCTTATTCGCAAGTCGGCTCTAAAGAAGATTGGTGGGTTCAATCCTGATGTTCCAATTTCCGAAGATTATGAAATGGTGTTGCGTCTGCTCGACCATGGACGTCTGGCGACAGTTCAAGATTTCGTCACCATCGTGTACGAGCAAAGCGGCGCCAATTTGTCGGGTCAGAAGCCGCTGCGTGTTGCGTCCAATCTAAAGATTCTCGAATTGCACGCAAAGCGTTTAAAGACTTATCCGCTAGCGGTTGGTCTTTTGAACTATGAAGCCGCAGTCAGTGCTCTGCGTACAGGCCAGCGTGGTTTAGCAGCGCGTTTCTGGCTTGGTGCTTTTACTTCTAATCCTTGGGTGCTGCGAGTCTACTTACTGCTGCCGATGCTAATTCTTGGACCGAATATGGCTTCTGCCATGATTGGGTTGTCTGAGCGGCTCAAGCGAGCACGCCGATGAGCGCGGTGCCTACGGTCAGCGTCATCATTCCTACGTTCAATCGTGCGTATATCTTGGAGCGTGCAATCGCCAGTGTTCTGGGGCAGAGTTACACGGATCTGGAATTGATAGTGGTGGACGATGGCTCTAGCGATGGTACTGCTGAGTTGATTCAGAATTTCTCTGATTCTCGATTGCGCTATCTGCAGCAGCCGCGGAATCTTGGTGTTTCGGCAGCGCGTAATCGCGGTATTGCCGAGGCGCGTGGCGAGTGGCTAGCGTTTTTGGACAGCGATGACCTGTGGTTGCCGCAAAAGCTGGAAAAACAATTTGCTGCGTTAAAGGGTGTCGATTGCGTTGCGAGTTATTGTTGCTTGCTACGTATCGATGACAAAATCGAAACGCGCATTCCAGCCAAGGTGGATGGCATCAATTCTGGTGTAAGACCTTGGCCGTCTCTGTTGATGGACGGTCTTTGGTTTAGTCAGACTTGGTTAGTCCCCAAGCGCGTTGTGCTTGCCGCGGGGCCGTTCGACGAGCGCATGAGCATCTGGGAAGACTGGGATCTTTTTCTGCGAATAGCGATGCAGGGTCCTGTGCATCATTTGCCTGAAGTACTGGTGCATTCCATCGTATCGCCCGATAGCTTGGTGGGAGCGCATCAGAATCGGCAAGGAAGTTTGCGCATCTTGCAGGAGAAGCATGCTGCTTTGTTTGCGCAAGATGCGACCGTCGCAGCGCATCACATTTATACGCGCGCACGGTTTGAGTTGTTGTACGGCGACTGGATGCAGGGATGGCGTGCACTGGCGCGTGTGATTGTGCTGCAGCCAACGCGTAAACGCGGGTGGGGTCTATTGGCGGCATCGCTGACTGGCCGTAAAGGATTACAACACATTGCCGAGTGGGCCAAACAGAGAAAAGGCGGATGAGCAAGCGCGTAGTTACTTTTGGAACGTTTGATGTTTTTCACGTCGGCCATCTGCGCCTGTTGGAGCGTGCACGCGCGCAGGGCGATTATCTGATCGTCGGCATCTCAACAGACGAACTCAATCGCAGCAAGAAGCAGCGTGATCCGGTGTATACCTTGGCTGAGCGCATGGAAATCGTCTCTGGCCTACGCTGCGTTGATCAGGTGTTTGCTGAGGAGTCATTAGAGCTCAAGCGTGAGTACCTGCAGCATTACCGTGCTGATGTACTGGTGATGGGTGATGATTGGGAAGGGCGCTTTGATGAGTTCTCAGATATCTGCGAGGTGCGTTATCTGACGCGTACCCCGGCGATTTCCACTACTGTGACGATCGAAAAAATACGAGCGATTTGACCGTAATGATCAAGCAATCTCGCGAACTGCTAACACGTCGTTTCGATACGCCTGATCAGGCGTTTCTGACGCGTACATTGAGCCAGCCTTGGGGTGGCGTGATCGCCGCTGCGGCGCATGCGCTGCGCCTCAGTCCGAATGCGGTCACGTTATTGGGCTTGATCGTGATGTTGGCAGCTGCGGGTGTTTATGCCTGGTGCGATGGTATTTATGGTGCAGTTTTGGCTGCTGCATTGTTCCAACTGGGTTTCGCTTTTGATTGTGCGGATGGGCAGCTGGCGCGCGCTACGAAGAGGCAAAGTCCTTTCGGCGCCTGGCTTGATGTGACCTGTGACCATATTCGTCAAGGTTGCATCTGTCTTGCGCTGACTGTAGTTGTGCCGAGTATCTTTGGATATCTCTGTGCGGCCTTGCTGCTGGCGGGACTGTCGGTGTATCTCCACACGGTAATGTCGATCAAGGTCAGCGCCGCGCCGCCTTTGAGTTTGAGCGGCAACGCCAATCGCCTGCGTTTTGCGCTCAAAGAGTGGTTGGATACGCCAGTCTTTCTGTTGATGCTGTGCTTGCTCAGAGAGTGGCCTGTACTGCTTTTGGCGTATGTTGCGAGTTATGGCCTGTTATCTCTGATGCGCGCCGCGTCTTTGGCCAAGCTCCGTTTGGCTCGGGCGGCTTAAAACCATCAAATCGCACCCGACTCGCGCTGGGTCAGTTTTTTCCTATAGTTCGTTCCAAAATATAATGCTAAATTACATTGGCATTATAAAATGTAACAACACTGATCCTAAGCAAGGACAGCGGATGGTGCGGAATGTTGTCATCGGAGGCTGCTGAGTCGAGGTCGGAGGCACTCAAGGTGCTGCACGTTGCTGAGACGCTGCCCGGTGGAATTGCGACCTATCTCCGAGATTTATTGCCGCTGCATATTGCTGATCCCGCCATCGGTGAAATTCGTGTGCTGGCGCCGCAGGATCAACTTACGCACCTCAAAGTTCTACCGGCCGACATGCTTTACGGTTATGCCCGCAGTGGGCGTAACGTAGGTTCCTTGTGGAATTTAGTTGTGGCATTGCGCGCGCAAGCAGCAGAATTTCGTCCGCAGATCATCCATTTGCACAGTAGTTTTGCTGGGGTGATCGGACGTTTGCTGCGGCCCTGGCTGCCAAAGGGGGTGCGGATTGTGTACTGCCCTCATGGTTGGGCGTTTTCCCGCGATGACAGCCGCATTTCGCGTCTGGCTTACATTTGGGCTGAGCGTTGCTTGGCTTCCCGTGCAAATGCTTGGGTTGCGATTTCGCAGCATGAATTGGATGCCGCAGTCGCGGTCGGTATTCGCGCAGATCATGCCCATTTGATTAATAACGGGGTTCGCGATTCGCAATCGGTGACAGTGACTGCCGCACCCGCTTTTGATTCGACCTACCTGAACCTCTTATTTGTTGGCCGGCACGACCGCCAGAAAGGCCTAGACACGCTGTTGTCGGCCATGGCGCAACTGCTGGAGAAGCGAGTGCGTTTGTACATTGCGGGCGCAGGCGTCGTCAGTCGTGCGACGAAGCAGGAGAATACTGACAACATCTTTTGGCTAGGCTGGCTTGCTGAGGATGAGTTGATTGCACATTATCGCGCTTGCGATGCCATCGTTGTGCCGTCACGATGGGAAGGTTTTGGATTAGTAGCGATTGAGGCTATGTCCGCCAGCAAAGCGGTGATTGCGGCACGTACAGGGGCCTTAAGCGAAATTGTTGATGATGGGCGGACAGGCCGATTGGTCGGCGCTGAAAACTCAAATGAATTAGCCCAAGTCTTGATGGAAACAAACCGCGAAGAGTTGACCCGGTGGGGCGCTGCAGGCCGTAAAAAGTACACAGAGAAATACGATGTGGTTCGTGTGAGTCACGAGCTATCGATGTTGTATCAGGATTTGCTCAAGGCTTGATCAGGAATTTTCAGGAAATTAATTTTGTCTTCCGCTAGAGTTTTTTTTCGACAAATGATGGGAGAGTCGTTGTGGCTTTTGCCACTGGCTGCCGCATTTTTCTTTTTCCCACTCAATAGTCTGCGCCCCGCGGCTTCAGTCACGTGGGGCGATGCCATCATGCTGCTTGCAACAGGGGGCGCGGCTTTTAGACTTGCTTCGCAGCGCTTCATTGGCGTGCCCGGACAGTTTTTTCTGCCAATCGCTTTCTTTGTGCTTGCGGCTGTTTTTGCGTTTGTGGATTTCCAAGATTTCGACGATCTGATTCTCGCGATGCAACTAATGATCACGTTGATCTTGATTCCAGCAACGGTTGCGTTTGCAGGTCAAGGCTATCGCCATACGGTTCTTGTATTGGCGTGGGCATGGATACTTGGAAACTTATTCAGTTCCGCGGTTGGAATTGCCAGCCATCGTGGGCATAGCTTCTTGGGCTTTTTTGATCCTTGGGCAACCCATAAATATGGTAACTACCGTATTGCTGGTCTTGCCGTGCATCCGAATATGTTTGCCATGTTCGTGACGATGTCGGTTCCAGTAGTACTGACACGAATTATTGCATCGCGTGAAAAGTGGGAAAGAATCGCCGCGTTATTCGTCCTGCCCATTTTGCTATACGGCATTAAACTTTCTGGCTCGCGTGCAGCGTTGGCCGCTTTGCTGATGATCGGTGCGATCTTTAGCTGTATGTATGCCTATTATTCGCGCCGTCCGATGATGGCGATGGTGCAGATTGTGATTGCAGGGACGATCCTGATCGCAACTTATCTTGCATTCGATACCGGCCAAACAGTCGATGCTACATCTCGATTGTTTAGTGGAACCGGCACGGAGTATTCCGACTCCTTGCGATCAAATATCCATTCAAAAGCAGTGGAAGATTTCCAAAGTTCACCTCTCTATGGAATAGGCTTCCAGAATATTCGTGTTGCACACAATATTTATCTACAAGTTCTGCAATCGGGCGGTGTTATTGGATTCGCAGGATTTGTGCTTTATCTTTTTACTGTTTTTCGTATTGCACAATTCGGTTTGCGGCGTGCATTGCATGATCGTCCGCTGTCATGGACCTATCTTTCCTTGATTTGCGCGATATTGACCTGGCTGTTGGCAGGTACTAATCAGAACGCAATTGTTGAACGCGGCGTATGTATCCCGATTGCTCTGCTATTACTGCTCTACATGGATACGATCCGTGGCTCTTCAGGGGCGAGTAATTCGGTTAACAATCCATGATGATTGGGGTGGCCAGCTTTGTTTCGTGGACATTGCGTCCGACGCATAAAGCGTTGTTGTGTGCCTCAATTTGCGCCCTGTGAATATCGTCGTCTTAAATGACAGCTGTGAGGTAGATGGCGGCGCCGCCATGATTGCCATTGAAGATGCGCGTGAAATGGCCAAGCGCGGGCATCGCGTCATTTTTTTCTCTGCTTGTGGGCAACCTCCACTTGAAACGGGCGATATTGAATGGCTTTCTCTCAAGCAGCGTTCAATCTTGGATGAGCCTAATCGCTTGCTCTCGATGTGGCGTGGTTTGTGGAACAGCACGGCCAGCGATGCGCTTAGAAATCTTTTGTTGACGCTACCTAGGGATAGCACGGTTGTGCATCTACATAGTTGGTCAAAGGCTTTGTCGGGTAGCGTGGTTGCCGTGGCGCACAAGTCGAATTATCGCTTGGTATGTACGCTGCACGATTATTTTTTAGTTTGCCCAAACGGCGGACTTTATGATTACCCAACACGTCATGTATGCACGCTACAACCAATGTCTGTGAAGTGCGTTGCTCGCAACTGTGATTCGCGTGCTCGACTGCACAAGGTTTGGCGCGTTCTGCGGCAATTGATCTGGCGCTACGCTGCGGGTATTCCGTCTCGATTTGATCGAATGATCGCAGTCTCCAGTTTTTCTGCGCAAAAAATAACCGAGCGATTACCCGATTGCGGCGTGCCGATAGATGTTATCGACAATCTTCCACGGCTTAATCGATCTCCATTGCAGGCGTCTGCATCCCGCAACTCCATCATCTATGCGGGCAGAGTAGCGGCGGAAAAGGGTGTGGATCTATATCTCGAAGCCTGCCGCATTGCTGATGTTCCGGCTGAAGTCTGGGGTGATGGGCCAGTACTGCCGCAGCTGAAAGCCGCATGGCCAAAAGCACATTTTGCCGGTTGGGTTCAGCCTGCTGTGCTGCGCGCGCGCTTGGAGCAAGCTATCGCTCTGGTAGTGCCTTCGCTGTGGTACGAAACTTATGGAATGGTTGTCGCCGAGGCAGCAGCAGCGGGGGTTCCAGTCATCGTTTCTGGACATGGAGCGCCGGCGGCCCTTGTCGAAAATGGAGTCACCGGGCTTCACTTTCGTGTTGGAGATGCGGTTGATCTCGCAGAAAAAGTCGCCCTCCTGAACAGAGATCCCCAACTTGCGCGCTCAATGGGGCAGGCGGCATATGAGCGATTCTGGCAAGACTACGATAAGCGTTGTGATCAACGTATCGAGCAGATCGAAATCTGTTATCAGAGATTGTTAGGATTGGCTGTATGAGTCGTAAATTTCTACCTGATTTGCTTGCAACTGTGGCCCTCGCGCGGCCATTTATTGACGCGGCCATTGCCGTGTTCGCTGCCTGTATGGCCGCATTTACCTTGGCGGCTTTCCGTGGCGAGCCCCTGTTTACCTATTTGACGATTCCGTTGCATCAGGTTGCGATGTTATTGATCGCATTTATTCTGCCTCTGGCGTTGGCGCAGTACGGCGCTTATCGCAGTCAGCGTGATATTCCGCCGACGTTGGAATTGCTACGACTGTGGTCGGCGCTGATCTTGGTAGTGGGTTTGCTGGTTGTATTGGCGGCGATTAGCAAAACGACTGTTCAGGTTTCCAGACTTTGGTCAGGCCTCTGGCTCGTTTATTTATTTATCTTATTAACGGCCATGCGCTTATTGGCGCGTTCCACTTTGCGCCGTTTGCGTATCTGGGGCTATGACGCGAAAACCATCCTATTGGTGGGTAACGGTACTTTGGCCTCAAGAGTGGTGGCTCAGTTAGTCACTGACAATGCGGATGGCTATCGCATTGTGGGTTATTTGGCCGAGAGCCCCTCAGAGCTTGCGCAGTTTGGTGCGCTGCCCTACTTGGGGCGCGCAGTTGAGGCTCGCCAGATCTGCGTTCGTCAACGTTTGGCTATCGATCAGGTTTGGGTCGCCATCGACGAGGGTAATCTGGAGGAGCTGCGCGGCAGTATCGAAGCCTTATCTGAACTGCCATACGAGTTGCGCGTTGTGCCCGATGGCCTGATTTCGACCTTATGTGAAATGCCGGTGAGTACTGCAGCGGGCTTGCTAACAGTCGAGCTTTCAAGCTCGCCGACGACGGCGGTTGATCGAGTGCTTAAGGCACTGGAGGATCGGGTACTGGGGACGGTGATAGCCATCCTTGCCACCCCAATTTTGTTGATTATTGCCCTGTTGATTCGCATGGACAGTGCTGGCCCGGTGCTTTTCCGCCAAAAACGCCATGGTTGGAATGGTGAGGAAATCACCATATTTAAGTTTAGAACCATGCACTTACATGACGAAATTCCGGGCGTCATCACACAAGCCAAAAAAGAAGATGCTCGGGTTACTCGGGTAGGGCGTTGGCTCAGGCGCAGCAGCTTGGATGAGCTACCCCAGCTAATTAACGTATTGACGGGCAGTATGTCTTTGGTGGGGCCTCGGCCGCATGCCACGGAACATAATGAGCTTTACGTCAATATCATCCGCAATTACATGCACCGGCACAGGGTTAAGCCGGGTATAACCGGCTGGGCTCAGGTAAACGGCTATCGGGGTGAGACCGATACCCCGGAAAAAATGCAGCGAAGAGTTGAATATGACCTTTACTATATCGAGCATTGGTCTATTGGCTTCGATCTTGTCATACTCGTACTTACATTTGTGCGAGGTTTGACTTCGCCTCAGGCATATTAGTCGTTAGTTATAAAAGGTTTTCAGGGGATGGAAATGCAAAAAGTGTTGCTGGCAAGCACGATTTTTTTCTTCGCTGGTATGGCTCAGGCGCAGGAGGCTGTTGACAGCACTCCAAGTTCCAGTGCACAGGCACCTAATGACGCTGTTGGCGTTCAGTTAGCTCCAGGACTGCGTGGCACGGCCGCGGTTGGATTGCAGACGATCTACAACAGCAACTTCTATCTCTCTGAGAGTGACCATAAGTCCAGCTTTGGATTTGTTCTGACTCCGAGTGTGCTTTTGCTACGTGAAGCCAAAAAATTGAAATATGAAGTCGGCGCAGGACTTGAGGCGACTAAATATACGGGTGTCGAGAGTGGCCCTGATAGCTATGTAGACGGATCGATTAATGCCAAGTTGGATTGGGCTGCGTTGACTCGCCACCACTTTCACTTTGATTACACGACGCGATTTAGCCATGACCCTTTTGGCTCAATCCGCACCGAAAGTGGCGTGCCTGTGAATCAGGGTTTGGATAAATGGATTCAGACTGGTGCTTATGCGCGCTATCGCTTCGGCGCTGCCGGTGCTTTGATTAATCTTGAAACCGAACTAGGCTGGTTAGGCCGTGAGTATCAAACCAACCGCGACCAAACACAGTTACTCGATTTTGAGACTTGGAAGGTTCGTGAGACGGCATTCTTCAATGTGAGTTCCAAGACAGCACTACTTGCTGAAGTTGTTCATAGCGATGCGAGCTATGATCTAAAAGAAGCGGGTGTCCCAAGCCGTGATTATCAGACCACGCACTACCGAGTAGGTATGCACTGGATTGCAACGGGCACGACTTCAGGTGATATTCGCGTTGGTAAGATGCGCCGCAATTTTGATAATCCGGCGAAAGATTCGATGGATGCATTCGACTGGAATGCGACGATTGCTTGGGCGCCATTGGTCTATTCAACATTCACTTTCCAGACCGGTGTTCAGAGTCAACAAAGCTATTTGGCTGGTGTGCAGCTGTTGCAGAATCGCTTTGGCTTGATCGATTGGACACACCAATTTAGCTATTACTTGCGTTCGCGTGTGGTCTATTCACGCGTCAACTCTCAGTTCATCGGTTCTTCTCGCGTCGACAATATTGATACCTTCGCGGTTGAAGGAAATTTCGTTGTGAGCAAACGCTTGCTGACGATTGCAGGCGCTTCATTCTCACGCCGCGATTCAAACGAAGTTGACCGTGATTACAACGACACTTCGGTTTACCTCGGCGTTAGGTACAACCGCTAAATTGAAATACTTTGAAGTCATAAACGAACTCACATGCTGAAAACTAGCTTTACGGCTCTCTTGGGCTTGCTTGGTTGCTGTGCTGCGGTTGCTGCTCCACTACCAGGGCCTGTGACTGTCGCTCCGTCCTCTGAATACCGCTTGGGGGTTGGCGATGTCGTGCGTGTTGAGGTTCGCGATGAGTCTGATTTGACGATCGAAGCACAAGTTCAAGCTGATGGCGCCATTAAGTACCCTTTTCTTGGCAGTGTTGTAGCCAAGGGAAAGAGTGTTTCGCGCCTGCAGCAGGACATCAGTGCAGGGTTGCGAGCCGGTTATCTAGTTAATCCAGATGTTCGTGTTCGTGTGGTTGCCTATCGCCCCGTTTATGTCACCGGACAAGTCGTCAGACCCGGTCCCTATCCCTACATTGTTGGTTTAACTGTAGAGAAGGTAGCGACCATTGCAGGCGGTTTTACCGATAGGGCTTCTCTGCGAAGCATTTATATGGTGCGTGAGGGACAAACCCAGAACCAGAAACGCAAGGTCTCGTTGGATACCCAGATTCTGCCAGGGGATACGATCATTGTTGAGGAGAGCATTTTTTGAATAACTTCCCCCCGGCTCAAGATGATGTGGGTCGAAACACGGCAGGGCACTCTCTCGTCAACGAACAATTTTTGGATCTGAGGGAATTGCTGGGTGCACTTATTCAGCACCGTTGGGGCATCCTTAGCGTCACGGTAGTGGTTACGCTTTTGGCAGGTCTGTGGATTTTTGCGACGACGCCGATTTATCGCGCGACTGCGTTACTGCAGATTGAAAACAGATCCAATCGCCCAATTAAAGAAGTGCAGGATGTTTATGATCCTGGCTATGGTAGTTATGAGCAGGTTGGTACTGAGTACAGCATTCTTGAAGCGAGAGAACTCGCGCGTCGGACGATCAAGAAGCTTAAGCTGATTGAAAATCCTGATTTTGGTTTAAAAGCTGAGTTTAATTTTGCGAATGTAGATTGGCTCTCGTGGCTGCCGGGGCTGTCTGACTCTAGCCGTCCGAAGGACGCTGCGGCTGAAGCCGCCGAAACGCTGGAAAAGGCAGTAGATGTTTTTGATGAAAATCTGACGATTGAACCGATGTACGGCACCAAATTGGTCCGGGTTCACTACGAATCAAAGAGTCCAGAGCTTGCTGCTGCGGTTGCCAATGCGCTAGCGGCCACGTTTATCGAAAGTAATTTGGAGTCGCGTCTAGCAATGACGCGCACGACGACAACTTGGCTGAATGAGCGTTTAGAGGCCATTCGGGCAGATCTGAATAAATCCGAAGAAGCTTTACAGGGTTTCCGAGACAGAGAACAACTCGTCAGTGTTGGTGGCGGTTCGCGTGGATTGGTTGAACAGCAAGTCACAGATAACGCGCAGCGAATTCAAGAAGCGCTACGCAAGAAAACTGAATTGGCCAGTGCCTATAAAAAGGTCCAAGAAGCCGGGAATAATTTTTCAAAGCTCGAGAACATCAGTTTCTTACTCGATAACAAAGTTGTTATAGACGCTAAGAGTAGAGTGTTGGACGAGACGCAGAAGCTGAAGTCGCTGGCGTCACGCTATGGCGCCAAACATCCAGCAATGGCAACCGCCAAAGCTGCCCTAGATTCTGCGACTGCTTCGTTTCACAGCCAATTATTAATCGCCGCTGAAGGGGTGAGAACAGGCTATGAAGTGGCGTCTGAAACTGAGCGTCAGCTGAGCATTCAGGATCAAGGCGTTCGCAATCAGGTCCGTGGCCTTGATCGCAAGCAAGCTCAGTTGGATGCTTTGCAGCGTGATGTTTCAACGAATCGCGACCTTTACAACTTGTTCTTAACGCGCTTCAAAGAGACGGAAACTGCTGGCAACTATCAAGAGGTTGTCGCGCGAGTAATCGACCCTGCGGTTGTTCCTCCTAAATCATTTAAGCCTCGGAAGAAGAAAATTCTGCTGTGGGGTCTGGCGATTGGTTTTGCGCTTGGCATATTCAGCGCGCTGCTGAGACATCTGCTCAGCGACACCATCGTTTCCGCAGAAGAAATGGAACTGTTAACCGGCTTACAGGTGTTGGCTGCGTTGCCAGAGTTTGAGGATTCTGCTCACGGCTCTACACAGTTTGTTACAGAGCCCAAGACTGGATTTAGTGAGGGCCTGCGTAGTATCAGAACAGGCCTCTTATTGGCAGATCTTTCTCATAAGCGAAAGAAGATTGTGGTGACATCGTCGGCGCCTAAAGAAGGCAAAACGACCATCTCTTGCAATCTGGCTATGGCGTTCGGCCAGATGGAACGAGTGCTGTTGATCGACTGCGATTTGCGTCGTGCATCCGTCAGTAGATCACTGGGAATGACCGACAAGCTGCCGGGCCTGACGGAATATCTGTCCGGAACCGCTCCGTTGGACAAGTGCATTCATCGCATTGAGTCCGGAAAGATTGATGTGCTTCCAGTTGGACAAATTCCACCTAATCCGGGTGAGATTCTGGCTTCTCAGAAATTCCATCTGCTGATTGAATCTTTCACTGCTCAGTATGATCGGGTTATTTTTGATTCTGCGCCTTGCCAAGCTGTTAGCGACACATTGCTTCTCGTCCAGCATGTCGACGCAGTTATTTTTGTCGTGAAGGCAGAAAGTACAACGCGCAACTTGATCAAGAACTCAGTGCGACAGTTGCGACAGGCGCGCGCACCGCTCGTTGGTGCGGTGATTAATGCAGTCGATATGAAGAAGCACTCCAAACGTTACGGCACCTACTATTACGATTATCGCTACTACGCATAGCGATTACTTGGGCTTGCTTGGGGTTTCTGGAGAGGGGAGAGCTGCGTGGTGGGTCAGCCGTTGACGAGGCTGTTGTTGCTGAGCGCGCTTATCGTGCTTGTCGCGAGCAGCGTCTATGGCAATGCGCGTTGGTTTTTTGTTGAATCATATTTGCGTTTCTCAGAGCAGCGCGGACAGTCTTCAGAAACTCGAAGTGTCGCCCAACAGGCGGCGGGCATCGCATACAAGCTCCAGCCGTTTAGCGCTCGAGCGGTGCAGGCGCAGGCAAGCAACGACCTTTTTCTCAACAAGCCTCAACTAGCACTCGATGAATATGCGAAGGCGCTAACGCTTGCGCCTGCTGATGCGTATCTCTGGCGTGATTATGCTCTGGCACTCGTCAATGCTGGAATTTTTGATCAACGTCTTGAGCGAGCGGTCTCGCAGGCTCAAACATGGGCACGAAAATCCAAACCAATTCATCTGTCTTTGGCTGTAGTGGGTTTGAGAGTGTTTCGGCAGTCCAACTCAAGCTTGCAAGCGCTGTGGTTGGATAGCATCCGATTCGGATATTGGACTAAGCCGGCTGTGGTGCTCTGGTATGCATATGTTGAAGAGCAAGAGCTGTTGCTTTGCAATAACAACATCATCTTGCAAGCAGAAACCAATGCATGGTGCGCAGCTGCTCGATGGCGTCATGGCCTTTGTTCCAGTTTTGGAC
>JAZKEM010000097.1:0-52386 GCA_040387055.1 Pseudomonadota bacterium | reverse complement strand
TTGCGCTTCTGTTGGTGACCTTGATCGCGGCATGCGCCAGCGATGCCGATGTGCCTAAGGGCGTTAGCGCGAAAGACGCGGCCCGTATCAATATGCAATTGGGCGCTGACTACGCACGCAAAAATGAGTTTGATATTGCGATTGAAAAGCTCCAGCGTGCAATCAAGCAGGATCCTGATCTTGCGCAGGCCTATTCCACTCTCGCTTATGTCTATGGCGCGAAAGGCATGAAAGAAGCCGCCGAAAAAAACTACCGCAAGGCAATCGCTTTGGATGATAGTGACGGCAACTTGCGCAACAACTTCGGCGTGTTTTTGTGTGCAAATGGCAAGGAATCAGAAGCGCCGCGCTATTTCATGCAAGCTGTTGCCAGCAAGAACTACACAACACCTGAAGTGGCATGGACTAACGCGGGCGTTTGCGTTCGTCGCAAGGCAGATCTCGATACCGCCGAGAGATATTTCCGTGAAGCTCTGCAGGCCAAGCCGCAGTTCCGCGATGCGCTGGGGCAGATGGCAACGCTCACTTACGAAAAGAAAGATTTCCTGCGCAGCCGTGCTTTCGTGCAGCGTTATCTGGCCACTGGACAGGCAACAGCCGAAGTTCTCTGGATTGCATCGTTGAATGAACGCCAGCTTGGCGATATTAGTACCGCGCAAGATTACGAATCCCGTCTTAAACGCGAGTTCCCGGAATCGGAACAAGCAGCAAACCTCAAGCCTAATAAACAATGACTCCTGAATTGACCCAAGAACAGCAGGGCGTGGAAACCGCGCCGTCTTCTCCTAGCCCGGAATCTACCCGCAGCACTCCCGGTCAGTTGATTCGTCGCGCACGTGAACGCGCACGCATGACGACCGAAGAGTTGTCGGCCATGATCAAGTTGGCGCGCGGCACTTTGGATGCTTTAGAGCGCGACGACTTCAAGGTATTGATGGAGCCGGTTTACGTTCGCGGTTACTACCGCAAGTGCGCCAAAGTTCTCGGCATTGCTGAGAGCGATTTGGTTGATGCGTATCAGGCGATGGTTGCACCGCGTGCACCTGAAGCGCCAGCCAAGCTGCGCTTGGCTTCGGGTAGCGAACTCGGATCTGGCAGCCGACTGCCACTTGCGCTGGCGTCTGCAGCGGCAGGCATTGGCGTGGTCGTACTCTCAATCATTTGGTTTGCACGCGGTGAAGTGACTCAGGTTCCAGAGCTTCCTGCGGTTGTTGAAGCCCCAGTGGAGAACAAGGCCGCTGTGCCTGTAGACGTTACGACATTGGCTACAGATGTTGCTGCAACACCTGATGCAACGGGCGCGACACCGGCCGCAGTTCCAACGACACCTGCAACCGACGTGACTGCAGCAACGCAACCACAGGCTGTTGCTCCGGTTACGCCGACCCCACTTGTGCCTGCTGCGACGGGCGTGTCTACCGTTGCAGTGCCAACAACGAAGCCGCTCGCAGGTCTTCCGGTTGCTGTTGGTCCAATGACCACTGGCACGCTGACACTGCGTTTCAACATTACCTCATGGGCCCGTGTTGAAGATGCAACTGGCAAGACCTTGGTCAATGGTTTGATTCGTGCAGGTGAAAAACAGAGTTGGACTGGCCATGCGCCGTTCTCAGTTTTCCTTGGTAATGCCCCTGGTGTTAGTGCCGATTTCAACGGCAGGCTAATTGATCTGACCAAGATTACTGCGCAGAACAACACGGCTCGCTTCTCGGCTGGCGCCAACACGCCCTGAGTCAGTAAAAATATTTAGAAGCGCCGGCGGTTCGCGGCTACAGGTGTATTGACCATGGCGATGCAGAGTCACCACAAGATCGAACGGCGTAAGTCACGCCAGATCCGCGTCGGCCGCGTTGCGGTTGGCGGCGATGCTCCGGTTGCGGTGCAGACCATGACCAACACCGACACGGAAGATGTTGCAGCGACTGTCGCGCAAATCCGTGCAGCAGTGAAAGCGGGCGCAGATATCGTTCGTGTGTCTGTGCCGACGATGGATGCGGCACGCGCGTTTGGTTTGATCAAAAAAGAAGTTGGTTACATTCCGCTCGTTGCAGATATTCACTTCAATTACCGCGTGGGCCTTGAAGCAGCAAAGCAAGGTGCAGATTGCCTGCGTATCAATCCCGGCAATATTGGCAACGACAAGAAGGTAAGTGAAGTTGTCGCCTGCGCGCGTGACCACGGCATTCCAATTCGCATTGGCGTTAACGCCGGCTCGCTTGAAGCGGATCTGCAAGAAAAATATGGCGAGCCCAATTCCGATGCGCTGGTGGAATCCGCCCTGCGCCACATCGAAATTCTGAAGCGTCACAACTTTGAAGATTTCAAAGTCTCACTCAAGGCGAGCGAAATCTTCATGACGGTTGAAGCTTATCGCAAGCTCGCCAAGCTGATTGATCAGCCGCTGCACCTCGGCATTACCGAAGCAGGCGGCCTACGCTCCGGTGCGGTCAAATCTTCGATTGGCCTCGGCATGTTGCTTGCTGATGGCATCGGCGACACAGTTCGAATTTCACTCGCTGCCGATCCGATTGAAGAAGTGAAAGTGGGTTGGGACATTCTCAAATCACTGCACATTCGCAATCGCGGCATCAATCTCGTGGCATGTCCGAGCTGTTCGCGTCAGAACTTTGATGTGGTCAAAGTGGTGGCAGAACTCGAGAGTCGATTCGAAGAAATCGATGAGCCCTTGGATCTCGCTGTGATTGGCTGCGTTGTGAACGGTCCTGGCGAAGCACGCGAAGCAGCAATTGGTGTGGCCGGTGGCCGCCCAAACTCGATCTACGTCGACGGCAGCATCCAACACAAATTCAAGAACGAAGAGTTGGTCGACCGACTCGAAGCACTGGTGCGCGAAAAACTTGCAGCGCGCAAAGCGGCAAAGGAAGCAGCGAGTGGCTAATTTATTTCAATCTGTTCGCGGCTTTAATGACGTATTGCCTGCGGATAATGCCATCTGGCAGTACCTGCACAACACAGCCGCTGAAGTTTTTGCTGCTTACGGCTACGGCGAAATCAAAATGCCGTTGCTGGAGCACACCGAACTTTTCAAGCGCTCGATTGGTGAAGCCACCGACGTTGTCGAAAAAGAAATGTTCACCTTCGATGATCGCGAAGGGCAGAGCCTGACGCTGCGTCCGGAAGGTACCGCCAGCTGCGTGCGCGCAGGTCTCGAACACGGTTTGCTGCACAACCAGCAGCAGCGCCTTTGGTATGCAGGCCCGATGTTCCGTCACGAGCGTCCGCAAGCAGGGCGTTATCGCCAGTTTTATCAGTTGGGCGTTGAGGCTTACGGTATTGCCGGGCCAGATGTCGACGTCGAAATCATTGCGCTCTCCGCACGTTTGTTCCGTCGTCTCGGTCTCAAAGATCTGACGCTGGAAATTAATTCGCTTGGCAGCAGCGAGAGCCGCGCCGCGTATCGCGCCGCACTGGTTGAGTTTTTGCAGAAGCATGAAGCCAGCCTTGATGCCGATTCCAAGCGCCGCATGCTGAGCAATCCGTTGCGCGTGCTGGACTCCAAAGTGCCGACGACACGAGAAATCGTGAAAGACGCACCAAGCATCCTGCAGCACTTGGATGATGGCTCGCGTGCGCACTTCGATGGCCTGCAGCAGGGCCTGTCGGATATCGGTATTCCGTTCGTGGTCAACGACCGCTTGGTTCGTGGTCTCGACTACTACACCCGCGACGTATTCGAGTGGACCACCCAGCAGCTGGGCTCGCAAGGCACGGTTTGCGCTGGCGGCCGTTATGACGGCCTGGTCGAACAACTCGGCGGTTCATCGACGCCAGCGGTGGGTTTTGCCAGCGGTGTTGAGCGTCTGATACTGCTGCTGAAGGCGCAGGGCGCTGATCTGCCGACCTCTGCCGCACACGTCTATTTCTGTACCCTTGGTGAAGATGGCGAGCGCGCTGCTCGCAAGCTAGCCGAGCAGCTGCGTGACCAACTGCCCAATCTGCGCATTGTGTTGCACGCTGGCGGTGGTAAATTGCAGGCCCAGCTCAAGCGTGCGGACCGTTCCGGCGCCAGCGTGGCCCTGATTCTGGGCGGCGAAGAGGCCGCTAAACAAAGCATTCAAGTAAAATCACTGCGCAATGATGCTCAGCAGATCAACTGTAATTGGTCGGAACTGTCCGGCACTCTTGCAGGTCTGTTGGGACTCTGAAGCCAATATAAAAGAGACTGAACGTGGCAAGCCATTACGAAGACGAAGCAGAAGTCGAAAATATCAAACGCTGGTGGAAGGAGAACTGGAAGTCCTTGACCGCAGGTTTGGTCATTGGCATCGGTGCCATCGGTGGCTATGAAGGCTACCGCCGCTACCAGATCTCGCATGCTGAGCATGCTTCGCAGATCTATGAAGACCTCAAGGCCGCGGTTACAGCGAAGAAGGCTGATGAAGCCGTCGCTCTCGGCGATAAGCTGATCGCAGACTTTGCCAAAACCCCCTATGCCACTGGCGCTGCTTTGCGTTTGGCGCAGCAGGGCGTGGAACAGGGCAAGCTGGATGACGCTGCCAAGCGTCTGCAGTGGGTTGCAGACAACAGCAAGGACGACGGTCTGCGTGACCTCGCCACGCTGCGTCTGGCTCGCGTGCTCTGGCAGCAGAAGAAAACTGAAGACGCGCTCAAGCTGACCGAAGGCGAACACGGCGCTTATAACGCGCTGTTCAGCGAACTGCGTGGCGACATCAAGCTGTCGGCAGGTGATCGTGCTGCCGCACGCGCTGCCTACGAGGCTGCGGTGAAGGCCAGCGACGCAAGCGCCAACACCGGCGAGCTACAGCGCAAATTGGACGAACTCGCTGACGTGGTGAATTCGTGAAACTAAGCCGCGTCGCACCGATTGCCGTAGTGGCACTGGCGGCGCTGACGCTGACGGCTTGTTCCGACAAGAATCTGCGTAAGCCGAAAGAACTCCAGTCCATCGCCAGCCCTGCTGTTAAAGCGGACAAGGCTTGGACCGCTTCTGTCGGCGGTGGCAGCAACCATATGTACTCCGGCCTGCAGCTCAAGCTGGAAGATGATGCGCTGTTTGCTGCGGATGCTGATGGCGAAGTTTTCGCGATCAATCCAGCTAACGGCAATCGTATCTGGCGCACCAAGACCAAGAGCCGCGTGATCGCAGGCCCAGGCGTTTCGGGCAATGCAGTGCTGGTTGGCACGCTTGACGGCGATGTGATCGCGCTTAAGCGCGCTGATGGTACTGAGCTGTGGCGCGTAAAAGCCTCTAGCGAAGTGCTGGCAGCGCCCTCTGGTGATGGCGACACGGTGGTGACACGCACGGTTGATGGCCGACTGTCGGGCCTCTCCGCTGCTAATGGCGAACGCAAGTGGGTGTCTGATCACAGCGTCCCGAATCTGACGCTGCGTGGCTTGTCTGCACCGCTGGTGTTGGATGGCCGCGTGTACACAGGTCTCGATAATGGTCGTATGGCTGCGCTGCGTTTGAGTGACGGCCAGCCGGTTTGGGAGCAGGCCATTGCTGTGGCAACCGGCCGTACCGAATTGGAACGTCTGACCGATATCGACGCAGGCTTGTTGGCCAATGGCTCAGAAATCTTTGCAGTGAGCTTTAGCGGCGAATTTGTTTGCGTAGATGCCGATACTGGACAGGTGCTGTGGCGCCGTACAGTGAAGAGCTATAGCGGTATGACGCAGGTGGGCGATCTGGTAATTGTGACCGACGAAAGTGGTGTGGTTTGGGGCTTGGATGCCCGCACCGGTGCCGCTGCATGGAAACAAGAAAGCCTGCTGTACCGCAAGCTGTCACCTCCCGCCGCCTTTGCAGGCTATGTCGTGGTGGGTGATTACGAAGGCTATCTGCACTGGCTTAACCCTAAGGACGGCACCCTTGTTGGTCGTTCACGTGCCGGCAGTGATCCGATCCGCGCGGCGATGGTGGCCACTGACAAGCTGCTTTATGTCATGAACAATGGCGGCAAAATCACGGCGGTTAGCGCCAAGTAAGTACCGTTTCACAGCAGCTTTTGCACCGAAGGCGGGCTTGCCCCGCCTTCTCTGTTTGCGCGAGTTCTTTGCGCTTACCGCAGTCTTCACCGACAATTCGCGCCAATGAATGACCATCAGTTCCCCATTATTGCTTTAGTCGGACGTCCCAACGTCGGCAAATCCACGCTGTTTAACCGGCTCACCGGCACGCGCGATGCGCTCGTGGCCGACCTGCCGGGCCTGACCCGCGACCGCCAGTACGGCTACGCCGAGTTCGAAGAAAAGCACTTCATCGTTGTTGATACCGGCGGTTTGATGCCGGAGTCTGGCGATGCGCTCGCCGCACTGGCCGAAGAGCAAGCACAGATCGCTTTGGAAGAAGCCGATCACATTCTGTTTCTAGTTGATGCGCATAAAGGCCGCATGGGTGCAGATGAGTCGATCGCACGCCATCTGCGCAAATTCAAAAAGCCCGTCACGCTGGTTGTTAATAAAGCCGAAGGCCAGACCAAAGACTACGCAATCGCGGATTTCTACACGCTCGGTTATGGCGAAGCCTCACCGATCTCGGCAGAGAAGGGTGATGGCATTCCTGTTCTGCTGCGCGAAATTCTTAAGGATTTCCCTGAGACACCGCCGCCTGAAAAAGATGACGACGACACCATTCGCGTCGCCATCATTGGCCGCCCTAACGTGGGCAAGTCCACGCTGATTAATAAATTGCTGGGTGAAGAGCGTGTTGTCGCTGCTGACCAACCCGGCACTACGCGTGACAGCATTGCGGTGAAGTTTGATTACGCAGGTCGCAAGTACACCTTGATCGACACGGCTGGTATCCGTCGTCGTGCACGCGTTACCGAAGTGATCGAGAAATTCTCCATCGTTAAAACGCTGCAGGCGATTGAGCGCGCGCATGTCGTTATCGCTGTGGTTGATGCGCAGGCTGATATCGGTGAGCAAGATGCACGCTTGATGGGTCTTGTCGCTCATCGTGGCCGCGCGCTGATTCTTGCCGTGAACAAGTGGGACGGTCTGGATAAGCCCGATCGCGAGAAAGCGACTTACCAAGTTACGCTGAAAATGCCGTTTCTCGAATACGCGCCGCTGCACTACATCTCTGCTAAGGCCGGCACCGGTCTGCCTAAGCTGATGAAAGATGTGCAGGACTGCTACGCCGCCACCATGCGTGAAATGAAAACGCCGGAACTGACTCGCGCCTTGGAACAGGCTGTTGAGAGCAATCCGCCACCAGCCGTCATGGGTCGTCGTATCAAACTGCGTTATGCCCACCAAGGCGGCAACAACCCGCCAGTGATCGTGGTGCACGGCAATCAAACCGATAAGCTCGCTACGCATTACAAGCGCTATCTCGCCAACCAATTCCGCAACATCTTCAAACTCAAGGGCGTGCCCTTGGCCTTGGTATTCAAGACCGGGGACAACCCGTTCAAAGACAAGAAAAATGAGCTCACGCCGCGTCAGGTTAAGAAGAAACAACGCCTGATGGCGCGTACCAAGAAGCGATATAAGTAAGTCCAACAAAAAGCCCCGCGTTGCGGGGCTTTTTGTTGTGTGATGCTTTTACTCTTTAGTCTCACTGTTCCAACATTTCTTTAGGTCAGGTGTGTTGTGCGTCCTTTCTCGGAGCTTGGCGTGGACGACCGTGCCAGCAAAGCTTGGCAATATGATGTTGTGAAACAAGTCACTTATCTGTGGTTCAAATTCACGGTGCTCAAAATATTTTCTTTATCGCTCTAAACTTTTGAAGAAATACATGGATAGATAAATTGAGGTTGGGTAATAAGGCCTGATTGCACGGATAGCGGTTGTTCCTCGTAAGGATTCGGTTTCTTTCATTTTTGGAAGTTGCAGGAACCTTAGGGGAAGCGGTGATGACGTCGATTATTCTTGGCAATGGTTTGGGCGTGGTGGGTAGTTCGGCGACACAAACTAACGGCTATGGCGTTGCGGGGCAGGGCAAGGTTGGGCAGGGTAAAGACTTAGCCACGGTCAATGCCGCCACGGGTAACCTGATTATTCAGGGGCAGGACGAGTTTGTAGCCTCTGTCGGTGTGGATGCCGCTCTTTTGCGGACGTACAACAGTCAAGGTGTCTTTGACGGCGACAACAATGACGGTTGGCGCCTGTCGCTCTATCGCAGCTTGGTGGTGAACAACGACGGAACGCTGACGCGGATCGGGGCGGATGGGCATCGCGAACTCTTTAGTGCCACAACGACCAGTGGGACTTGGCGTAGCCTGGAAGGTCAGAGTGGCGGCGCGCATGACGTGATTCGCAGCGTTTCGACGCCATTGATCACGGGGCAAGCCTATGAATACGAAACGGGCGGCTCTGGCTATTTTGAAATGTACGATGCCAGCGGCAGGCTGCTGGGTTGGCGTGATGACAGCGGTAACACGGTTAATGCGGCCACAATCACCAAATTGGTCTATACCGGCAACCTGATAACCAAGGTCACCGATGGCTCTGGCCAAACGGTCGAGCTGAAGTACTACACCGGGACCAGTGATCTTCAAAGCATCAATGTCATCGCTCGCACCCCGGGCCCGGATGGCACTTTGGCTTCTGGTCCTGCGACTCGCGTGACTTACAGCTATGACAGCAATGCGAATAAGCGGCTTTCCCAAGTTCGTGTTGACCTCACCCCGACGAACACGACGGACAGCAGCTATTACTACACGACTTACCAGTACGATGGCACTAGCAATCGCGTCACCAAGATTATCCAGAGCACCGATCAAGCTGGCACTGTCATCAACAGCACCCTGACGATCAGCTATGTTCAGCAGGATGGGGTTTATCGCGTGGCGACTCTGGTGGATGCTCAGAATCGCATCACCCAGTACCACTACGATCTGAGTAATGGCCGGACCGACGTTACCGATGCTGTGGGTTATGTCACCAGCTACTACTATGACAATCAAGGGCGACTGGTGGGTGTTCAGTCTCCGAACATGGGCGGTGGCAAACGCACCCTCACCAGCTATACCTACGATACCAACAACAATATCACCGCTGTTGTTGATGCAGATGGCCGTAGCGTTCACTATGCCTATGATACGCACGGCAATGTTGTTGAAATTCGAGATCAAACGGGCAACACCATCCGCCGTCTTTATGATGCGAATGACCGCCTATTAGCCGAAACGGTTTTCCAAACGCCTGCGGCCGCCAACTATGGTGCAGCCGAGCCCGGCAATCCACTGACAACACATTATGTTTACGATGCTAACGAGCGTCTGAACTATGTTGTGACGCCAGAGAATCGCGTTACCCAATACAAGTACAACAGCTTGGGTCTGCGCACCAGCGTTATCCAATACGCAGGCACCTTCTATACGGTGAGCAGTCAATACAGTGCTGCACCGGCCTATCCGACGGCTACAGGTTTTGAGCTGACAGCTTTAAATAACTGGGTGGCTGCTACTACCACAGATAAGGGCCGGATCGAACGTAGCGATACCAGCTACGACCCTACTGGACAGGTTCAGAGCATCACCACCTATGCCGCCGTTGACGCCAATGGCAATGGCATTGCGGCGGGTTCCACAGTGGTGCGTTACGTCTACGATTTTGCAGGGCGTCTGCTGATGCAGATTGATCCGCGCAGTACGGTTACGGGCAATCCGTATAGCAGCGCATACAAAAACGGAACAACACTGATCACCAGCTATGCTTACGATGGATTAGATCGCCAGATTGTTTCGCAGGATAGCAGTGGTCGCACCAGCAACACGTCCTACGATGATGCCAACAACAAGATTACCGTCGTCGCAGCCCATGGCCTGACAACGGTCAATGCGTATAACAAATCGGGCGACCTCACTAGCCAAACGGTGAGTGGAAGTACCGCCAACGCACTGGGAACCACACAATATTTCTATGACAACAATGGGCGGTTAATTACACATATTGATCCCACGGGTGCTGCGACACGCTATATCTGGGATGCGTTGGGACGACAAGTTGGCATGATTGATCCCTTGGGTTATGTAACCGAAACGATCTACAACGATGCAGGGCAGCAAATTCAAAATATTAAGTATGCAACGGCGCTATCTGCAACCAAGCAAGCAGGTCTCTCAAACACCGTTTCAACTTCACTTTATGCGGTGCGTGGTGGAACGCAATTAGATCTGGCCCCGATCGTTGATTTGAACAGCAGCATTATCGGCAATGGTTATCGCGCGAGCACCAAATATTCGACCGCTGGCACGCTCGTTGACGTGGTCAATCGCACTGCGCTGACGGTGATTGATACCGATACCACCGTTTCAACCGCGGCAGTCCCCGCCTCGGCCAAAGTGGTTCTGAATGGCATTCTCAATGCAGGACTGGAATTGCTCAGTGTTGATGCCACTATCGCCACCAATAATGGCATTACCGCCAACTACAGCAGTAGTACGGGCATTCTGAGTCTTACTGGCAATGTCAGTCTCAGCGCTTATCAAGCAGTGCTGCGTACACTGCAGTATCAGAACACTGCCACGGCTTTAATCGGTGGTGATCGCACTATAGATGTCACCGTTAGCGATTCTTTGCTAACCAGCAATATCGCAACATCGATTGTGACGGTTGCGGGCACAGCACCACCGCGAGTGGATCTCAACGGCTTTGCGCGTGGGGGAGCCACCACCACGGGATTCCCGGGTATCAATACGGCGGGCTTGATCATCCCCAGAGCCACTATCAGCAATGGAGACAACAGCAAGATCACGGGTGCGACGATCAAACTCACGTCTCCGCAGGCTACAGAAACGCTTGCTGTGAAAATTCCAACGGGTGTGGCGGTCACAATTACGGCGTACAACAGTACGACCGGCGTGCTGACGCTGAGTGGCACGGCTTCAAATGAAGAATACACACAGATTCTGCAGACGCTGACCTATAAGAACACCGTCACCAACACAGCGACGCGCAGCGTAACGATTACGGTCACCGATGCGCTGGCCACTAGTGTGGCCGCCACCGCAACGATTACCACGGCGGCCTCTTCAGATGCGGCCTTTACCGCTGCGGTAGCCGTTGCAGCGGTCACCGCCGGCAGTAGCACAGACACCGCGTTAGCCGTAGTTTCAGATCGTTTGTCGTCATGGCTCTATGATCGTGCGGGTCGTTTGATCTACGCTATTGATGCTGCAGGTTACGCGACGAAGTATGTATACGATGGAGCAGGCCGCAAGATTGCGGAAACGCGGTACGCAACCGCCGTTACTGTGCCGCTCACGGGTCGTGCCGAAAGCCTGACTCCGACGGTCAACGCCAGCTTGGATCGCACCACCCGTTACTTCTACGACAACGACAGCCGCCTGCAAGCCACATTGGATGCTGCCGGTTACCTGACTGAAAACATCTACAACAGCGCAGGTCAGCTGACCAAGAGCATTGGCTACGCCACCATCACTGCAGTGGCCCAACGCACCAGCGGCACGCTGACGAATCTGCGGCCCGCAACGGATGCCAACGACCACAGCAGCTTTAATCTCTACAACGCCGAAGGGCAGGTGACAGCGCAGATTGATGTGCAGGGTTACCTCACAACCTACCTCTACGATTTGGCTGGTAACCGTACCCAGCAGGTCCGTTACAGCAAGGCCGTCAGCTACAGCAACCAGACGCTCAGCACGCTGATCACTGCTGCCAGCACCCCGACCACCGATCAGACCACTAAATGGGAGTACGACGCACTAAACCGCGTCACCAAACAAACCGACTACCAAGGCACGATCACCACCTACAGCTACAACACCGCCACCGGTTTCCTCGACGCGCAGACCAGCGCTGCGGGTCAGAAAGACGCACTCAACAACAACGACGCCCGCACCACCAGCTACCAGTACGATGATTTGGGTCGTGTCACCAACGCCATCAACGGGAAAGGCAGTGCCGCACTGGCAAGCAGTGGTGCCACTGCTTGGAACACCGGCAGCGGCGGTTATGGCAATAAAATGGTTTATGACCTTGCTGGTCGTAAAATCAAAACGATTGATGCCAACAACAACGCCACTTTCTATTACTACGATCAGGATTCACGTCTGGTCTACACCGTTGCCAGCACCGACAATCCCACCAAGAACCTCGCCACCGTCACTCAGAACGACTACGACGCTTTTGGCAACGTCATCAAAATCACGCAATACGCCAGTACCATCAGCACCGTCGGCCTCAACGGCGGCCTGATCGGCAGTAGCAGCAATGCCAGCTTCCTGAGTGCCGTTACTGCATCGGCCTTCACCACGAATGCCAACAACCGCAAAACGAATTACGAATACAGCGACAAGCGTGGTCTGTTGACCAAGGTCACCGATGCGCGCAATTTCACTGTCACGAGCTACTACAATTCTTTTGGCTCACTCGATAAGAAGATCAGTGACGTCGGCGCAACGCCGAGCAGCTCACTGCGTACAGATCAATACACTTATGACGCCCGAGGTCTGAAGACCCAGACGACTCAGGATGTCGGCGGTCTTAATCTCATCACCAAAGTTCTTCAATACGACGCTTTTGGTCGCGCCCGTCAGACGCAAGATGCCAATGGCAACATCAGCAAGGTCGACTACAACGATCGCCAAGGGCGTGTCGTCACCGTCACTGATCCGCTCAACAACGACACCGTCACCACCTACGACGCCTTCGGACGCACCGTCAAAATCACCGATCGTAATAAAAACAGCAGCACCTACGAATACACCGACAGTACCCAGACTTTAACCACCACCACGGCTGAAAGTGTGATCACCACCGTCATCACCAACCGTCACGGCCAAAAGATCAGCCTCGCCACCGGAAGCAGTGCAGACGGCAGCCTCAGCAAAACAACCTACAGCTACGATCTGGATAGCAATCTCATCGACACCATCGTCGATCAGGGCGACACCACCCACCTCAATCTCAAAACGCACAACGACTACGACAACGCGGGCCTACTCAAAACCGTCACCGACGCCAATGGCACGCAAACCACCTATCAATACGATGCAGCGAATCGCGTCACAACACGCACCGTAGATCCAACCGGTCTCAATCTACAGACGAAATACACCTACAACGCTTTTGGTCAGGCTTATCAAGTCATCGATGCCAATCTGGTTGTGACTGAAACTGTCTTTAGCAATAAAGGTGAAACCACAGCGGTTATCGTCGATACCGCAGGTCTCAAGCTCGCCACCACGTATAGCTATGACTCTCAAGGTCTAACGCTCACGGTGACCGAAGGCCTGCAGGCTGCAGGCAGCACTGGTAACTGGAGCTTTGCAGCGGCAGCGAATACGACATCGAAAGTCACGCAGTATGTTTACGACAAGGCTGGGCGGCGAATCAGTCAGGTAGTTGATCCGGGTGCAGGCAAGCTCAATATCACGACGCTCTATGCTTACGACGCCAATGGCAACATGGTGCGTAAGACTGATGCCAATCTGAATGTTTGGCGCTACGCCTACGATGCGAATGATCGGCAGGTTTATGCAATCGATCCGCTCGGTGATGTCACTGGAACTTTCTATGACAACGAGGGCAGATCTATCAAGACGGTGCAGTACGCCAAAGCGTTGGCTGGTATTACTTGGGGAAAATATTTTGAGAGCGTTTTTGCTGACCCTCCTGCAGCGCAAGATGTTCAGCTTGCTCTGACCTCAACTGCGGTCTATAGCAATGACTTTTCCACGGGCCTTGGCGGCATAACGGTCAGTAGTGATCCGCAAAGCCAGATCCAAATACAGAACCAGCAGCTGGCGATCAGTACTAAGAATTCCACGAATGGCACTTACTATCCAATTGCCAAGGGCAGTAATGCCACGCTGAGCGCAACGCCCGTTACTTATCGTGCGGAATTCAACACGGGTACCAGCGCCAATGGTGCGGGTCGTTCAGTGATCGTTGGTATCGGATTCGATCCTGGCAATTACTACTACGGCATCTTATTTGGCGGTGACCAAGCCACGGTGTTCTCTTACACCGCTGAAAGCGGATATGCCTATGGTTCGGCCACAACGATTCAAGACAACACTACCTACGTCATCAAGATCATCGCAACATCGACAGGCCTTAAGTTGGCATTCTATGACAAGAATACCGGCCATGTAGCAAACCTGAACTCTCAAATCACGACGGCCTGGACGACCTCACACTTTATTGCCAGCACCATTTCGCAGGCAGGGCAGGTAGCGCAGACCGGCTACCTCGACAATCTCACAGGCTGGACTTCGGATGTACCAAGTGTTAATGACCGAACGAGTCGTAGCGTTTACGACAAAGATGGTCGTCTTGCCTACACGATTGATGCGATGGGTGATGTCACGGGCTATAAATACGACAAAGTTGGCCGGGTTATCGACGCCATTGGGTATGCGGCCCCGGTAAACCTGAGCAATATTTCTGATGCCACCACTGCCTCGGGAATGGCCCAGTACGTTAATGATGGAGATGCAGCGAATCACCATGCGCGCATGGTCTATGACTTGGCCGGTCGCGCCGTTTATGCGCTCGATGCGCTCAATGATCTAACCAAAACTAGTTATGACGGCAACGGTAACGTTGTCAGAACACAGACCTATGCCAAGGTACTGCCTGCGGGAACTGCATATACCAAAACTGCGATTGATGCAGCAGTGGTATCTCTTGCGGATACTTCAAGTGATCGCATTAATCGTTATGTCTACGACAAAGCCAATCGTCGCGCCTTTGATATCGATGCCTTGGGGGATGTGACCGGCTACATTTATGACAAGAATGGACGCGTCGTAGACGTCGCGCGTTACGCACAGGCGATCAACCTTAGCGCAGCGGCACCATCAACCGCAGATGTCACCGATAAGATCAACAACGCTGATGCACTCAATCAGCATAATAGGTCTGTTTACGATGCTGCAGGACGCATGCTGTACAGTATCAATGCGCTCAATGGCATAACGCAATTTAGCTACGATGCAGCGGGCAATGTTTTCAAGAAATTGCAATATGCCAATGTCTTGAAGAATGTCGCGCTCAATACTGTGCCGTTACTTGCTGATATGACAAATGTCAGTAACGTCGTTGCCGATTCCAGCAACGATCGCTCTATGCGCTATGTTTACGATGCAGCAGGCCGCCAGCGTTATAGCCTCCAGACGATCACGGCTGCTAGCACCAGTAGTTATAGTTCCTATGTCATCGGTGTGCAGTACGACAGTCTAGGTAACACGACTAAGACAGTGGCCTATGCCAATGCCATGGCATTGACGGTTGATGTCCCAACGCTTACATCAATGGATTCTTTGGTATTAACTAGGGCCAACACGGATCCAGATAGCGGAGATCAAATTACACGGACCCAATACGATGCGGTTTCGCGCGTCAAAGTCCTCACTGATGCCAAAGGCTATACCCAAATTTATGCCTACGATGCGTTAGGCAACAAGACCAACTACACCAATCAGAACGGCTACACATGGACCTACAAGTACGATCTTGCAGGCCGGATGACCGATGAAATTACGCCACAAGTTGCTGTCGCTAATGTGGCATTAAGTGCTCCCAATAGTAGTGCCACGCTAGTCACCGCAACGCCGACCACTACGACGCGGGCCATTGATACGCACATTGTTTACGATGCGTTTAGCAATGTTACAGACAACATCCAGAACTATGACCCCAGCAATCCCACGCAAGCGCGCGTTACCAGCTATCGATACGATGCGCTAGGGCGCCAGACCCAGGCGATCAATGCTAACAAAACTGTCGTAGCTGGCGTCACTTACGGTCAAAATGTTGCTGTCTACAATGCGGCTTCAGATACCGCGAGCAATGGCTATCTCAGCGGCACCAACACGAGCTCTGCTCAAAGCATTGCCGTCGTCACCCAATTTGATGCCATGGGCAATGCGGTGGTTTCCAAAGATCAAGGTGGAAAATACAGTTACAAGGTTTACAACGCAGCAGGTCAATTACGCTATGACATTGATGCCGATGGCTACATCAGCAGCTATGGCTACGATGCATTCGGTAATCAGACCACGCTAAGACGCTACGCGAAAGGAATTGATACAAGCACAAAAGGCGCAAGCGCTTACACGCTGTCGCAGATTCAATCGCTCGTTGCGACTAATGATCTGGACCGTACAATTACAACCACATACGACACGCTAAATCGGAAGGCCAGTGTCGTGCAGCCGCTGGTCTATAGCTATGACTCAAGCAGTCAGACGAGTGTAACTGCAAGCCCTACTACAAAATATCAATACAACGCTTTTAGTGAAGTAGCCCAGCAGTCGCAGTTACAGCGTGTGGTTAACAGTGTTAGTAACTGGACTACCACTTACAACTATTACGATCTTCAAGGAAACGCCACTGCCACGATTGACCCTATGGGGTTTCTGACGCAGAACCAGTACAACGCTTTTGGCAAGCTGACTACTCAGAAGCAGTGGGCAAAAGAACTCGCTTGGGTCGGTTCGCAAGCGCTCACTGCAGGCACTTATGGCGTCAATGGATTTGTTGCGCCTACGTTCTTGGCGGCTAGCGTCAGTGATACCGCTCCAACGTCGCAATACGCTTCTAGCTTTACAGCCGGCGCTACCTCTTCACCGGGGTTGACTGGAACATTTGGTACATCAACCGCCAACTTCAGCCAAATGAATGGTGGGCTCGTAGTGCAAGACACCTATGGCGCGAGCACTACATCTCTGGCGGCTGTACAGAGTACGTATAACGTTAGCTATAACAGCAGCACAGCGCTTACTCAGCAAACCGTCTTTGATTATAACCTCACTATGGGTTCAGTCAGTGGCACGGCCAACGGCAATACGGGAGGCAATAGCAACGCGCAGCGACTTATTGGTATTGGTAACTGGAATGGCTCAGCCACAGCACCCGCCGACAATACGTTTGGCTATTACCTAGCCATTGGGCGTGATGCCTCTGGCAATAACACTCTCAGTTTTATACAGCGTGATGGCAGTCAGATCTTTACGCATCAGATCGCGGCCTTTCTTCCCTCCGGCAACACGGCAATACGGTTTGTATTGGATGCACATGGCGCCACCGCGTATGTTTACTCGCCAGGAACGTTACCTTCTACTGGAATTCAATATCGCTTTGATGTCGGCAGCAACTATCCGACCAATATTGCGGCACAGATATTTGCCAGCAAAGCCGCTGGAAGTGGTAGCGGCGAGGCGACGTTAACAATCAATTCAATCGCCATCACAAATGGCACGATTGCCAGCACTTCAACGGTAAATTTGCAGTCGCGTCAAGCCAGCAACGTACGCGAAATAAAGTATCAATACGATAACCTAAATCAGCAGATCGCAACAGCACAAGTGGGCGTGATCAAGAGCAGTGTTGATGCTGTAACTAATCAAGTCAAAAACACGATTGGCAATAATGTCGTCACTACGCAATATGATCGTGTTGGTAATATCGTGGCTGTTACCGATGCTGCCGGTGCAACAACATTAAGTTTTTATAATGCGTTGGGTCAATTGGTGAATAGTGTTGGAGCGCAGCATCAGATTTATGCAGATGCAAGTCAGGGTGCCGTCACGTCAGCTACCGTAACTACTTCTTCTGGAAGCCTTAAGTCGCACAGCTATGACGCACTCGGAAATCAGGTTGCTACGACAGAGTATGCAGCAGGGAGTACGGCAATAACGCCGCAGACTTCGCCCACAGTTGCATTGCCGGCACCGGCTGCTGTTAAGTCAAATCTCGATCGCAGTAGCTATTACGCTTACGACATCCTTGGACGCGTCGTTAAAAGCATTGATGCGATTGGATACGAGACTGATTTCAGCTATGACGCGTATGGCAATACTGCGAAAGTTGAGCAGGACTATGTTGATGCAGATAACAGCAAAGCTTACAAGGTGCAGATCTACGCATACAACGGTCGCGGCTTGCAGATATCTGAAGCTGGTTTGCAGAGAGATGGCAGCTTGCCGGTTCACAACACGATCTATAACGCTTTTGGAGATGTTGTTGGAAAATATCTTACTGGCGCGACGAATGCATTGCTCAATGCCAGTGCCAGCTCTCCTCAGGAGATTTATGCTTACGATAACAATGGGCGAATGACCTTTGGCAAAGGAGGCGATGGGGTAGCCACTGTTTATTTGAGTGATCTGAGAGGCAATGTCGCTGCGCAGATTGTCAGTGCTGAAGATGATTTATCGAATTACTTTAGTACGATTTATAGTCCAAGCAATGTCAATGCAGTTAACTCTCCAAAATTAGTGGCAGATAAGGCAAACGCTTTAGAAGTTAATGGGGTGTATCGCAGAACAGAAACTGTTTATGACTTGAATGGAAGGGCTGCGCTGCAGCGGCAAGTAAATTTCTCGCAAGGAGCGGGCGAGATAATAAAAACGCAAGATCCTTTTGCAAATCAGACATATATTCCTGCCGATATACTGCAAATTGTATCGAGCAACGATGGTGCTTCTACCATTCTCAATTACATGGCTGGTGCCCCATTAGGCGCTACTGTGACAATTAGCTTGGCTCCGCTTGGAAGTAACCAATTCAATAGTTACTCCATGATTTTAAATCCGACGCCGATTTATAAATCAGAGGCTCTTTTTTCATATTGGAGAGATGCCCCTATATTTTCGTTAGATGTGACGAAATTATTGCCGAGTGTTGGGCAGTATCAATATCGAATTTCGATTACTAACCCTTCTAGTCATAACGCTGTTGAAACTGTAGCTACTTCAGAAAATGCTTCAGGCACGATTCACGTTCAGGGGCCTGGTATGGTTGGGTATGTTGCGCCAGCAAATCAGCCATTCAGTGCAACGATGCAAACGATCAACGGTGTGGAATATATAGTTTTTAAGACAGTTTCTGGGTCAACGCAAAGTTTGTCTGGAATGACTGCTGTAGACCTGTCAATGGGGGGTGGCGTTCTTAGATATGCAGTTGTCAATTTAGGGACAGACGCCGCAACTGGAAAGCCATTCTATGGCGCGCCCAAGCCATATACTAATTTCAGTGCGTTTAATTCATATTTCAGGCCTGTATTCCCGCAAGGCGGATCGAATTTATTTTACTCCACTAGTTTAAATAGCAGTAACGTTGTTTCTAAGGAGCAAGCTACTCAATCAGTGCTTTCATTGTTGCAAATGGGCGTTACACCGCTGAGTCAAATTCCTAAAAACTATACTGCGCAGTCTTTGGAGGTGCAGCTTTCTGGGAGCGATACTTATCAAAGTGTGTCTGTTAGTAATGCGCTTAATGACTTCGTGTTAGATGCGTCTGGCTATAAACGAAATTTGCATTCAGTTAGCTTCAATTACAAGCTTACGGTTGTGGACAGTAGTGGGGTAACCAGAGTTCTTACGGGAATATATCAGCCCCAACTGCCGTTCTTTGACCGCGACAGTTCGGCTCTTAACTCTTCTCCGCTTCAAATATTTACCCCAACGCTTACTCAGGAATTTGATCGTTGGGGAAATGTCTTATCCTCTTCTGATGCTGTAGGAATTATTACACGTCAGATTTACGATGAATCCAATCGCCTGATTCAAAAATCGTTGCCGCAGGTGACGGCTTTCAATAATCGTAATTTTAGTTACACAGTTACTCCCCAGTATTCCACCGGTTACGACGCTAATGGCAATGTAATTGCTTCTGTGGATGCTAATGGAAATTTAACAACACAAGCCTACAACTCTGTTAATAGAGTTATTACGCAGGTCGAAGCGACAGGTGCAAGTACTGTTAGTAGCTATGATGTTTTTGGTGATGTAGTAGTTCGACGCAATCAAAATCAATACAAAACAATTTATGCATACGACAAAGTTGGCAACCTTACTGGACAGCTAGATCCCAGCAAGGCCACGGCGGATATCTATGGCAATAGCGCTTGGACTACTTATGCCTACGATGCGCTTGGATACCGCATTGGGGACAATCGTACGCAAATTAAAGTTCTATACGATGCCTGGGGGCGAGTACTTTCAGAAACGTTGCCGGTTTATCAGGACAGTAGTGGTGCCGCGCATCAGCAGAAAACAACTTATACATACGATGCGCTTGGGAGAAAAATAACCCAGAAAGATGCCAATTCTGGAGTGGCAAATAATCAGGGAACAACGAACAGTACTGGGAATATTCAATCGTGGTCGTACAGCTACTACGGACAACTTCAAAGCAACACCGGGATGAATGGTGTAGTGACGAGCTACAGTTACGATCGTTCTGGAAAAATGGTGCAAGAATCGTATGGAAAGGTGCTGAGCCCCGGTACGGCTTCATCTCAGCAAGTTCTTATTAAACGTGCCTATAGTTATTATGCGAATGGCTTGGTGAGCTCTATTGCTACTAGGTTGTTTCGAGAGAGCAGTCCTCTGCCGTCGATGAAGATACAAGACATTGATTACACGAGTTACGTATACGATGCAGCAGGAAAATTGCTGCAGCAGCAGTACAGTCCTAATCAACTGGAAACCTCTACCCAAGGAAATTCCCAATATACTTGGTATACATACGATGCTGCAGGTCGCTTGGAGATGGCGAATGATATCAAGGCAAGTATTCGTTACAGCTATGATGCTCAAGGAAACAAGAAACAAATTTCAGCGTTTTATTCGAATGATTTAACCAAGCAAATCGCTGGCAGCAAGAAAAATTCTCTCCCGCTAATTACCGGCACTCAGATTTATCAATATGACTACGATGCGAGTAACCGCGTAATTGTTGAACGTGAAGCTCAATTGTCACAAGCTAATGTCGGGGGTATTACTAATACTGTCCTAAAGCAGCAGACAGGGACTTATCTTAAGTTTGACGCAGCTGGAAACCGAGTCGAAGAGTTGAACTTCACTCTTGGTGACTCTGCAACAATCGCTTCTACAAGTGCAGGAAGTATTGGCGATCTGCTAATTAAAAATGTTGGATCGCCTGCGCCTACTAACCAAGCTAATGCCAAAACACAAATCATTGTTAATGCATATGACGCTAATAATCGGTTAGCAAGTACCAGTATTAATGCGACCAGCTTTGTCTCTTCAGTCGGGACCTCAAGTTCTCGCGTTTATAATAATTTAGATCAAGTTAAGGCTTACAGTGCGTATAGCTCATTAATCCCATCAGCAGGCAGTTTAACTAACACTGAAGGCACTGCTTATAACGCTGATGGAACTATTGCATCTCAGACTAATTCAAGCACTGCAGACGGCCGTCCAGCCAATCGAACGTATGCCTATGACAACGCTGGAAACCTGATTGAGCTGCGGATTAGCAGTACAGACAAATACACTTATGACTACCAAGCGAGTGCAGTGGGTTATTCGCAGACAAAAATTAACGCAACAAACAAGTACGGCACGAATACGACAACACAAACGTATGACATCTTGGATCATTTGTGGAAAGTCGTTTTTTCTAGCTCTGGAAAGACTACTTCAAGCCAATATGTTACCAATCGTTCTGGGCAAATTCTAAAAAAAGAAGATAGCACTACAGCGCCACCTGACGGCGGAATCGCCTGGACGTATTCCGTTGACTACTTGCTCTATTACGGGGAGAGTTTGTTAGGTAGTTTCGAGGCGCTGCGTACATCTCAAGGCGGCGGTGCTTATAACATTACCTCTTCGACTGCGAATTTCGGATTTAATTACAACCCAATTAGCAGTCAGTATCCCAGCTCTGTTCCGGGGAGCTATGTGGTGCAGGCTGGGGATACTCTGCAGAGTATTGCTCAATCTATTTATGGTGATGCCAGCCTTTGGTATCTGATTGCAGACGCCAATAGTCTCCGTGGTAACGAACCGCCGACTCCTGGTGTAACGCTTAAATTGCCCAATCAAGTGATTGCGGCTCATAACAATGACAACACTTTTAAGCCGTATAGCGCGCAAGAAATCATAGGTGATATTAATCCCTCATTGCCGCTTCCACCGCCGCCGGTTGCATCATGCAATCCGTTTGTGGCAATTCTTGTCATCATTGTCGCTATTGTCGTGAGTTATTTTACTGCTGGAGCGGCTACTGCAGCTTTTTCAAGTGCACTTCAAGCTGCAGGTGTGGCAACTACAGCAGGTACAGCTGGAGCAGCTGCAGCAGGTATTGCAGGGGCGGCTGTCGGTGCGGCAGCGGGAAGTGTTGCCAGCCAGGGGGTTGCTATTGGGCTACACGCACAAGATGGTTTTTCCTGGAGTCAGGTTGGAATGGCAGCAGTAACGGCAGGTCTCACCAAAGGTATTAATGCTGTTCCTGGAATTAGTGGTACCAATTTCGTCGGATATGTAGGGCGAGCTGTTATCAATGATGCTATCGGGCAAGGTGTGAACATTGCGTTCCGCAAGCAAGATGGTTTTTCGTGGAGCAGCATTGCAGCAGCAGCAGTTGGAGGAGTTCTTGACTACGGCATTAATTCAGTAGATGCGAATCAAGCTAAGCTTGGACATGTAGATTCATCTGCAAGAAAGTTTAGTGTGGATGATGTTTTTCAAGGTACAGCAAGACAATTCATAAGGGGTGCCATCACGCAGTCTGTTCGTATTGTACTTGACCATCACGGGAAGATTGATTTCTCCAGTATTGCGGCTGATGCATTCGGCAATGCGCTGGGTAATTCAATCGTGGGGGCGATGCAGGTGCGCGGAGATCGCTCGCAGCTTTCTGAACGCGAAGGGGAGTATTACGACAGCGCCATCCGAAATGGCGGATCGCATACTGATGCGATGCAATTTGCGAAGGAGAACAGTAACAGCTTCCTATTGTTTGAAGAGAGCGACCGAGTTGCAGCCACCACGAATGATGCTCGTAGCAGTGTCTTTACCGGAGAACGTTACGAGGTCGCTGACTCTGGCCAAAAAATCATGTCCGACGTTGGGTATGCATCGGCTGATCAACCGTGGACTGATAGCTACGACTCAGAGGACAACGCTGCCTTTGTCTCAAATGTATTAGCGCTTGGTGACTCGGCGGATTCAGATGACGTGATTGCTGTACAGCAAATGCTCCGCGACACCGGCTATGACATTGGCAGTGGATCGCTGCACTCGTCGGCGGTCGATGGTCAGTTCGGTTCGTCCACCAAAATAGCAGCGCAGCGCTATTTGGAGAACGAGCACCTTAGCCCTGGTTCCAATGCTGACCGTTTCAGATGGGTGAACGACGAGCCAGTAGTTACCCCATCGCAACTTCGTGAGATCATGCCGAATAGTTCTGCGAATATGGAGGACTATGCTCGATTCCTTAACGTTGCGATGAACCAATATTCAATCACGGCCCCAGAGACGGCGACTGCGTTCCTGGCTCAGATTGCACATGAATCTGGCCAATTCAGATACATGGAGGAAATCGCTTCTGGCGCAGCCTACGAAGGGCGTGCGGATCTTGGCAATGTCCAACCTGGAGATGGCGTGCGCTACAAGGGCAGAGGTTTTATTCAGATTACAGGCCGCGCAAATTACTCTCTTGCAAGTGCTGCGCTGGGTTTTGATTTTGTCTCTCAGCCGCAAATGTTGGCGACGCCGGATTTTGCAGCGCAAGCAGCGGGATGGTTTTGGCAGAGCCGTGGTCTGAATAGCGTCGCAGACGTTGCCGACTATCGATCATTTATTCGGACCACGAAGGTGATCAACGGTGGTTATACCGGCATCGAAGACAGAGTCAATCACTGGGAGGCCGCGCGCCGCGCGTTTGGAAAATGAATCGACTGATACTGATATTTTCAGCAGCGTCGTGTATTTTTGTAACTTCTGCATGTGCGGCTCGGTTGTGTGAGCGCGGGGCATGTGTTTCTGGTTCATCGCCATGCTGGGATGACGTGCGCGTCGTTAATCGTGACGAAGTGAATTTTGGTAGTGCAGGGTGCTCAGTTGAGCGAGTCGTCTCAGGAGATTTGAGTAATGATGGAATCCCCGACCTTGTACTGATAGTGCGTCGAGACTGTGCGCTTGCACCTGATCAGGTTGCGTGCGACGAAGAAAAAGACAGGGGTGTTTGGGTTGCGCTTTCTGAAGGCAATAAATTCAAACCCATTGCGCTTTCCTTTTCGGTACTTCGTTGTGCATCTTGCTATGGTGCGATGGCTGCCGGATCTTCGGGAGAGGTAAAGATCGAAAAGGGTCAGTTGGTAATCGATCAACTTTGGGGATCAAGAGAGACAGTGAATCTCGTTCATCGTTTTCATCTTGATGATGCAGCGGAAAGCATGTTGCTTATTTCGAAAGAGAAAAAGGTAGAGGATCGTCTTTCTGGACGTTACACCTTGGAGGTCAGTGATCTTGCCTCCGGTGAGACGAGCATTGTCTCTGGTCATTTTGATCAAAAGCGAAGGCGGTACGTAGAAGACTCGGTGAAATTAGAGCGGCACGCGTCAGATAGAGTATTGCTCCAAGAGATTGAGGACTGACCAATGGTGAAAGGTGCCATGGTGAAAGGTGCCAGCAACTGTCTTGAATTCAGGCAGCCGCAAAGCTAATTTCCAGATGCTCCGTTGACCATGATTGATCCTTTTTTGGAACTAAAGGGGCCAGGCTCGCGTTGTTTCCGCGGAATTAAGTAGGCCCAATAAAAAAGCCCCGCAGTGCGGGGCTTTTTGTTGCGTGATGCTCTTACTCTTTATCCCACTGCTCCAACATTTCTTCCAAGTAATGGATGTTGTGCGTGCCTTCGCGGAAGACGCCGTCTTCCATGATGCGACGTTGCAGCGGAATGTTGGTGTTGATGCCTTCGACGACCATTTCTGAGAGTGCTTGGCGCATGCGCGCTATGGCTGACTTGCGGTCTGAGCCAAACGCGATGAGTTTGCCGATCATCGAATCGTAATGCGGCGGCACTTTGTAGCCTGCATAGATGTGTGTATCCATGCGGATGCCAGGGCCACCTGGTGCGTGATACTTCTTGATCTCGCCAGGTGATGGGATGAAGGTGCGTGAATGCTCGGCGTTGATACGGCATTCAATTGCATGGCCGCGCAGCTTGATGTTCTTCTGCTGCTTTTTCAGGCCAAGGCCTGCAGCGATGCGGATTTGCGCTTTGATCAGATCAACGCCCGTCACCATTTCGGTGACCGGATGTTCAACCTGAATACGCGTGTTCATTTCGATGAAGTAGAAATGACCGTGTTCGTAGAGGAATTCAAACGTACCTGCGCCACGATAGCCAATGCGTTTGCAGGCATTGACGCAGAGCGCGCCGATTTCGTCGCGTTGTTCTTGCGTGATGCCGGGGGCAGGGGATTCTTCCACCACCTTCTGGTTGCGGCGCTGCATGGAGCAGTCGCGTTCGCCGAGGTGAATAGCGTGGCCGACGCCGTCAGACAACACCTGAAACTCCACGTGACGCGGCGTTTCCAAATATTTTTCGAGAAATACTGATGCGTCTTTGAACGCGTTGAGTGCTTCGGTACGAGCGATATTGATCTTCTCGATCAAATCTTCTTTGGCGCGCACTACCTGCATGCCGCGGCCGCCGCCACCGGAGGCTGCTTTGATCAGCACTGGATAACCAACGCGTTCTGCAGTTTCCAAGCAGATCGCTTCGTCTTCTGGCAACACGCCTTCAGAGCCGGGGACGCAAGGCACGCCAGCCGCAATCATCTCGGCCTTTGCATTCGTCTTGGAACCCATCAAGCGAATGGTTTCAGGGCGCGGGCCGATGAAGATGAAGCCGGATTTTTCGACGCTCTCGGCAAAGTCAGCGTTCTCAGACAAGAAGCCGTAGCCGGGGTGAATCGCGTCGGCTTGCGTGACTTCAGCGGCGCTGATGAGCGCAGCCATGTTGAGATAGCTTTTGGTTGCTGGGGCAGGGCCGATGCAAACGGCTTCGTCTGCGAGCAACACATGTTTGAGGTCGCGATCAGCCGTTGAATACACCGCAACGGTTTTGATATTGAGTTCGCGACAGCAGCGCAAAATACGCAGCGCAATTTCGCCGCGATTCGCGATAAGAACTTTCTTAATCTCTTTCATCTCGAATTACTCGATGATGAAGAGTGGCTGATCAAACTCTACAGGACGTTCGTTATCCACCAATACTTCAGCAACCACGCCAGATTTGTCGGCTTCGATCTGGTTGAGCATTTTCATGGCTTCGATGATGCACAGGGTCTGGCCCTGCTTGACGGTCTGGCCGACTTCGACGAATGACTTGGCGCCGGGGGAAGGGCAGCGATAGAAGGTGCCAACCATCGGCGACTTCACAATGTGACGAGTCTCAGCTGCTGGAGCGGCAGGCGCAGCTGGAGCGGCGGCTGATACTGCTGCAGCAGGCGCAGCGGCTGGCAATGCAGCAGGCGCAGCCATCATCGGCGCTGCGTTCACATACTGCGTCATCGGGCCGGAGTTGCGGCAAATGCGTACAGATTCTTCACCCTCTTTGACTTCCAGTTCGGCGATGCCGGATTCCTGAACGAGGTCGATAAGGGTTTTAATTTTGCGAAGGTCCATGGGGCTTCCTTTTTATGGTTTGACTGTCAGTCGTTCATGCGCGGCCTGCAGGGCGAGCTGGTAACCCAGCGGCCCGAGGCCAACGATGCAACCCACAGCGATGTCGGAAAAATAGGAGTGATGTCGGAACGACTCACGGGTAAAGACGTTCGAGAGATGAATCTCGATAAACGGAATGCTCACGCCTAGCAGCGCATCGCGTAGTGCAACGCTGGTGTGGGTGTAAGCGCCCGGGTTGATCAGGATGAAATTGACGCCTTCGCCACGCGCTTGATGCACGCGATCCACGAGCAAACCTTCTTGGTTGCTTTGAAAGGTGGCCAGCGTGTGGCCTAGTTTCTGCGCGGTGGTGGTCAGGCCGGCTTCGATATCGGCCAGCGTCGCAGACCCGTAGATGCCGGGTTCGCGGGTGCCCAACAGGTTCAAATTGGGACCGTTTAACAGTAAAAGGTTGCTCAAGGGCTGCGTGTCGTTACGGGCGAGTCCGGATTCTGCATCATGCCGAATCCAAAACACAAGTTGACAGCAGTTAACAGCGTAATAACTGACGTTAAGGTCAGGATGCTGGTTGGAGGCTTATTTCGGCAGATGGGTCTGAATCAGGCTGTGCAGTTCGTCTTCGTGCAGCTCACCGAGAACGGTTTTGACGATCATGCCTTGGGCGTTAATGAAAACCGAAAACGGTAGTCCGCCCTGCTTATTGCCGAGCGCCAACATTGCAGCGTCAGCGGAGGCGAAGTCTGCCATGACTGGGTAATTCACGCCAAGCTTGGTGGCCATTGCTTGAACGTCTTTAGCTTCATCGAGCGCGGGCCCAATGATTTGCAAACCTTGTGCGCCATATTGTTTCTGCGCTTTCACCAGCAAAGGCATTTCATTCAGACACGGCGCGCACCAAGTTGCCCAAAAATTCACGAGTAGTAATTTGCCTTTGTATTGGGCAAACGTGACGGGTTTGCCGTCGAGACCATTCAGGCTAATCGCTGGTGCAAGTGTTGGTGTGGTCGGTGCGTTCATGCTGCGCCACATGTGGCTCGTCCATAGACCGCCCAGCGCGCCAATCAAGGCGAGCACAACAACGATTACTGTTTTGCGAGTCGAGGGATTCATGAATGATTTTGTTTAACGGTGTTCAGTCGGTAGCGCGATGATATCGACGATACGTGTCTGTGGGGGATAACAGACGCCACTTTCTGCACAGCCTTGGTAAGTAATTTTGAGTTGCTGAAGTTTGTTGAGTGATTTGCCACCAGCAATTTCTACTTCGTGACGACCGCCGCGATAGATGTGTACATCCCCCAAATGTTCATCGTGATGTTTTTCGCCAACAGGAAATTTTGGTTTTGAAAGTTTTAGCGTTGCAGGTGTTGCCGCTTCAATGCGAATACGTTCTTGGTAGAGGTAATAGCCTGATGAAACAAACCAGCCGAGTTTAAGTCCACGCTTTGTGCGTTCGACAGGCTGCAGTTGAAAGGCTTCATCTACCGCCAAAATATTTGGCGCAACGTTAACGTTATTCGGCGCGTTCCAGAGGCCAGCAGCGATTGCGAAGCAAGGCAGCACGCAGGACGCAGCGAAGAGCAGCGACAGTGTTAGTCGGTTGAGCGTTTTCATTTGCATGCGGAGAGTACCCAGTCCAGATAAGGCGCGTGGCCTTCTGTTGGGTTGACCGCGACGATCTCTGGAAGTTCGTAAGGATGATTGGCCAAGATCACTTGCTTGAGTCGCTCAAAATTTTCTGCAGGTGATTTGATGATCAGCAGTGCTTCGTCATCACGCTTCACTTGATCTTGCCAGCGATACACCGAAGTGATCTTGGGCACGATGTTGACGCAAGCGGCGACGCGTTCAGTCACCAGCGTCTCTGCCAAAGCAGACGCCGCCTCAACAGGGCAGGTGACGAGAACAAGATGAATGGTGGTGCTCATGCGGCGCGATTCTGCGTTGCTTGCACGTTAGCCGCAATATTGCTGTCCAATGCCCGCTGCATCGGCGAAAATATGTCATTCGCGCTTGGCATACTGTCGACGCTATTTGTTCATAAATATTATTCATTTTTAATTAATTAAATACTTTATAACAATTATAAAGTAGCCCTGCCTGTGGTCACTCATGTTCTCTCCTGAATTCAAACTCGAAGCCCGAGCCAATCTCAAACTCGCGTTGCCGCTGATTGCGGCGCAGCTCGCGGGCGTTGGTATGGGCACGATCGACACGATCATGGCTGGACGCTTGGGCAAAGAGGCGCTGGCAGCAGTAGCAGCGGGCGCTAATCTCAACGTTGTGTTCTTTGTGTTTTTTATGGGCCTGTTGATGGCCTGTTCGCCAATCGTTGCGCATCGCTCGGGTGCGGGTCAGGCCGATGCGCGTGTCGGCGCGTTTACGCGCGAAGCTTTGTTGCTGAGCGTTGCTGTTGCGGTGGTGTGGGTGCTCTGCGCACATCTGATCGCTGCGCCGGTGTTACTGAACATTGGCTTGGCGCCAGAGACTGGACAAGTCGCTGCTGATTTCATGCGCGCATTGAGTTGGAGTGCATTTGGTTTTAGTGCTTGGTTTGTCTTGCGCTTTGTCGCCGAAGGCATGGGCACTACGAAGCCGATTTTGTTTTCAGGTGTTGCGGGCCTGTTAAGCAATTTCCTGTTTGCCTGGATTTTTATGTACGGCAAATTTGGCGTCCCTGCGATGGGTGCCGTCGGCTGCGGCTGGGCAACGACGATTTCGTCGTTGCTGATGGCGTTAGTGCTGGCCGCGCAATATCGTTTTTACACGCCGCTGCGTCAGCTGGCTGCCTTCAAACCGCAGTGGCCTCGTCTTGGACAAGATGCGCGTGAAGTTCTGCGTCTTGGTTTTCCGATTGGTTTGATCTTGCTCGCTGAAGCGGGCTTGTTCGTGCTCACCGCAATGTGGATGGCGCGCTTCGGTGACGGCACTATGGCGGCATATCAAATCGCGCTGAACTTTGCTTCGGTGCTCTTCATGATTCCGCTGGGCGTGGGGCTGGCAACAACGGTGCGCGTAGGTCATGCGATGGGTGCAGGGCAGAGCGCTGTTGCACGTTTTCGCGGCAGCGTTGGCATGAAGTTAGGTCTGCTCAATGCCGCATCGAATGCCAGCATCATGGTGCTGCTCTCCGCATTGATCGCTAGGCTGTATACGAATGATGCCGAGATCGCTGCAGTCGCTACGCATTTCCTCTGGCTCGCGGCAGCGTTTCAGTTTGTCGATGGCTTGCAGGTGACGGCGAATGGCGCGCTACGTGGCATCAAAGACACACGCGTTCCAATGCTGATCACGGTCGCGGCGTATTGGTTCTTTGGCATGCCGGTGGCGCATGTGCTGGCATTCAGCACTTCGCTGGGACCATCGGGTCTTTGGTGGGGACTGACTTCAGGTCTCGCGGTGGCGGCCGTCGGTTTGTCGCTGCGTTTTATGAACAAGGCGGCGCGACTCTAGGTTTGAATATTCCATTTAGTTCTTTTAATAGGGCTTTGCAAGAACTAAAGTGAAGCGCAAGATGGCGGCCTGATTTGAAGCGACACATAGGAGAACCGACATGACTTTACGCTTAGGCGATATCGCCCCCGACTTCAGTGCCGAAACCACTGAAGGCAAAATCAATTTCCACGAATGGCTGGGTAGCTCATGGGGCGTGCTGTTCTCGCACCCGAAGAACTACACGCCGGTCTGCACCACCGAACTGGGCTACACCGCCAAACTCAAGCCTGAGTTCGACAAGCGCAACGTCAAGGCGATTGGCCTGTCGGTCGACAAGCTTGAAGACCATCATGGCTGGAGCAAAGACATCGAAGAGACGCAGGGCGTCGCGTTGAATTTTCCGCTGATCGCCGATGCCGACAAGACCGTCGCTAATCTCTACGACATGATCCATCCGAATGCGTCTGACACCTTTACCGTGCGCAGCGTGTTCATCATCGACCCGAACAAGAAGATCCGCCTGCAGCTGACGTATCCCGCCAGCACCGGCCGTAACTTCGACGAGATCCTGCGCGTGATTGATTCCTTGCAGCTGACGGACGGCTACAAGGTCGCCACCCCAGTGAACTGGAAGCAGGGTGAAGACGTGATCATCGTGCCCTCGGTCAAGGACGAGGACGCCAAGAAGCTGTTCCCGCAGGGCTGGAAGACGCTGAAGCCTTATTTACGGGTGGTTAAGCTCTCTAAAACCTGAATTTCGGAGCGTTTTCCGCTACGATTCCGGCCCCGCAATGCGGGGCCTTTTTATTTAGAGCTGAGATTTCCCGATGAGCGATAGCAAACAGCTGAATAAGCATAGCCAAACCATCACCGCCGGCGTACAGCGTTCGCCCAACCGCGCCATGCTGCGTGCGGTCGGCTTCGGCGATAACGATTTTGAAAAACCGATCGTCGGCATCGCCAACGGCCACTCGACCATGAACCCTTGCAACGCCGGCATTCAGCCGCTGGCTGATCGCGCATCTGCTGCGATTAAATCTGCAGGCGGTATGCCGCAGAGCTTTGGCTTCCCGACTGTCACCGACGGCATCTCGATGGGCACCGAGGGCATGAAGTTCTCGCTGGTCTCTCGCGAAGTGATTGCCGACTCCATCGAAACCGCCGTGTCTTCGCAGTGCATGGACGGCGTGCTCGTTGTCGGCGGTTGCGACAAGAACATGCCGGGCGCGATGATCGGCATGCTGCGCATGAACATCCCTGGCATCTTTGTTTACGCCGGTACGATCAAGCCAGGTAACTGGAAGGGCGTGCCGCTGACGATTGTGTCGTCGTTTGAAGCCGTGGGCTCTTTCCAAGCTGGCAACATGAGCAAGGAAGACTTCATCGGTATCGAGAAGAACGCCTGTCCATCGGTTGGCGCATGCGGTGGTATGTACACAGCCAACACCATGTCGTCATCGTTTGAAGCGCTGGGCATGTCGCTGCTGGGTTCTTCGCAGATGGCTTCGCCTGATTCCGAGAAGGCCGACAGCGCTGCAGATTCTGCACGCGCACTGGTTGAAGCAATCAAGAAAGACATCAAGCCGCGCGACATCGTTACGCGCAAAGCGATTGAGAACGCGATGGCGCTGATCATGGCCACCGGTGGTTCCACCAACGCCGTGTTGCACTTCCTCGCGATTGCACACGCTGCGCATGTGCCGTTCACGATTGATGACATCGAAACCATCCGCAAGCGCACGCCAGTGTTCTGCGACCTCAAACCTTCAGGCAAATACGTTGCTGTCGATTTCCACAAAGCAGGTGGCGTGCCGCAGGTTTTGAAGATGCTGCTCAAAGCAGGTCTGTTACATGGCGATGCAATCACCATCACTGGCGAAACCATGGCTGAAGCACTGGCTAGCGTGCCCGATGTACCACGTGCTGATCAGGACGTGATTCGTCCGATCGACAAACCGCTCTACGCACAGGGCCATCTCGCAGTACTGAAAGGCAACCTCGCGACCGAAGGTGCTGTGGCAAAAATCACCGGCCTGAAGAATCCGGTCATCACCGGTCCTGCTCGCGTCTTCAATTCAGAAGAAGACGTAATGGCCGCAATCATGAGCGACAAGATCAATCACGGCGACGTGCTGGTCATTCGCTATGAAGGTCCTAAGGGCGGCCCCGGCATGCGTGAAATGTTGGCGCCAACCGCTGCACTGATCGGCAAAGGCTTTGGCGAATCCGTAGGCCTGATCACTGACGGCCGTTTCTCCGGCGGCACCTGGGGAATGGTGGTGGGTCACGTTGCGCCAGAAGCATTCGTTGGCGGCACCATTGGTTTGGTGGAAGAGGGCGACAGCATCACCATCGACGCCAAGCAGCTGCTGCTGCAGTTGAACGTGGCTGACGATGTTCTGGCTAAGCGCCGTGCAGCTTGGGTGCAACCCGCGCCGCGCTACACACGTGGTGTGCTCGCGAAGTTTGCCAAGTTGGTATCGACCGCATCGAAGGGCGCTGTGACTGACTAAGTTCAGACGCTGAGAAAGATGTAGCAAAAAGGCCGGAAGTGAAAACTCCCGGCCTTTATTTTTATGTACAGGATGTACGGTATGTCGGCGGGCGCATGGATGCGCAGGAGCCGGCAGGCCCTCAGTTCACAAGCCCGAAAAAATCCAGTGCATTTGTGCTGCTGAATCGGGCGATGTCTTCCTCGCTCTGATCGCGTGCAGCGGCCAGCGCCTTTACCACCCAGGGCAGGAACGCAGGCTCGTTGCGACGTGAAGCTTGCTTGGGCGCGGTGCGCGGCATTAGGTACGGCGCATCGGTTTCGATCAACAAGCGATCATCCGGAATATCGCGCACAGCTTCGATCAGATGCGCGCCGCGACGCTCATCGCAGATCCAGCCTGTGATGCCGATATGGCAGTCCAGCGCGAGGTAATCATTCATCGCCGCGCGAGTATCGGTGAAGCAGTGCACCACCACATTCGTTAAGCGTGGTCGCCACTCACGCAAGATCGACAGAAAATCTTCGTGTGCATCACGCTGATGGAGAAATAGTGGCTTGTTTAATTCGGCTGCAATTTCTAATTGCGCGATGAAGGCACTGCGTTGATCTTCACGCGGCGATAGATCACGAAAATAATCGAGGCCGCATTCGCCGAGCGAAACGACTTCTGGCTGTTGCGCCAACTTTCGAAACAGTTCGCCCAATTCAGGCGTCCAATCGCTCGCATGATGCGGATGCAGGCCTGCTGTTGCGTAGAGCTTGCCTGGATATTGGCGCGCCAGTTCCGCAGCATGCAGTGCGCTTTCACGCGAGCTGCCAGTCACAATGATCTGACTGAGTCCGGCATCCCAAGCGCGGTTCAGCACTGCATCAAGGTCGTGATTGAAACTCTCGCTGGCGAGGTTCGCTCCAACATCAATCAAGCCCACGTTTACGGAACCTGCCCTTTGGTTTCTTGAGGGAAGCACTCGTGACGCCACAGCACAGCTTGTTCTACTTGCGCCTGCGCGCCCGGTGCGGGTGTGCGTTCCAACATGTAGATGAGCTTGAAAGTCATCAGTCGTTTGGCAGGATCACCAGCATTGTTTTCGTTCCACTCACGGCACAGATATTTGCCGTAGTAGACGCGCTGTCCTTCGTGGTCAGAGTCTGCGAGATGACCGCGGTAAGTATTCCAGCGGATGTTTTCGTGGGTCTGCGAGTAGTGCAATGGCTTGCTGTAATCCGGTGCAGCATGCGCTGGACTCAGCAGATCAATTTCGCTGCCGTCAAAGAGCTTGGCAGGAATAACCATCCAGCCATCATCCTTGCGCGGCGAGGGTGCAAACTGATCCCAGTCTTGATCAATGCGAACCATCTTCATCGCTGTTGTCAGTGCAGAGGACACGAACTTCGGCAGCACATTGACTGTGGTCAGATTCCACAGAAATACCGCTACGATTGAGATCGCGGCAACGCGCTGCCAACGCTGTGAAACTTCATAACGCACTTCACGCGTGGGTAGCAGGGTATCGCTGATGACGCTGAAGCCACCGCGGTTACGCCCCACCCAGTCGTATACGGCGTTGCCGGTTTTAACCAATGCCTGCATACGGATCAGCGGCCACAACCAAGCAGTGAGCGGAGAGTGTTTCAGTAGGACCATGAAGGCCTGCCACTTCATATGCGCATTTTCTTCGCCATCAATCACTACCCAAGAGGTATTGGCTTCGAGCAATGCCTTGGCGCGCGGGTTGCTCTGTGCCGGAGCAATTACGGCGCGTGGCAGCAATAGAAACTGCTGAATCAGCAGCGTGCTTTTCAGACAGAAGCTGCAATCGCGGTCGTAGTAAATTCTCAGTGGCGCAGACTCAACGCGCTGTCGACGTGTGTTCAAGGCATCCCAGATCCAGCCGCCGATGAAGACGGTCAATGCAGCGATACTGACGAATGGATAGTGGCCCAACTCAAGACTGAGCTTTAAGCCGATCTGCATCAACACAAAGCTCAGCAGAATCAGCAGACGGATATAGCGATTGAACAACGGCACAAAGAGCAGTGCGGGGCCGAGCAATTCCAACCACCAGATCAACGCGCTTAAGCTGTGCAACAGCTCTGGGAAGTTCAGCAGCCACTGGCCTAGCGGCGTGGCATAGCGATCAAGCGACAGCGCGTAATAAGCCGCAGTGAATTGCGGATGCCATTCAGCGCCGCTCTTGAGCAAAGCGCTGAAGAAATAAACTGAGACCACTTGCAGTAACAAGCCTGCCGATGCCCAAGACAGGTGTTGGTTGTTGCTGGGTGTGGCATTGCTGGATGTTGCAGCATCGACTGAATAACGCGCGCCTAGCGGTAGGAACATGCCCCAGAACAACAGGCAGGCAATTAATACATCGCCACTGCTTAACACCAAGGTATTGCGGTTGATCAACGATGCCCACATGACAAAGCTGACGATGACCGCCAAGCGTGTGCGCCAGCCCAGCATCAACATCAACGCGCAGAGAGTTTGAATCGTCAGCAGCGTTGCAATGAACCAGGCTTGTCCATTGAGAAAATACAGCGAGACGCGGTTGAAGCTATCGGACTCAATCGCCCATGCGCGTGGCATGACGCCCGAGTCGCTGTAGAACGCCGTGAGGTCGCAAAAGCTCTGGCAGAGAACGATGAAGAGTACGAGCCCCATCGCAAAGCGGAACAGCGCCAGCGAGCGCAGATCAATGCCAAAGAGTTCTAAAAGGCGGGGGTGTCGTGCGGAAAAATCGTTGCTCATGATCGGTCGTCGTATTGCACAAATGACAAGGGGAGCCAATGGCTCCCCTTGCGGTTAAAACATGTAGCGATTAGCGAACGGTGACGAGGTCGCCCATCTGGCCCATGCCGCTATCGAGCCACTGAATGCGCTGAACATCGCGTTCTTGAGAGGCCATGTGACGCTCGTATGAAGAGCGGTCAGACAAGCACACGCCAGGAATTGGGGCGACACCGCAGACCGTAGTGAGCAAACCGCCGGTAATGTCGGCGAGTGGGATTGGAATGCCAGCGCCGTCAAGAACTGCCTGCACAGCACCGGTCACGGTGTTAACAACGACACTAATCGGACCGTTCGGGCCCTGAACGACGGTGGTGCTGGTCGTTGGATCTGGATCGTCCTTGGTCTTCAGAACTTCAGCAATGCCGAAGCCGAGGCCAGCAACGCCAACAGCGAGCAGGCCCCAATCCAACATTGAGTAGCTGGTTTCGCCGCCATCTTCGTCAAAGCGAACAATGCGGCTGGCAAATGGCACGCCGTTAACGGCTGCGCTGGAGAAACCGCTCTTAGGCGTGAAATCGACTTGAGCGAGCGAAGGCAACGAACGGCCAGCGCGAGCCAAAACGCTGCGGTTCTGATCAAGGCGCAGACCGTAGTGGAAGTTGTTGGCGATTGATTTGGTTTTGCCACCAAAAGCGAAGTTCATGTACGCGCGCATTTCTGGAGCAGAGCTGTCCAGATCATTTGCGGCAGAAGCCACGGAACCTACGCACAAGCCTGCCAGCATTGATGCCGCAATTAAGAGTTTACGCATTACTTTCCCCTGCACTGAGTGTCGATACAAACCGTTGTTAGAACTGTTACGTCGCGCGCGACAGCATTAAAGGAACTATAGGGATGCCTAAGGCACATGGCAAGCGTGACAGAATAGTCATTATGACGAATCAAATTTCACCTACAGAAATGCCCCTCGCGGGCGAGACATCGGAAGTCCTAATCCCCGGCCCGGCTGGCCTGATTGAGGCGATGCTGACCGCCCCGCGTGAACTCGCAATGCCTGCGGGAATTGCCGTGATCTGCCATCCGCATCCCCTGATGGGCGGTGCGATGAGCAATAAGGTCGTTTACAGCCTGGCGTCGAGCGCGTCCAAGGCCGGGCTTTATTCCCTGCGTTTCAATTTTCGCGGCGTCGGGCGCAGTGAAGGTCTGCATGACGAGGGTCGTGGCGAGACCGATGACACGCTCTTTTTGGTCGACTGGCTGCGTCAACGTGTGCCGGGCGCGCGTCTTGTGTTGATGGGGTTTTCCTTTGGCGGATTCGTCAGCGTTAAGGCGGCACAACAAGCCAAACCTTATTTGCAGGTGAGCATCGCGCCGCCGTTCAGCAAATATTTCAACGAGCCGGTGCCGCCGCGTCCGGATTGCCCTTGGCTGGTTGTGCATGGCACGGCTGATGATGTGGTGAGCTACGACGACACCGTGCAGGTACTCAACGGTTTTAACCCGCCGCCACAGTTGGCGACGCTCAAGGATGCGGGGCATTACTTCCACGGCCGAATAGTGGAAGTGCAGAACGCCGTGTTGCCATTTCTCCAGAAAAACTGGATTTGATCTGTGCATAGGAGACGTATACGATTGTTTTATTAGAGTTGCTAATAGACAATATTTAAATAAATAAAAACAAACTTCTATGCGTGCGTATATTGCTGACACGGGTATAGGAAACGTTTTGATATCCTGCCTCACACGATAAAAATACAAGGAGTGTTTATGCGTCGTCTTCTATGTCTTCTATTGGCAGTCACCTTGAGTTTGAGCGCTGCGCCAGCGTTTGCAGCGTTGCCAGATTTTGATATCACTTGCGCCGGTGGCCCTGTTTGCCAGGCGGCTTTCCGCGAAGTCTCGAAAGACATCACCTCCAGCCTTGCTTACAAATCCTTGAGCCCAGCTGAAGCAACCGGCGTGATCGGTTTTGGCGTCGGCGCTTTTGGTAGCTACACGCCAACGCAGGATTCACAGGCCTGGGAAACTCTAACCGGCACCAAGGTCACCGGTGTGGCCGTGTCAGGCATCTCTGTTCACAAGGGTTTGCCGTTTGGCTTTGATGTCGGCGCTAGTTACAGCGTCATCCCAAGCACGAGCGCACGCCTGTGGGGCGCTGAGCTGCGTTATGCCGTGCTGACCGGTGGTGTGGGTTCACCCGCTCTTGCGATCCGTGGTGCTTATGCGGCTACCACCGGTATTGATCAGGTCAAGGTCACAACCAGCAGCATCGATGCATCGATCTCCAAAGGCTTTGCGATTCTCACGCCCTACGTTGGCGCAGGTTGGGTGCGCGGCACGGTAGATCCAGACGACAGCACGTTACTGGAAAAAGAAACGATTAACCGCGCCAAGGTTTTTGCCGGTATGCGCATCAGCTTCGTGATTTTTGAACTGACGCCTGAATACGAGCGCATCGGTGATAACAACAACTACAACTTGCGTATGGGCTTTTCGTTCTAAGTCGCAAGTCGTCAAAACAAGAAAGCCGCCGAAGTGATTCGGCGGCTTTCTTTTTGGGTCAAAGAAATTAAAGCTTAATTTTCGTCAGCAAAAAACTGACGTTGAAATTTCACTTTGAGCGGGCGCTTGGCGCCTTCAGGCTTTACATCGACATCAAAGCTCAAGAATTCCAGATGTTCGATATCAAATTCAGCAATCAAATCTTGCGTGCTGCCGTCGCTGGCAGGGCGCAGAGTCAGCTTCTGCTGATCGCCAATCAGATTACGTACCGTGCCGCTAGCGCTGCCACGTGCTGGGCTGGTTTTGCCCGGCGCAGTTTCACGTTGCAGGTTCAGCAGTAACAGCGCGCGGTCATTGCTTTGGCGAATGCCATATTGGCGCGCCATCGCAGGTGACAGATCTTTGGTCGACATCGCTGCGTAGTGCACAACAAATTCGCCATCACGTACGAGCTGCTGTGCAGACGCGCTTGCGGATAACAGCAACAGGCCAAGAGAAATCAGAACGCGCTTCATGCCGTTACCCCAATAATCTTTGGACCTTGTAGCGTGTAGATCGCAATTTCGCTGAACAGATTTGGTGCGACGTTGATGCGGAACCCTTCATGATGACTGCGATCCAGCAGACGACGATTGGCAATGCGCCAACCACGCGTACGGCACAGATCTTCGAAGTCCGACACGGTGCACAGGTGAATGTTTGGCGTGTTGTACCAAGTCTCAGGCAGCGATGGCGTGACCGGCATACGACCCATGGCCAAGGCTGCACGCACGCGCCAGTGACCAAAGTTGGGGAAGGTGACGATCGCTGTTTTGCCGACGCGCAGAATTTCAGCGAGTGCTTCGTCAGGACGCTGCAGCGCTTGCAGCGCCTGCGTCATCAAGACGTAGTCGAAAGAGGTAGTCTCAAAATCCTTGAGGCCATCATCAAGGTCGCCTTGGATGACGTTAACGCCAGCATCAACGCAGCGCGCAAGATTGTCCGGATCAATTTCCAAGCCATAACCGCTGACTTGGCGTGTGCGTGTGAGATGCGCCAGTAGCGCGCCATCACCGCAACCGAGATCGAGCACGCGGCTGCCCGGGGCAATCCAGTTGCTGATCAGTTCGAGGTCGGGACGAAGCGCGCTCATGTCTCTTCCTCGGTGATGCGTGCGAGATAGCTGCGGAGTACGCGGTGGTACTGCGGTAGAGGCATCAGGAAATCATCGTGACCGAGTTGTGAGTCGATCAGGGCATAGCTGACATCGCGCCCTGCGCTGACGAGACTCTTGACGATCTCGCGCGAACGCGCAGGCGAGAAGCGCCAGTCAGAAGTGAACGCAACGACAAGGAACTTGGCTTTGGCCTGACGGAACGCAGTCGAAAGGTCATCGCCAAACTCACGCGCAGGATCAAAGTAATCCAGCGCCTTGGTCATGATCAGGTAAGTGTTGGCATCAAAGCGATCAACGAAAGCCTGGCCTTGATGGCGCAGATAACTTTCAACTTCGAACTCAACGTCGTAGTTAAAGCTTGGCGTCGCGGCTTTGAGTTCGCGGCCAAACTTGGCGCGCATCGCTGCATCGGACAAGTAGGTGATGTGACCCAGCATGCGCGCCAGCTTGAGGCCGCGCGAAGGAATCACGTCGTGCGTATAGAAACGGCCGCCGTGAAATTCCGGGTCAGACAAAATGGCCTGACGTGCGATTTCGTTAAAGGCGATGTTCTGTGCAGAAATTTTTGGCGCTGCAGCAATCACGATGGCATTGCGAATGCGATCAGGCAGATCAATCGTCCATTGCATCACTTGCATGCCGCCCAGCGAACCGCCAACAACTGCGGCCCACTGACGAATCCCGAGCTGATCGGCAAGCAGCGCTTGCGAACGCACCCAATCACGCACCGTCAGCAATGGAAAGTCGGGTCCCCACGGTTCGCCAGTTTCGACGTTGATCGTGCTGGGGCCGGTCGAGCCACGGCAACCGCCGAGATTATTGAGGCTGACCACGAAGAAGCGATTGGTATCAATCGGCTTGCCGGGGCCAATGCAGTTGTCCCACCAGCCCGGTTTCTTGTCCGCCTCGCTGCTGTAACCCGCAGCGTGATGATCACCGGATAGCGCATGGCAGATCAGGATTGCATTCGAGGCCTTGGCGTTGAGCGTGCCGTAGGTCTCGATCATCAACTCGTGCTGCGGAAGCGTGCGGCCACAGTCCAGTGCCAACGCTTGATCAATAACGATCTTGCGCGGGATGACTAAACCAACAGAATCCGCCGGAAAGGCGCCCATCAACGGAACAACCCTGGCAGAGGAATCAGGCGAGAGACCACTTGCAACAGCAGCATCAGCACCAGCGGAGCCAGATCAAGGCCTGAAAGCGGAGGAATGATGCGACGCACCGGGCGCAGCAGCGGTTCATTCAGGCTCCACAACACGTTGCTGGCCGGGTTGTTCACTCCGGGTCCCAGCCAGGACAGGATCGCCTGCACGAACAAGGTGAAGGTGTAGAGATTGACCGTCAGCACCAAAATCTTGAGCGTGGCGAATCCAAAGATTGAGACGATGCTAATCACAACATCAAGCAAAGCGCCGATGGAGTAAATAAACAGCATTGCCAGCGCCAACAGCGTCACCAGCGCAGCGGTGTCGAGATTGCGCCAGCGCGGGATGAACTTGCGCAGAAAATCGGTGGGGTAACGCGTGGTCTGCCACACCAATTGCGACATCGGGTTGTAAAAGTCCGCACGCACCCATTGCAGCAGAATGCGCAGCAGCAGCAACCACATCGCCAGATCAAAGATCGTGGTGACGAGGAAGAAAATCGCGTTATCGGCGTTAGCGCCCATTAACTGTCCCTAGTTCTTTTGCGCAAATTGTTCGCCCAGCTCGCGGCCGCGGTCAGCGGCGTCGCGTAGGGCGCGTTCAAATATGGCACGGATGCCGCCGGATTCAAGAGCTTTGAGTGCGGCTTCGGTCGTTCCGCCTTTCGAGGTGACCTGTGCGCGCAAGGTGCTGACGTCGATGCCCGTCTTGGCGGCCATTTCAGCGGCGCCAATGAAAGTCTGTTGTGCCAGCTCGGCAGCGATCTCAGGCGCCAGGCCTAATTTTTCGCCGGCTTCGCGGATCACTTCGGTGAGCAGGAAGAAGTAGGCAGGGCCGGAGCCAGAAACGGCGGTCACGGCGTCGATATCCGACTCGTTCTCCAGCCAGCAAGTCTTGCCCGCCGCTTTGAGAATCTTGTCAGCCAGATCGCGCGCAGCGTCTGGTGTGGCTTTGGCGGTGTACAGGCCGGTGATGCCTTTCTGATACAGCGCCGGCGTATTCGGCATGGTTCGAACCAGATGCACCTGATCGCCCAGCAAGTCGCGCAGGCTGGACAGGCGTACGCCAGCGGCAATTGAAACTACCGTCGCGCCCTTGTCGAGCTGGAGACCTGCCAGCGCTTCAGCCATCTGCTGCGGCTTCACCGCGAGCACCACGGCCTGTGAGCCGCGCACGATTTCAGCGGCGCTGCTTTTAACGTCAAGCCCAAACTGGCGACGCAGCCAGTCCGCACGCTCAGCAAAAGGCTCGGCCACGCGAATGTGGCTGGCACTGTGACCCGAGGCGAGAAGGCCGCCGATGAGTGCAGCAGCCATATTGCCGCCGCCAATGAAAGCTATGGTGGGTTGCATGATCTGGGTTTGACGAGAGGATGGGTGCAGGGGACTGCGCTTAAGCGCGCTATCATATTGCACGTTGCCCCCCAAAACTATGCTTCTAAATTGAACGCCAAAGCCCGGCCGCCGCAGTTTTCTGCGGAGGTCCAGAAAATTCTTGATGCTTACCGTGCCCGTGTCGAAGCGGCGCAGGTCTATGACGTGGCTCAGGTCACGGCGCTGGATGAGGCGCGCAAGCTGTCGCAGCGCTTAGGTAATCGCATTTTGCTCAAGCGTGAGGACACCCAAGCGGTGTTCTCCTTCAAGCTGCGCGGGGCTTATAACAAGATCGCCAAACTGAGCCCGGCTGAACGTGCGCGCGGCGTGATTACCGCTAGCGCGGGCAATCACGCCCAAGGCGTGGCACTGGCCGCCAAGAAGCTCGGCTTGACCGCCTGGATCGTGATGCCGCGCACCACACCAGCACTCAAGGTTGATTCCGTCCGCTCATTGGGCGGCAAGGCCATCCTGCATGGCGATGCCTATGACGACGCTCGCGAGCACGCATTGGCGCTGGCGGCTGAAAAAGGCATGACGATGGTGCATCCCTACGATGATCCCGAAGTGATCGCCGGGCAGGGCACCATTGGGCGCGAGTTGCTCGATCAATGTGCTGATCTCGACATGGTCTTCGTGCCAGTCGGCGGCGGTGGCCTATTGGCTGGCGTCGCTGCGTATCTGAAGGCGATCAAGCCCAAGATCAAAATCATCGCGGTGGAGCCGGAAGATTCCAACTGCTTCGCTGCCGCAATGAAAGCCGGTCGCCGTGTGACCTTGCCGCAAGTCGGCTTGTTTGCCGACGGCGTTGCCGTGCGCCAGATCGGTGAAGAAAATTTCCGCGTCGCACGTCATTTGGTCGACGGCACCATTCAGGTCAGCGTCGACGAAATCTGCGCCGCGACCCAAGACTGCTTCTACGAAAACCGTTCACTGCCTGAGCCTGCTGGCGCGCTTGCCGTGGCCGGCATCAAGAAATGGGTTGCCGAAAACGGCGTCAGTGGCAAAACCATTGCGGGCATTGTTTCTGGTGCCAACGTTAATTTCGATCGCCTGCGCCACATCGCAGAACGTGCAGAGCTGGGTGCGGCAACAGAAGCTCTGCTCGCGGTCACGATTCCGGAAACGCCAGGTAGCTTTAAGAAATTCCTAAAGCTACTCGGTCGTCGTTCGATCACCGAATTCAATTATCGCTACGCCACTGCAAGTACAGCGCATATTTTCGTTGGTATTCGCTTGAGCGAAGGCGCGACTGAGCGTGAGTCCATCGTTGATTCACTGCGCGAAGCGGGCTACGCCGTGGTCGATATGACCGGCAACGAAATGGCGAAAGCGCATGTGCGCTTTATGGTGGGCGGACGTGCATTTGGCGCCGAAAACGAAGTGCTGTACCGCTTCGAGTTTCCTGAGCGTCCCGGTGCCTTGTCGGACTTCCTGAATGCTATTGGCGGACGTTGGAATATCTCGCTGTTCCATTACCGTAATCACGGCGCAGCTTATGGTCGTGTGCTTTGTGGTTTGCAGGTGCCCAAGCGCGAGCGTGCCGAGTGCCGTCGCTCATTGGATGCGTTGGGTTATCAGTATGCCGACGAGAGCGCGAATCCTGCGTATGAGCTGTTTCTGGGTGGCGGGAACTGAACGTCTAGATCAACGCTGAAGTGATTCCAGCTTCAAGGTCCTGCCATTGCGTTGGACATCACGATGATTTCGACCCGCCGATTCTGCGCACGTCCTTCGTCAGTCTCGTTGTCTGCAGCCGGTCGGTTGGAACCGAAGCCCTGACTCTCAACGTTATTCTTGGAAAATCCTTCTGCGATGAGAATCTCGGCGACGCTATTCGCACGCCGTAATGAGAGATATAGGTTGTATTCGCGCGCGCCGATATTGTCACTGTGGCCGTCCACGCGTAGCTGGCGAATATTAACGGCCAGCAACTGATGGGCGGTGTCGGCGATTGAGCTTTGCACCGTTGGAGCCAAGTCTGCTTTATTGGACTCGAATGAGATGCGCTCAGGGAGGATCAGCCGCCAGCCATCGGGGAACGGCTCAAAGCCAAGCTTGCTGAGTGTTTCGGTTTGCTGCTTTGCCAAGCTTGGGGCTGTAGCGCAGCCGTTTAGCGAAAGCAGTGTCGCCAACAGAAACAAAACCGAGAGCGCGACGGACGGACGAAAATAAACAGCAGATTTTTCTCTTATTTCGTTCATGATTTTAGTCCATTAAATTTGGATTGAATTGCGGTGTTGCCATCTCAATCAGGTTCACGGATGGGTGGCGTAGATTGTCTTGGTCGGCTTCGCGCGCGCCGCTCTGTGACTGGCGCAGCAATGCTCATGTGCGGAGATGTCTGATCATCCGCATCACTTTTTATTTTTGAATTCGTGACCGCTTTGTTGGCCTTGGTAATGACTCTCCACCGAGTCACTTGACCGCGTCGGTGGTGCCAGCCCTTGGTTTCGTACATTGCCTGATCGGCTTGATGCATCAACTCTTCCACGGTATCGGCAACTGTCGGATAAATTGCGGATCCGATGCTGACTCTTGGACGAATCAAGATGCCTTGGTGGTGAAATGGTTGTTCGAGCGCGGCATACAGTTCGCGGCGTATCAACTCAAGATCGGCATGCTCAGCTAATGGCGCGAGCAGGACCACAAATTCGTCTCCACCAAGTCGTACGGCGACGGCTTCTTGTTGTCGCCACCCGCGCAAACGTGCGGCGATATGAATTAGTAACGAATCGCCGAATGCATGACCAAAGTTGTCGTTGATTGACTTAAAGGCATCAATGTCGAGATAGAACAAGCAGGCACGACGGTGCTGCTGCTTGCAGATGTCGATCGTCGTCTGCATGACTGAATCAAGCATCGAGCGATTTGGCAGGCCGGTCAGTACATCGATATAGGCGGCGCGACGCAGGGCTTCATTACTCTGCGTCAATCTACGATCACGCAGACTAATTTCCTCAAGCAGAATATTAAATTCTCGGCGCAGATCCTCGACTTCAATGAGGGAAGACGGTGGCGCTCTTTGGCTGAAGTCACGATGTTCAATCAGGCGCCGAATGATCTCGCGCAATTGTTGAATCGGTTCGCTAAAGCGCGCTGTATACATGCGCCCCACAATCAACGCACAGAAGGCAAATAAGATCATGCCGAAGACGAACCAAGCGAACAGATTGAGCAGAGCACGTAGCATCGGTTCTGCTCCGCCTTCGAGCACAATGCTGCCGATCCGACGGCCTTCGACGATCACTTCTTTCTCGACGCGTTCCATGCCGACCAAGTTGGCGAGTGCGCCGATCAAGCCATCAGGTTGGCGATCGAGACGGGCCAGAACGATGTTTGATTCATCACGAATCTCGGCGGCAGTGAGGCCGACTTCGGGCGGAATCGACTGCAGGATTTCTGTTGCTGTTTTTGAGTCGCGAAATTCAATTGCGCTGACGCTTTCACTCGCAGCAAAGCTGATTAAAGTTTGCAGATGACGCGCAGTTTGTTGGTGCAGGGAGTAATAGCTGAGCAGAAACGCGCCGCTGCCAACGACCAGGATTGCGAGCACGGAAATCGACAGCAGGGCTCGACCGATGTGAGCCATCGATGCATTTGTGGAAAGGAATTTCTGCGTTGACGGCTTCTGGCTCATGGCAGGTTATCGCTGATGGCATGAACCGAGCCGACAGTGAGCAGACGTGCGCTTACCTCCAGTACAGCTTCTTTCATGGTCGAAAGATTGACTTCGAATTTCTGTTTGGACTGCGAGCGCTCGTCTCTGAGATGCAAACAAATCTGCCCGCCAGCGGAGCAGAAACTGGAACCCGAACCTACCGTAAGGATTGGCATTTTTCGGATGCGGGACAGCACTTGTCCTGCAGGTTTAATGTCGACAGCTGTGAGGTCGAGTACCTGACAGTCACTAAGCGGGGCGTCCGCTTCGACATGGCTGACTGCAAATGGCTTGCCTCGCACCGTGCGACCGGTGTAACTGCGCTCCTGATCATGCGGCAGATCTCCGATAACGCAGACTCGCCACGCTGGTAGCTGATCTTCGGCCTTCCATCGGATATGACGGACAAAGCCGATGATGTACTCCGCTGAATTGTTCAAGCCATCGGATGGCGTCGGAGGCGGTGACTGCGCACTGCAAAGTGCAGCCCAGCACGTCAATAGAGGCAGCAACAGTGCCCTGGAACACCACGAAATTTTCATAACAAACGACTGTGTCTGTGGTGGCAAAACTGCAATGTATTGACTGCCCTCAGGGGCATATATCTCGCTGTACAGCTTACGGACAGAAGAGTTCGGTGACATGGGATAAAAAGCACCAATACGTCAGTTGCAAAGCCGCTATAGAAGCCGTCTGAAAAGCGCTGATGTGCCTTTGTTTTTCGCCCGCAGACGGCAAAAAGCAGACGGCTAAAAAATTTGCCGAATTTTTGGTATTAGCCGTGCTTAAAGCGTGGTTTGGAGGTTCCCCATGTGTTTGGCGCAATCAGTGCCGTTAGCTCGCGCTCTAGGTAATGCCGATTGTGCTTTGAGTCGTATGAGCGATGAGATAGCCTTCTGCGCTCAGTTATTTTTAGAACAATCCAGATGACCAATTCACTGCTTTCCGGCATTCGTATTCTTGATCTTTCTCGCCTGCTGCCAGGCCCGTTCTGCACTTTGTATCTTGCTCAGCTCGGCGCTGAAGTCATCAAGATTGAAGAGCCGAATGGTGGCGACTACGCGCGCTCGCTCTCGCCCGATCTGTTTGAGCTGGTGAATCGCGGTAAAAAATCAGTGACGCTGGATTTGCGTAAAGCAGACGACGTTGAGAAATTTCATCAACTGGTGAAAGACGCTGATGTCGTCATTGAATCGTTCCGCCCCGGCGTTATGGATAAGCTCGGTTGCGGTTACGACGCACTGAAGAAGATCAATCCCAAAATCGTGTTCGCTGCGCTGACTGGCTATGGCCAAACTGGCCCTTATCGTGACCGCGCAGGTCACGATATGAATTACCTCGGTTATGCAGGCGTGCTCGATCAGATCGGCCCTGCCGGTGGCGCGCCTGCGCAATCCAATCTGCAGATCGCGGATCTTGCTGGTGGTGCATTGACCTGTGCGATTGGCATTCTGTCTGCAGTGATTGGCGCGCGCACATCAGGTGAGGGCGCATTTGTAGACGTCGGCATGCACGATGGTTCGATGGCGCTACAGGTGGTGTCGTTTGCTGCAATTCGCGCCATGGGCAAATCCAATCCACGCGGCCGCGACATGCTTAGCGGCGCGCTGCCTAACTACAGCTTCTACGAATGTTCAGATGGCAAACATCTGGCGGTTGGCGCGCTGGAGCCAAAGTTCTGGGCCACCCTGTGCACCGCTATTGGCCGCGCTGATCTGTTGAAGAGACCAATGGCTCCGGGCGCGAGTGCAGAAGCGGTGCGCGCTGAAGTCGCTGAACTGTTCAAAACCAAGACGCGCGATGAGTGGGAAACCTTGCTGCTTCAGCACGACGCCTGCACTACCGCGATTCTGACGCCCGATGAAGCGCTCACAAACGAGCAGGTCGTGGCGCGTGGCTTGGTTGAAAATCATCTTGGTAAGCCAGCGACGGCGATGCCCATCCAGTTTGGCGAAATTCCACGAATCAGCTGCGGCCCCGCTCCAAAGCTGGGCGCGGACAACGCAGCGGTACTCGGCGCGCTGCGCAGTTAAATTTCCCTTTGAAGTCAGTGCAGGGGCTCTGTATAAAGATTGCATCAACATTGGTGTAATCCCATGACAAAGCCCTTTTTTGCAGATGCGCGTTCGGCTAATAACAAAGCTATTCGAGTGATCGAAGGGCAGGGCGTTTCTCTAGAAACGTTCAAAAGTTGGATTGTCGAGCAACGAGATCAGATCGAAACCGAATGGGTGCACCACGGTGCGCTACGCTTGCGTGGCTTTGATTTACTCGGAGCTGCTGACTTTGAACAGGTTGCGAAGGCGCTGGAGCCGGATTTAAAAAACGACTACCTCGGCACTTCGCCACGCAATGCGCGTAGCCAATATGTTTTCACCGCTTCCGAGTTGCCACCGTTTTATCCGATTGCGCAACACAGCGAGATGAGCTTCTTGCCTTCAGCGCCTCGAAAATTATTTTTCCATTGCACCATTGCTCCCGGGAAAAACGGCGAAACACCAACGGTTGATTGGCGTGCTGTGTGGCGTGATCTGCCTGCTGAAATGCGTGAAACTTTTGCAGCGCGTGGTGTTCGCAATATCCGTAACTACGATGGCCCAGATAGCCCGAAAGGGCGCGACCTGTGGCAGCTCAAGCGTTGGGATGAATTATTCAGCACAACCGACCCCGTACTCGTTGAGCGCAAAGCTGAAGCGCAGGGCTTGCGCTGCGAATGGTTGGCGCAGGGACGTCTTCGTTTAATCAATGATCAAGTCGCGATGCGTGAGCATCCCGTGACGGGCGAGACGGCTTGGTTTAACCACACACAGGTTTTTCACGTTGCTGCTGCAGCGTTGGAGTACGCCTACATCCGCCGTTACCAAAAAAATCCACGTGCGATTTTTTACTGGGCGTTGACCAGCGCATTAACCGCACTTAAGCAGCGCATGAAATCGTCGATGGAGCAGCCGATGCATGTGACCCATGCTGACGGTGGAGAAGTAGACCCGCGCCACGTACGCATTTTGGTAGAAACCATCTGGAAGCATCTGGTGATCGAGACTTGGCACGAGGGCGATATTCTCGCCATCGACAATCGCTCGACCGGACACGGCCGCATGCCTTTTCATGGTCCTCGTGAGGTGCTGGTGGCCTGGACTGGCACGTGAACAACGACGCTTTACCGACGATGCAGTTCAGCCCCACGGCTGCGCTGGTTTTGCAGTGCATCCTCGCGCTGGTTATTTTTGGCGTAGCGCTTGAACTCTCGTTCGCAGATTTTCGTCGCCTGTTGTCACAGCCAAAGCCAGTTTTTGCAGCGTTGTTCTCGCAGCTATTGGTGTTGCCACTGCTGACGTTTGGTTTGATCTTGGTTTTAAATCCTTCACCGGGTTTGGCGCTCGGCTTGATGATGACCGCAGCCTGCCCGGGCGGAAACATGTCGAACGTGTTGACGCATTGGAGCGGTGGACGCACTTCGGTATCGATGAGCGCCACCACGATTTCCAGTTTGATCTCACCAATCGCAACACCGCTCACCTTCGCGCTACTCGGTGGCCTGCATCCTGCAACGCAAGCCGCCTTGCAAGAGATTCGCGTGCCTGCACTTGAACTGGTGATGACGATTGCCGTGGCGCTGATGTTGCCCTTGCTTGCAGGCATGAGCTTGGCAAGCAAAAAGCCTGAACTCGCAAAACGTTTGCTGGTTCCGCTGCGGCGTTTTGGCTTGATCGTCTTCTTTGGTTTTGTATTTGTCGCGCTCGCCGCAAACGGTCGACTGTTCCTACATGTGATCTCGGCGCTCTTTGTGCTGGTGCTGCTACATAACCTGCTGGCGCTGATCAGCGGCTATGGTGTTGGCACTTTGTTTGGCGTTGCAGAAAGCGAACGTCGCGCGATTACATTCGAAACGGGCATCCACAACACTGCGCTGGGCCTGACGCTGGTGTTTACCTATTTCCCTACGCAAACCAATATGATTTTGGTCTTAGGTTGGTGGGGCGTGTGGCAGCTTGCAACAGGTGGTGTGCTGGCTTGGGTCTGGGCAAAAAGACCAACAGCGCGCAGCGTTTAAGTTAAACGCTGCGCGCGGAGAGATTAAGGCGCGACTGCAATGGCATTATTGAGCGGCAAGCGTCCAATTGCGGTGTCCGTCAGGCTGCCGAAGTACAACCACTCACGATATTCGCGCACGCTGGTGATTGGTGCGTAAGCGCCTTTGCCTTCGTACTGCAGGTTGGCAATGACTTTGCCATTGAGATCTAGGCCCAACACAAACGAGCGGTTGCTTGGTTTGGGTTGCAGGAACTTAGGCAGGCGATAAACCACTTTGCGCAGCCATTCATTGCCTGGCAGTAGCGTCTTGTCGAGCATGGTGTCGCGTGGTGCGACGAGGGCTACCCAGAAACGATTTTCGCCATTGAAGCTGATGTTGTCGGGGAAGCCGGGCAGGTTGTCGATGAACACATCTTGCGTGCCAGCTTTTTCTCCCTTGAGCCAGTAACGCAGCACGCGGTATTCGCTGGTCTCGTTCACCAAGAGGTAGGACTCATCAGGCCCCAGCGCGACACCGTTGGCAAAGTGCACGCCCTTCATCAGCGTTTTCACTTCCTTGGTTTTGGGATCGTATGAGAACACGCGACCATTGGCGCCATGCTCAAGCAGGTCGGACATGTGGTTGCCATAACCAAAACGGTCAGACGCGTCGGTGAAATAAACCATGCCGCTGCGGCCAGCGACGGCATCATCAATGAAGCCATACTTCTGGCCATCGGCTTCCGTGCTGATGCTTTCGATATCAACACCTTTAACGCTGTTGACCATGAAGCCCTTGATTGCGTCAGCGATGAAGACGCTGCCGTCATCCGCAACGCCAAGGCCGAGTGGGCGGCCGCCGGTGTTGCCGAGTTTGGTTTGACGCGTGAAGTCAGGCGAGAAGCGCACGACGTCGCCATTGGCGAAGCCCGCATAAACGCTGCCTTCGCTATCCAGATTGATGCCTTCAGGACCCACGCCATAGCCATCGGCCATGCGCTCGATGTCTTTGAGCTTCTCGTTATAGGCGTATGGGCCTTCTGTGAGGCTGGGGGCAGGCGGAGGTGTCCACGCCTGTGGCTGAATTGGCACTGGCCAAAACAGCAGGTAAATGGCGGCGACGGCGATGAGTACCAAGGCCGAAATTATTGCTTTCATATGCTTCCCCTGCATGCGCTCTATATTGAGCGTGTGATGTTTATATGCGGTTACCGCGAGCGCTATTGTGCCTGCGATAACTGTTACTAAATGTTTACTATAATTTAATTTATAAGACAATTAATAAGCAACCTATCCTAGATCATGACAGAGCTGGGCGTAGGCCTCATTTACCGCAAAGGCTTTGGAGCTAAACCGCGGGCATTTGTTTAAGATGCTTCGCTCAAATTCAGGTCGCTTACGAGCGGATCAAAAATAATTGTTTCAGGGGGCTAGATGTCTACGCAGAAAAACCCAGTCGAAATGTTGATGCAGTGGGCCAAGGAGCGTCCGAGTACGCCTTGGTTGTTCCAGCCCGTTAATGGCACGTGGAAGAGCTACACATGGGGAGAAGCAGAGGCCCAAGTGCGATCCATGGCCACTGCGCTCAAGTCTTTGGGCTTTCCGGCCGGTACGGCCATCGCGATCTCAGGTCGCAACACTGCACATTGGTTCTTTGCAGATCTGGCCATCAGCATGGCGGGTTATGTCAGCGTCGGTCTTTATCCGAAGCAGTCGGTCGATGCAGTTAAGTACATTCTGAATCACTGCGAAGCCAAGGTCGTCTTCATCGGCCCAATGCCAGACGCGGATGATTTTGCCAAGGGTTTGCCTGCAGGCATTCTCAAGATTGGTTTCCCTTACGCGGATCTCGGCATCGACTGTGATCACCAGTGGGATGACTTGGTGAAGAAGAGCGAGCCGCTCTCCGGTTACACGCCGCCAGATCCCAAGCAGCTCGCAACGCTGGTTTACACCTCAGGCACCACGGGCAATCCCAAGGGCGTGATGATCACTGGCGAGAACATGGCCTTCGCGACTATGGGCCTGATGAAAACCATGCCAGCCGTTGGCGCTGAAAAATTCTTCTCCTACCTGCCACTCGCGCATATGTTTGAGCGCGGCGCATTGGAACTGGCCAGTATTTATCTTGGCGCGCAGGTTTACTTCAACGAGAACATTGAGAAGCTCGCAGAGCAGCTCAAAGAAGTGGCGCCGACACGTTTCTTCGGCGTGCCATTGGTTTACAGCCGCATTCAAGGTGGCGTGCTGAGAAAACTGCCACAGGAAAAATTAGAACGCCTGTTGAAGATTCCTTTGCTCTCCAGCTTCATCAAGAAAAAGATCAAAGCTGGTGCAGGCCTGCAGAACGTGCGCTACATGTTTGTAGGCGCAGCGCCAATGCCGATGCCATTGATGAAGTGGTTCGAAAAACTCGGCCTCACCGTGCTGCAAGGCTACGGCATGACCGAGAACAGCATCTACGCCACCGCCAACCTGCCTAAAGCAAATCGCTTTGGTTCAGTAGGTCGCGCGATGCCAGGCGCGGACATGCGCATTTCGGAAGAAGGCGAGATTCAATACAAGCACGCTGGCGTGATGGCGGGTTATTACAAAGAGCCAGAGAAAACCGCCGAAACGTTTACGGCGGATGGCTGGCTGCGCACGGGTGACAAAGGTCGCGTTGATGCAGAAGGCTATCTCTACATCACCGGTCGCGTTAAAGACATCTTCAAAACGCTCAAAGGCAAGTACGTTGCTCCAGCACCCATTGAAGGCTCACTAGCACGCAACACCGACATCGACCAGATGTGTTTTGTCGGCACGGGTCTGACGCAGCCGATCATGACCGTGACGCTGACGCCAGAAGCGCAAAAGAAATCGCGTGGCGATGTTGAAGCCGGCCTCATTGCAGATATGAAAGCCGTCAACGAAACACTTGAGCCGCACGAAGAAATTGCCAAGTGCCTCATCCTCAAAGACAGCTGGACCATCGACAACGGCATGATGACGCCGACGATGAAGGTCAAGCGCAATGAAGTTGAAAAGCGCTTCCTGCCACTGATCGAGAAGCACGCGCAGAATCGTGACAAGATTGGTTGGGAATAAAACCCGTTGTGTAAAAAGCCGCTCATTGAGCGGCTTTTTTATGTACAGGATGTACGGTATGCCGCGGGCGCATGGATGCACAGGAGTGGCACGTCAGGAAATTTTAAATGCAGATTAGACGCGCAAAACCTGAAGACGTTAAAGCGATAGCCACTATCTCACGCGAGTTCGGATACGAACCGACAGAAGATGAAGTGGCAGCGTCGCTGCGTGATTTATTGCCGCGAGCGGATCATGTTGTTCTCGTTGTCGAAGAGAGCGACGTGGTAATCGCTTGGGGACACGGACGTATCAATCGCCATATCGAGATTGCACAGCACGCAGAGTTGGTGAGTCTGGTGGTGACGCGTGCCAGTCGTAGTCAGGGCGTTGGTTCAGAGATTGTGCGTGCAGTCGAGCAGTGGGCGCGAGCGCAGGGTGAGCGCAGCTTG
>JAZKEM010000096.1:0-31325 GCA_040387055.1 Pseudomonadota bacterium | reverse complement strand
TTGATGACAATCTCAGCGATGCCATCGGTGATCGTGGTGCTGAAGCCGTTATTCATTAGGACCTCTGGTTCGCTAGCGTTGCCAAGCGTTGATCTGCTTCGCTAACGATGTTGTTGATCAGTTCAGCAACGCTGGGCAGCGCGCCGATGTTTGCTGCGACTTGTCCGCTCGGCAGTACGCCTTCATCCGGACGACCTTCAACCATCGCGCGCTGAATCAGCACAGGCGCGTTGGCGGCCATCATGGTTTGAATCGCGGAGTCGCCTTCAGACAGTGCAGCGAAAAATGTCTTGGCCATGTGCGCAATCGACATGCCGGTGTGCTGGCGCCATGCCCATGCGCTGGAGAGCGCAACGAACAAGCGACGCAGCAAACCACCGTTCTCAAGCTTGAGCAGGAAAGGATTGTCGATCATGCGTTGTGGCATGCCATCAACCGCCGTCGACGCACGAATCTGCGATGGCTCTTTGACTGCAATGTATTTTTCCAGCGTCGCGCGTGGCACCGGTGAATCGCTGGTCATCAGGAAGCGCGTGCCCATCGCGATGCCTGCGGCACCATAAGCGAGTGCGCCCGCGAGACCGCGGCCGTTGTAGAAACCACCGGCTGCAACAACAGGAACTTTCACTGCATCGAGAACTTGCGGCAGTAGCAATGTTGTTGGCACTGAACCGGTGTGACCACCACCTTCACCACCTTGCACGGTGATGATGTCTGCACCGAGCTCAACTGCTTTCTGCGCGTGCTTGAGCGCGCCAACGGTGGGCATGCACAGCACGCCAGCATCCTTGAAACGCTTGATGGTCTTGGCATCCGGGCCACGGCCATAAGAAACCGCGCGAACGCGATCGCTGTTCTTGATCACCAGCTCAATCACTTCCGCAGCGTTGGGCTGGAACATGTGGAAGTTCACGCCGAACTTCGTATCGGTCGCTGCGCGAACGGCTGCAATTTCTTTGGCGAGCAGGTCGGTCGACATCGTTGCAGCAGCAAGAAATCCAAAGCCACCGGCCTTGCTCGTTGCAATCACGAGATTGCTGTCAGCTACCCAACCCATCGCGGTTTGCACGATGGGATATTTGCAGCCGAGCAGTTCAGTCAGAGCAGTTTTCATTAGCGCTTCACGATCACGGACGAACCGTGTCCGAACAAACCTTGGTTGGCGGTGATGCCAACTTTGGCATCCGCAACCTGACGCTCACCGGCCTGACCACGCAGCTGCCAAGTGAGTTCGCAAACCTGTGCGAGTGCTTGCGCAGGCACTGCTTCGCCGAAGCATGCAAGACCACCGGAAGCATTCACTGGAATGCGGCCACCGACTTTGGTTGCGCCTTCCCGTACCAACTGTGCGGCTTCACCACGTGCGCAGAGTTGTAGGTCTTCAATCCAATCCAGTTCCAGTGCGGTCGAGAGGTCATAGACTTCTGCGAGGCTGATGTCGCTTGGGCTGATGCCTGCTTCTTCGTACGCCTTGCGCGGCAATGCAGCGCGGAATGATTGAGCTGGAACTGCAATAGCAGAATCGGTTGCGATGTCTGGCATCTCAACGAGCGCGGATGCAAACGTCGGCGTGACCGTCGAGATTGCAGCAATACGTGGCGCGTTGGCCTTGCCAATTTTCTTCGCGTACTCAACGCTGGAAACGATGATCGCCGCAGCGCCATCTGACACCGCGCAGATATCCATCAAGCGCAGCGGATCAGCAACGATGCTTGATGCTGCAACTTCTTCAGCTGTGAACTTCTTGCGGTAGCGCGCGTTGACGTTGTTGAAGCCGTGTTCGGCGTTCTTCACTTTCACCAGCGCGAAATCAGCTTGCGTATCGCCATACATCTCGATGCGACGACGCGCATAGAGCGCGAAGTAGGTCGGATTGGTAATGCCGAGACGAAAGCGAACCCAATCCGGATCATCCGGACGCTCGCCAGGTGCAGGCTTGAGAAAACCTTTTGGCGTGGTGTCGCTGCCAATGACGAGTGCGACTTCGCATTCGCCGGACAAAATCTTGGAGCGCGCAGCAGCAAGTGCTTGCGAACCTGATGCGCAGGCAGCGTACGAGGTATTCACCTGCGCGCCCTGCCAGCCGAGTGCCTGTGCGAATGTCGCGCCTGCAACCTGACCGGGATAACCGTTACGAATGGTGGCGGCGCCAGAAACAAACTGCACATCGCGCCAGTTCACACCGGAGTCAGCGAGCGCAGCGCGTGCGGCAACGACGCCGTAGTCGATGAAGCTCTTGCCCCACTTGCCCCAAGGGTGCATGCCGACGCCGAGGATGGCGATGTCTTTATTCGTGCTCATACGGGTTTCCACTTCCACGTCAGCTTGCCGTCGGAAAGTGGCTCCAACACCAGCTCTACATCGAGACCAGCCTTGAGCGATTCAACGCCCACGCCAGCAACGACTTGTCCGAGCACAATCATTTTTTCTTTTTCGAGTTCAACCGCTGCAATCGCAAATGGCACAAACGCGTCCTTGTCGACCTGCACATAAGGCTCAGGCGGCTGATACACCGCATTGGTGAACGACCAGACCTTGCCGGTGCGCGAGAGCGGCACTTCTTCAAACTTTTCGCCAACGCAATCAGGATTGCGGCAAAAGGTTTTGAGCTTGGGGAAGTAATACGTTCCGCAAGACGTGCAACGCGAGCCGAGCAATTGCGGCGCGCCTGCGTCTAGCGTGAACCAACCTTCGAGGACTGGGGCCGGAGCGCTCATCTTATGCAGCTGCCTTGATCGCAGGCGGATTGCCCTTGAGCACCATGCCGCGCATGTTGTGCGGATCGAGCTTGCGAATGATTGCGAGCTGTTCGTCTGTTGGCAGTGCGGTGACGCCAAGGTTGTCGATGGCGATCAGCGGGAAGCCCGTTGCAGCCTGAACCTGCTCGAACGTCACGCCCGGATGCAGCGAGATCACGCGCGCTGCGTGATCAGGGCCGCCGAAATCCATCACGCAAAGATCGGAGACAACAACGCGGATATCAGCGTAGTCGCGCTTCATGCCAGGCGCCCAACGTTCGGCCTTATAGCCAACGCCGGAAACCATATCGACTTCACCCGCAACGAACACGCGCGTGTTGTGCGCAGGAACGAAGAAGGAGTTGATGTGGTTGATGCTGTTTCCGGGCAAACCGCGAACGCCGAGAACGGCTGACTTTGGTTTTGCGTAATCAGGACCCACGCATGAAAGATTGGTCTGACCCCAACGGTCGATCTGCGTCGGGCCGATCATGGCGTGGCGCTTGCCGCCCCACACGCATTCGAACACGCGATCGAAAGACATATAGCCTTCGAACTTCGGCACGTAGTCAGCAGCACGAGGACCGAGTGGTGCAGGTTCGCTGACGAGATAGGCTTCGCTATCCGTCATCAGTAGTTCAGGCGAGTGCGTCATCTTCGCCAAGCTCGCACCGAGGCGCGGGATGGTGGTGATGCCGGAGGCGAGCACTTCGCCATTGTTGCGCCAGGTTTCGCTGGCGGCAGTAATCATCAGTTCTGCGAGAGTTGCGTCGCTCATATCAATACACCGGCAGTTTGAGTTTGGACACGCGTTCAGCACCACCCACTTTGGCGAGGTAAGCCTCTTCACCAACGTTGACGAACTCGTCCATGTATTTCTGCCAGCCGCCTTCTTCAGTTGCGGAAGCGTTGTAGGCCTTGAGGTGATCCATATCGAGGCCGTAGTTGGGGCCGAGATACGTGGGGTGCGCGCCGCAAGGTGCGTGCACCACCGTCTGCACCAGATAACGCTCGAAAGCGTTTTGCTTTGCGGTTTCAGCATCAACGGTCAAACGATCGTGCAGCACTTCGGTGCTGACGATGGTGTGGCTGGATGCGCGTGCGAAGAGATTGTCAAAGAACACATCGTGGCCACGCAGCAGCGTGTTGCCGATCTTGTCGCTTTCGTTGACGTGAATCAGCGCTGCGTCGAGCTTGAGCGCAGGCATCGCAACATAAACTTCGCCATCGTCATAAGGCGAGGCAATCGTCTTGAGGCGTGGGTTCTTTGCGAGCACATCGGTTGCGAGACCACAGCGCGTCGGCAGGAAGGACATGCGCATGCCAGCGGCGCGCAGGCCCCACTCGAACATGCCTTCGTCGTATTCCTCAACCTGAATCGCACCGCTCTCGCGAGCCTTGCGGTAGTAAGGCTCCAAGGGAATCGCGTCCATGGTGACGAAAGCGAAGATCAACTTCTTCACCTTGCCCGCAGCGCAGAGCATGCCGACGTCAGGACCGCCGTAAGAAACGATGGTGAGATCTTTCAGTGGCGAGCGCAGGATTTCGCGAACGAGTGCCATCGGCTTGCGACGAGGCCCCCAGCCGCCAATGCCAATGGTCATGCCATCGCGCAACTCGGCAATCGCCTCGGCTGCAGTTTTTTGTTTTGTGAAGGTCATTTTATTTGCAGCTTAGTAGTGCTGTTGATTGAACTAGCGGAAGCCAACAGAGAAATCGTGGCCCCAAACAGAAACGCGCTCGCCGTTGGTGGCCTGCCAGGTTGCAGGATCAACGTCGATGCCGCCCCAGCCGTATTCCACTGCGAAGTTCGATGGCGTGTTCATGTAGAACGAAGTCATCTTGTCGTTTTCGTGCTGGCCGAGGGTGGCCATCAGCTTGATGCCGAGTTTTTCGCGACGGTCATGAGCCAAGCCGACTTCGGTCATCGAGTTCACTTCCACCATGATGTGGATGCAGCCGCTCGGGCTTGGCATTTCGGCCAGCGCGAGGCTGTGGTGACGGCCGCTCGCGGCATGCATGAAGAACATGCGCATGACTGGCGCGTCTGGACCCGGCTGGAACTTGAAGCTGTCCGACAGACCAAAGCCGAGCACATCGCGGAAGAAGGCGAACGTGGCATCGAAGTTGAGGCAGGGCAGAACGGTGTGGCCCATGCCCTGCTTGCCGGTCTTGAAGCCGGTGACGCCGATTGGCGAAACGAAGGCCGCGTTGCCGCCTGCGTAGCCCCAGACCAGTTCATGGGTGTTGCCCGAGGGATCGACGAAAGTCGCCACATCCTTGAAACCACGGGCTTTCTTCAGATCGGCGCTGCCCGGCGTGACGGTGATGCCAGCCTTTTCGATGGCGGCGACCGCAGCCTTGAAATCGGCTTCGCTGGCAACTTCCCAGCCGGAAGCGAGGTAGCGGTCTTCAGCGCCCGGCACGATGGCCATGCGGTAGTCGCGCTCGTCGAGTTTGACGAACAAACCGCCACCCGCTGCAGGGCTGGTCGCAGCGCCGAGCATCTGCTCGCCGTACTGCTGCCATTTGCTCACATCAGTGGACTGCGCGACGACATAAGCCAGCGCCTGAATTTTTCCCATGGAAAGGTTCCGCCAAAGATAGGTTTGGATACTCAGAATTATCAGTATCCATAAGGTTTTGAGCTTCATCCGCATGGATGAGTTAAATCGGCCTAGCTTGGTCAAAGTCTCATCACTATGGACGAAGATTCACAGGGGTATTTCTCAATAATTCAGGCTCCCTAATCTGTCGATGCGTGCGTGTATGCGCGCTACCTGCCATGTCCCAATCCAGCACCGCTCTTGCAACATCCGCCGACGGCACTTTGCACATCGAGCCCGCGCTCGTTGTTGATGGCGCCAATTCGCAATGGGATTTGTCCTGCGATGTACTCGTTGTGGGCTTTGGCGCGGCCGGTGCATCGGCTGCACTTTCGGCCCAAAAAACCGGCGCGAATGTGATCGTTGCTGACCGTTTTGATGGTGGCGGTGCCAGTGCCAAAAGCGGCGGCATCGTCTATGCCGGCGGCGGCACACCGCATCAGAAAAAGGCCGGTTATGAAGACACGCCGGAAGAGATGTTTAAATATTTGCGCATGGAAACCGGCGACTCCGTCACCGAACCCACCTTGCGTCAATTTTGTGAAGACAGCCGCGGCTTGATTGAGTGGCTGGAATCGATTGGTGCAAATTTCGAATCCAGCGCGCCGCCGCCGAAAACTTCATACCCGAAAGACGGCATCTATCTTTATTACTCCGGCAACGAAGCGGTTGCCGAGTACGCCGCTGTCGCCAAGCCAGCACCACGCGGTCACCGCACCCGCGGAAGCTGGCTCTCTGGCAAAGCCATGTTTGAATTTTTGCGTGCTGAAGTCAGCCGCGTTGGCATCAACACGATGACGCAAACCGCAGTCCGTCGTTTGATCACCGACAAAGATGGCAAGGTGTTGGGAGCAGAACTCTGGCAGCTCACGCCGGGATCGAAAGAAGCGATTCAGCACGACAAGCTGATTCAGAAAGCCGAGAAGGTTTTCAACTTTGTGCCTGCCTGGGCCGACAGCCTGCGCGGCAAAGCACGTGCGATTGAAATGGCACAGGCCAAACCATTGCGCGTGCGTGCCAGCAAGGGCGTGATCCTCAGCGCCGGCGGCTTCATCTTCAATCGCGAAATGGTTGCCCAGTACGCCCCCAAATACAAAATGACGATGCGCCTCGGCACCGCCGGTTGCGATGGCAGCGGCATTCGTCTTGGTCAATCGGTTGGCGCTGTCGCCGACAAACTCAATCACGTTTCCGCCTGGCGCTTTATCAATCCGCCCATCGCATGGCCGAAGGGCATCGCCGTCAACACGAAAGGCGAGCGCTTCTGCAACGAGCAGGTCTACGGTGCCAAGCTCGGCGTTGAGATGTGCGAATTCCACGATGGCAAAGCTTGGCTGATTCTCGATAAGAAACTGCGCAAGATCGCGATTCGCGAAGCCCTGTTCGGCGGCCTCTGGTTCTTCCAGAGCGTGCCTGCGTTGCTACTGATGTTGTTCGCCAAGCGCGGCAAATCGGCACAGGAACTCGGTAACAAACTGGGTATTGATGGCGCCGCACTGGGCCGCACCATCGGCGCGTACAACAACGCAATTACCAACAACACTGCCGACCCGCTACTCAAGTCCAACGACTATCGCGCAGCGCTCGACACACCCAAGTTCTATGCACTCGATATCGGTGCCCACATGACCTGCCCGGCGATTACGCTCGGTGGTCTGCGCGTGGATGAAAAAACCGGCGGCGTGCTCAATGCCAATGGCACGACCATCCCCGGCCTCTACGCTGCAGGTCGTACAGCGATTGGCGTGGCATCGAATCGTTATGTCAGCGGCTTGTCACTTGCAGACTGCCTGTGGTCCGGCCGTCGCGCAGGCAACACTGCTGCGAATTCGTAACAACAAATAAAACGAGGAGAATCCTATGGGACGCGTTCAAGACAAGGTTGCGATCATCACCGGTGCGGCGAGCGGCGTAGGCAAAGAAGACGCCATCATGCTGGCACGTGAAGGCGCCAAAGTTGTTCTCACCGATCTCAACGAAGCAGACGGCGTCAAAGTCGCAGAACAGATCAACGCGACCTCACCGGGCAGCGCACTGTTCATCAAGCACGACATTGCTTCGGAAGACAGCTGGAAAGAAGTCATCGAGAAAACTGAAGCAGCATTCGGTGGCGTCGACATCCTCGTCAACAACGCTGCAATCCTGATGTACGGCAATATCGAGAACACCACGCTCGAGACTTGGCAGAAGGTTCAGCGCATCAACTCCGATGGTTACTTCCTCGGCTGCCACTTCGGCGTTCTGGCGATGAAAAAGCGCGGCGGCGGTTCTATCGTCAACATGGCTTCGATCTCGGCCATTGGCGGTCAAGGTTCCTTCGTTGCTTACGCCGCGTCCAAAGGCGCCGTCACCGCAATGACGCGCAGCATCGCCGCGCATTGCCGCATGGAACTCAACAATATTCGCTGCAACACGATTCACCCGGACGGCATCATGACGCCGATGGTCGCCAATCTTCACGGCACCATTCCCAAAGGCGAGAAGACCGCCGTGCGCATGATGGATCAGAAACAAATGATGGCGCGCTTTGCCAAGCCGACGGATATTGCGAATCTGGTGCTGTTCCTGGCTTCGGATGAATCGAAGTTCATTACCGGCGCGGAAATGCGCATCGATAATGGTTACCTGATGTGGGCAGATTAATTCGCCTTGCGAATTAATCTGCGCGTGTACATCCTGTACAAGACCGCCACATCCTGTAGCGGACTATTCAGAAAAGACATATGAGCAGCGTGCAGCAAGAAGGCCTTGGGGCCATCGAAATCTTCGTCACTCTCGATGGCGCCGAGCACAAGTTCATCGGTAGCGAAGGCCAGCGATTGGTTGAAGTGATGGACGCTGCAGAATTTGTATCGCCAACTTCATGCCGCCAAGGCGACTGTGCGACCTGCATGTGCCAACTGGAAGAAGGCAGCGTAGAAATGCTGCAGAACCAGACGCTCGACCGGCACGACATCGAGCGCGGCTGGATCCTAGCCTGTCAGGCTGTGCCGACGTCCAAACGCATTCGCGTTGTTTACCCCTTTTAATCTCAAGTGAATTCTTCAATGTCAGCAGCCACCGTCCCCGCCGCCTTCGCAGAATCTGTCCGCCGCAATGCTTCGCGCACCGCGGTCATTGCAGAAGACGGCAGCGAGCTGAGCTACGCTGAACTGGATCAACTCCGCATTTACGCTGCACGCGCCTTGCTTGCGCTCGGCGTCAATCACGGCGATCGCGTCGCGATCTGGGCACAGAATTGCGTTGAGTGGATTGTTGCGGGCCTCGCCATTCACAGCGTTGGCGGCGTGCTGGTTCCGATCAACACGCGCATGAAAGGCGCTGAGGCTGCATATGTATTGGAGAAATCCGGCGCACGTATTCTGTTCTGTGCGGGCAATTTCTTGGGCACGCATTACCCGAGTCTGATTGCTGCTGAACATTGGCCGAAGACGCTCGAACACGTTGTTGTACTGCGCGACGAGCAAGCCGGCGACAGCGGCTGGCGCGACTTCATGGCCAAGGCTGATCAGTCCCACACCGAAGACGTGATGAAGCGTGCTGCAGCCGTCACAGCTGATGACCGCATGGACATCATGTTCACCTCCGGCACCACCGGCCGCCCGAAAGGTGTGGTGACGCATCATGGCCAGAACCTGCGCGTGATTGCCGATTGGTCTGCGCACATGGGCTTGGTGCCAGAAGATCGTTATCTGATTGCCAATCCCTTCTTCCACACCTTTGGTTACAAGGTCGGTTGGCTTGGCAGCTTGATGATTGGCCTCACCGTGTTGCCGCACGCAATCTTTGATGCAGCTGCGATTCTGAAACGCATCGCGACTCAGCGCATCTCGGTACTGCCCGGACCACCGACACTCTTCATCTCACTGCTCAACGATCCTGCACGTGCAACGTCTGATCTCTCTTCGCTGCGCGCGACGATCACCGGCGCCGCAACGATTGCGCCCTCATTGATTGAACGCATTCGTGCTGAGTTGGGTTTCAAGATCGTGCTGACCGCTTACGGCCTCACGGAGACCTGCGGCGTCGCGTCGATGTGCCAGGTGAATGACGATGCTGAAACCATCGCGCTCACCAGCGGCACCGCCATCGACAACACCGAAATGCGCATTGTTGATTCTGACAACAAGCCCGTTGCCGCTGGAGAATCTGGCGAAATCGTGATTCGCGGTTACAACGTCATGCAGTGCTATCTCGATGACGATAAAGCCACCCGCGAAACGATTGATGCGGACGGCTGGCTACACACCGGCGACGTCGGCATTCTCGACGCACGCGGTTATCTGAAGATCACCGACCGCCTCAAAGACATGTACATCACCGGCGGCTTCAACTGCTATCCGGCCGAGATCGAACGCATCATTGCTGCGCACCCTGCGGTTGCACAGGTCGCGATTGTTGGCGTGCCAGATGAGCGTCAAGGTGAAGTCGGAAAAGCATTTGTGGTTGCACGTCCGGGCCAGCAGATTGATGGCAAGGAGTTCATCGCATGGTGCCGCGATCAAATGGCGAACTACAAAGTACCGCGCAGCGTTGAAGTGCTCACTGCATTGCCGGTGAATGCTGGCGGCAAGGTTATGAAGTTTGAATTGCGTAATCTGAATAAAACAAATTGAGGAGTGTCGGCATGAGTCAGAAACTGAAAGGCGTCGTTGCTGTTGTCACCGGCGCATCACGCGGCGCAGGCAAAGGCATTGCAGAAGCACTCGGCGCTGAAGGCGCTACTGTTTATGTGACGGGTCGTTCGCAGAAAGAAGGGGACGCTGCACTGCCGGGCACCATTCACGCCACTGCTGAAGCCATCACCAAAGCTGGCGGCAAAGGCATTGCGGTTAGCGTTGATCACAGCGATGACGCACAGGTCAAAGCATTGTTTGATCGCGTCAAACAAGAACAGGGCAAGCTCGACATCCTCGTCAACAATGCCACGGTGATTCACGATGATCTCATCGTGCCCGGCCCGTTCTGGGACAAGTCACTCGACCTCGTCAATATTCTTGATGTCGGCCTGCGCTCAGGCTACATCGCCAGCTACTACGCTGCACCGCTGCTCGTTGCCAACAAGCGTGGCGTTGTTGTGTTCACTTCTTCATTCGGCGCCAGCTGCTATATGCACGGCCCTGGCTACGGCGCGCAGAAAGTCGGCGTCGATAAATTTGCGAAGGACATGGCGGTTGATTTCAAGCCGTTCAACATCGCCGCGTTCTCGATCTGGATGGGCATGCTCAAAACAGATCGCACCAAGCGTGTGATGGATTCCGAGCCAGAAAAGTACGCAGGCTTCTGGGATATCGCCGAGACGCCGGAGTTCACCGGTCATCTGATCAGCGAGCTGTATCGCGATCCAAAAGTCATGGAGAAATCAGGACAGGTGTTGATCGGCGCAGAAGCCGCACTCGACTACGGCATGAAAGATATCGACGGCAAGCAACCACCAAGCCATCGCCCCATGCTTGGTGCACCGACGCAAGCACATCCAGCCATTGTTCAGTAACACTAACGCCCCGCAAGGGGCGTTTTACTAATGACCAACACACTCAAAGATCACGTTGCACTCGTCACCGGCGCCAGTCGCGGCATTGGCCGTGCGATTGCACAGCGACTCACTACACACGGCGCTGCAGTTGTCGTGAGTGCGTCACCACGATCGATTGAAGGGCTGCGCGAAACCGTTGCCCTGATTGAGCAAGCAGGTGGCCGCGCCGCAATGATCGAAACAGATTTGGCCGACGACCTTGCGCGTTCAACACTCATCGCGCGCGCAAGCGAGAAGTTTGGTGCCATCGATATCCTGATCAACAACGCCGCAGGCATCAGTGCTTACGCGCCGCCGAGCAAAATTGATTTGGCGGCACGGCGCGCGATGTTCGAGCTGAATTTTCAGGCGCCTGTTGATCTGATTCAGCAGGCACTCCCTGCAATGAAAGAACGCGGCTGGGGCCGCATAGTCAACATCAGCAGCGAGATGGCGCAACAGCCGCAGCCGCCTTTTGAAGGGCCCGCGAAAATGATTCACGCGCTGGCCCTTTATGGCGCGAGCAAAGTGGCGCTGGAAAGAACGTCACTCGGTCTTGCCGCAGAACTCTCTGGCAGCAATGTCGATGTCAGTGTGCTGTCGCCCTACAAAATTGCAGTCACTGAAGGCGCTTTAGCGATTGCCAAGCAGATGCAGGCATCACATCCAGAGTGGCTGGAGCCTGTAGAGATGATGGCTGAAGCGGCGTATCAACTCGTGATCGGCTCACACAATGGCTTGATCACGCATAGTCGCGCGCTGCTGATATCGCTGAACGCAACGCTGCATGCACTCGATGGCAAAACCGTTCTCGGCGATGGCTCAACGTCAGCATCCGCCGTCATTCAGCTTTAAAGCGGAACGCCCATCGCCTTGCCGATATCCCAGATGTTCTTATCGACATTCTCGCCAAGAAACACCACGATTGATTGATCACGCGACATGGTGGCCGCTGTCTGGCAAGCCCACGCGAGCGTGTAAGCGGTTTCGATAGCCGGGATGATTCCTTCAAGACGACTGAGATCACTGATGGCTTTCTTCGCTGCTATTGATTGGGTTTTCACATATTCGACGCGGCCCGTTGCCTTGAGCCAAGCTTGCTCACGAGCCACGCTCGGATAATCCAGTCCTTCGAGAATTCGCGTCGCTCTCTGCTGCTCACTGGATGACAGTGGCTGCAGCCGCTGATGAATGCTGAGGCTTTTCGCAGCGGCAGCGTCGTCTTCCTTTTCAAAACTATCCGCCGCCCCCACACAAACCAGGCGAGTGCCCGATGCTTTCAAAAAAGCTGGAAACAGTCCGATTGCATCAGCGTTTTCACCTGCACGGGCAACAATGATGTCAGGCGCTTTCTTGATGTGCGAATACATTTGACGTCGGCATTCCCTGCCAACGAGCGAGGTAAATTCAAGCATCATCATTGGATAAGGATGAGGCCCGGCATCCAAGCCCATCACTAGAAAAGTTTCGCTCGCAAATCTTGCCCAATGATCAAAGGCTGCTTTGCGAATGTCTCCGCCGCTACGACCCTTCGGATCGACTTCCTGCACATCTGCACCACAGAGCCACATCCGAAAGATGTTGGTTCTCTGAATCTGCATTTGCTCCATGCTCATAAATACGATGACGTTCATGCCCAGCCTCGCAGCAACTGAGGCCAACAGCACGCCGCTGTGCCCGTTACCGGAGGCCGTCACCAACGACTTCTTGCCCATGCGTTTAGCCAGCAATGCCTGCCCAACGATGGCGCTGGCAATATGCGACTGGCGCACACCAATGTCATTGCGCTTCAAATAAATCTGCGCGCCGCCGATGTGCTCAGATAAACGACGCACGGGCTCCAGCGGTGAGGCGTAGCCAGCGGACTGCATCATCTCCGCATCTATTTCCGCTAGAAAGCGCGCATCCTTGCGGATTTCTTCATAGGCTTCAGCCAGATCTTGCAAAGGCTTTTTGAAACGCGCCTCATCGCCGATACGGCTGTGCGTCGGCGCCTCAGCGCTGGCCTGCGCCGCATCGAATTTAATGACGTCGTCATGGTCCTCGGCAAATAACGGCTCATCAGACTTGAGCGCACGGCCCATGCTGACGATACGACGCCATTCATCCGATTTCTTCGGCTCTTTGATCAGTGCCTGAGTCAGGCGCGCGTGCTGGATAAAATCACTGACGCGACGCGTTTGCGAATACAGCTCCGCCAACTTGAGGCGCACGTCCAGCTTCGCTGGCTGCTTGCGCATTTCCTCAATTAGTAGGCTTTCAAGATCTTCATAGAAAGCGCTTGGCTGTTGCTTCGAATTATTCTTAACATCATTTGGCACGGCACATCCTCCATGACATACGCTGCCACATTATGCCCAGTGATCAGGCCGCGCGTGCAATCACCTTGTGCAAAGACGTCATTACCGAGTCCGTACTACTTTTTTGAATCTGGTCAAACGCCTGATCCAGTTCAGCCAAGCTCATCGGTGTGGAGAACTTGTAACCCTGCGCCGCGCTGCAAGTATGCTCTTGCAAGAACTCCAGTTGCTCCACGGTTTCGACGCCTTCAGCAACAACCTTGGTCTTCAGCGAATACGCCATCGCGATAATGGCCTGCACTACAGCCGCATCGCGCTCGCCCTCAATTATTTTACCGACAAAAGAGCGATCAATCTTCAAGGTCGTAATCGGAAACTGCGTGAGATAGGACAGGCTGGAATAGCCGGTACCGAAATCATCCACCGCCAATGAAATGCCGAGATCACGCAAACCTTGCATACGTGAGCGCGTTTTTTCATCGTTCTCCATCATCACGCCTTCGGTAATTTCCAGCTCAAGCATGGCGGGATCTATACCTGTTTCCGCAATAACGGCATTGACCGTGTCTACAAGCGTTTCCTGCCTGAATTGTCGCGCAGAGAGATTGACCGCCATGATCATTGGATAGCCTGCACGCTGTTGCAAAATGCGGGCATCACGACATGCCGTGCGCAGAACGAAATCGCCAAGTTCGATGATCAGGCCAGACTCTTCCGCAACCGGAATAAATAGATCGGGCGATATCATTCCTTTTACCGGATCAATCCAGCGCGCGAGCGCTTCTACGCCGATGATCTTGCCTGTACTCAGGCAAACCTGTGGTTGGTAGTAAACCTGCAAATGATTCTTTGCGATGGCCAGACGCAAATCCGCTTCCATGGCTAATTTGCGCTGAACAATCGCCTGCGCAGCCGCATTGAAGTGCTGATGGCCATGACGCCCTGCAGCCTTGGTTTGGTACATCGCCGCATCGGCATACTTGATCAGCGTGTTGGCCTCTTCGCCATCATCCGGATAACAGCTCACGCCAATGCTCGGCGTCACGACCAGTTCATGCATGCCAATATGGATCGGCGCTGAAATCGCCTTGACCAATGTGTTGGCAATGAAGTCTGCATTCTTGTCGTCGTTCATATCAGGAGTGACCACGACAAACTCGTCGCCGCCCATGCGTGCAGCGGTGTCAGATTTACGCAAGCTCTTGACGAGTCGATCAGCCACAACCTTCAGCAGTTCGTCGCCGACATGATGACCAAGGGTGTCGTTGATCTTTTTGAAGTGATCAAGATCCAGCATCATCACGCCAACCTTCTTGTTATTGCGCTTGGCAGATTCGATCGCAACATTAATGCGATCTTTCAGCAGCGCACGGTTCGGCAGGCCGGTTAAATCATCATGCAGTGCGACATGTCGCGTGTACTCTTCGCGATATTTACGCTGCGTGATGTCGTACGCGATACCTAGGAAGCCAATAATTTTTTGATTGGGGTCGCGCAGTGCACTGACTGCCAGCTGCACCGACAAGCGCGTGCCATTCTTGCGAACGTAAGTCCACTCGTGCTCTTCAACCACATCTTCGCGTGCTTCATAAACGAAGGCCTCAAAACCAGGCTCTATCGTTTTCTTGTATTTGATCGAGAGTTCTTTTGCCCGCGCGATAACCTCATTTTCATCATGAATGATCATTGGCGTCTGCTTGCCGACAAGATCTTCGCTCGCATACCACAGCATGCGCTCTGCTGCGGGGTTGATGCTGGTGATAATGCCATTAGGATCGGTTGCGATGATGGAGCATGGCGCTGCGTGCATGATGGCTTCACGCAGGCCATTGGCTCGCGCGATGACTTCTTCAGCATGGCGACGCTCGGTCAGATCGCGCGTGATCTTGCTATAGCCAAGCAACGTTCCATCTGTATCGTGAATCGCGGTGATTAAAACGCTGGCCCAAAAAACGGAGCCATCCTTGCGGATGCGTAAACCTTCTTCCTGAAAATGGCCGTGCTCTTCTGCCAGCTTGAGGGCCTTGGCAGGATGATTATTCGCGACATCTTCCGGCTGATAAAAACAGGAAAAATGTCTGCCAATAATTTCATGGGCCTGATAGCCCTTGATGCGACGTGAACCTTCGTTCCATGAAGATACAAAGCCATTGATATCAAGGTTGATGATGGCGTAGTCCTTCACATCTTCAATCATTCTGCGGAATCGACGCTCGGCATTTTCCGTTGCGACTCTCGCATTAATGCGTTCTGAGATATCCTGAATCTGCACAATAAAATGCAGCGGCGCACCTTGTGGCGAGCGCAGCAAAGCAACATCCAACTGCGCATTAAGTATGGCGCTGGACTTACAGAAGTAACGCTTGTCCATGCGGTAACTGACCTGACGCCCGCTAAGCAGATTCTGTACCTGTTCCAGATCGCGCTCGAGATCATCAGGGTGCGTGATGTCTTGAAAGGTTTTCTGCAATAGCTCTGCTTCGGTATAGCCCAACATCTTGCACAGACTTTGATTGACGATCAGCCAGCGACCATTGAGATCAACTGTTGCCTGGCCATTCGGCGCGTATTCCACACTCATGCGGAATCTGCGCTCACTCTCATCAAGCTTGATGTTGACTTGCTTGAGCTGCATGACGGTTTCAAACAGCTCATCCGTCGTTATCGCCTGCTCACGTCGCGCCTGAAAAACATCGTGAAGCGCTTGTGTTGCCTGTCTGGTAATGGGCCAGATCAATACGGCCGTCACCACAGACACGATCGCAGTGCCTGCTAAAACGAAAGTATCCAAGCGGTAAAACGGAACCCAAATATTGACGAGTTCAATCAGGTGCGTTGCGCCACAGCCCAAAATAAACAAGGTGAACAAGGTGAACAGCAGTTTTTGATTGAGCTCAGGATGTCGCCGCGCAAAGAAGAACAAAGCGACAGGGATCGAGAGATACGAAAGCCCAATCAGCAGGTGAGAACCGGCCAACAATCCGACCAACATCGGCGACCACGAGAGGCAGTAGCCATGTGGAATGAAGCTAATTGGGCTGTCGAATAACATCCTGATTGTCGCGAGCGATGCCTCGCTCTCCTCTGCCATTGGAGCAATGGCGTCACCGTACAGCGCCCATTCTTTATGGGGCCGCATATTTCTATCGACGGTTCAAAGAGGCTGATTGACGGCAGCAGTGGGATATCCCCACGAGGCAGCCTGAATGGCTTGAAACCCTAAAGAATGATGGCGCAAACCAGCTAGCAGCTCGCCGGCAATACATAAAACAGCGGCTCTCTAGCCGCGCGCATGGCCGTCTTCCTTACAAAAACTTTACGCAATGACTGCAAAAAAAATTATCGATAATTGTTGGACTCACGTCACAGTTTTGTCATGATGCCGGGCTAGAGCCGCCACAGGCGGTCACACATTGATCTCCGCACAGCGGAAATACTTGGGGATTTTGGGCAATGCTCAGAAAACTACTGGGCCTTGATATTCCAAGCGCCACGGCAATTTGCATCGGTTTGATTTCTACCATTTGGGCCACACACGCCGTTTATTCTGGCAATGCCGCTTGGGTTTATGAGGAGAATGGTTACCTCGAAACTTTTCAGGCCTGTCTGCTCGCCGTTGCCTGCCTGATTTATCTGAGCAGCGCCGCAGTGGAACAAAGATCGGACAAATTGATTCTTTTGTTCTGCGCCCTGCTTTGTTACTGCTTCTGCCTGAGAGAGTTGGACGTCGAGAATTTCGATGTTCCAGAAGCCATCATTTTCATGGGCTCGGGCATTGGCCGAAACGTCTCGATCACGCTCGGCTTTTTGGCGATTTTGGGGTACGGCGCAATCGTCAACTTCACGCATTACTTGAATGCGGCACTGGCCTATGCCCGCTCAAAAGCGGGCTTGCTGCTGATCATCTGCGGGGCCTTTCTCTTGCTTGGTCAGTTTTTCGAGAAGCACGACCAGATTCCTTACTACGAGTTTTATGAGGAACTGAGCGAACAGTTCGGTTACTTTTTAATTGTTCTGTCCGCCATCAGCACCAATTCCTTCCTGAACCGCATGCGGTTTCGCGGGCAACATGCCAAGGCCTAGCCCCATCTTTTGGGTGGACAGACACCAGTCTCCCCATCAGCTTAGAATGTTCGCGCAATTCGCCACGCATTTGGCGAGACCGGGGTAAGTCATGGGTCCCTTCAGTTTGAAAAATTTTGCAGTTACCACCATTGCCCTGTGCCTGATGGGCTGCTCGATTATTCCGAAGTTCGGATCGAGCAAAGCACCGCCTCCGCCACCGCCGGTTGTGCACAAGCCCATTCGATCGATTGCAATCGTCAGTGTCACTGAGCCGCAGTCTGAACAAATATTGACCGTTGGCACGGCATTAGGCGCCAGCGACAACACCACGCTGACACAACCTCGCATCGATAACAGCAAAACCTATACGCAGTTACTCGCCGCGCGTAATACCTTGTTTGGCCCCGATGTGGTCAAAACGCTGAGCAAAGCGCTCAGCGCATCCGGCTACAGCGTGACCTATCTTGCTGACCAAAGATCGTTTCCGACGGCTGATGGAAAGACTGAAGATCTGTCGCAGATTCGTACCGATGCTGACGCCATCCTCGTGATCCGCTTTACCGGCGCCGGCTATGTTTCATCGCCGCGCGAGTTGAGCTATCAGCCGTGGATCACCGCCAGCGCCCGCCTGATTCGCGCCGTCACTAAAGATGAGCTTTATTTCAAAACTTTTAGCGGCGGTTACCAAATGACGGCCGACTCCGCAGTTGACCTGCCCTCAAGCTCCAAATATCGCTATCCCTATTTCAAAGATTTGACCGCTTCAGTCGATGAATCAATCCTCGGCCTCAAAGCCTCCGCGAACGATATTGCGGTCTATTTGGGCAATGATTTATTCCAAGGTGAGCCCGCTGCTCCGCTTCCAGCGCCGGTTTTACCTGCCAATGCCGCAACGGCTAAAGAGGGCGCAGTTGCCCCTAGCAGCCCGACAACTGACGTTAAATCCCCTTAAATCGCCGTACAAGCTGGCGCCGAACCCACATTAATCGGGTTCGTGCACTTGCTTCGCTGCAAAAAATCGTTACCGTGTACGCCGACGCACAATAAAACTCATGTAATTGGAGATCAGAATGGCTGAAAAGAAATTAAACCCGGCGCTGTCCAAGCCACTGCAGCCGAGCCCAGAGCTGTCTGCCATCGTTGGCTCCGCTCCGTTGCCACGTTCAGAAATGACCAAGAAGCTGTGGGACTACATCAAAGCTCACAACCTGCAGGACCCTAAAGACAAGCGCCAGATCATTGCTGACGCCGCACTAAAGAAAGTGTTTGGTCAGGATTCCGCCAGCATGTTTGAAATGACCAAACTGGTCAGCAAGCACATGAAATAAGGCGAAAGCCTTATAAAAAAGAAGGGCGCCTCTGGCGCCCTTCTTTGTTTCACCGACTGCAATTCCCAGCAGGCGGCGGCACCAATGCCTCCAAAGGCACGGCATTGGCCATGATCAGCATGCCCACTGAATTGGGATGCAGCTGGTCCGGAAAGTAATACGGCACATTGGGTTGTCCCGGCAGCAGCGGGCTTTCCATCGCTTGATCAAAATCAGCCACGCCTTCGATATCGGTTTGCGCGCGAATCAGTGCGTTGAGTTTTTGACGCTCCGGATCCATCGTCGCCGCATTCCATGGCGCAATCGGCGTGTCAGTACGCGGCATGATGGTGCCGACCACAACGCACAGACCTGCCGCATGTGCGCGCTTGACCAGTGAGCGTATGCCGGCGAAAACATCTTCAGCTTTTGCACCGTCACTGAGATCGTTCGTGCCTTCAAAAATCACAACGGATCGCACACCAGGTCGTTGCAACACATCGCGCTGAAAGCGCAGAACAGCAGGTGGCCCTTTGAATTCGTCACCTTCCGGGCTCGTGGCTGTGGTCACGGTATTGCTGTTGATGCCCTCGTTAAGCACGCCCATGGCAATGCCTGCGGTTTGCAGACGCTGTGCAAAAAAGTCCGGCCAGCGTGTATTGGTTTCGGGGACGATGTAAGCGCCGTCCGTGATCGAGTCGCCAATGGCGACAATCGTGCCGGGGCTTTCTGGCGCGAGCACATCAAGGCCGCTGATGAAGAACCAGCCGAGTGTTGGCTGGATGAAACTCAGGCCAGTGACATCACCCGTCACGTCACCACTGGAAGGCAGGCTGACGTAATTGAGGCTGAACGAAACCGCATGCCAAGTAATCGCCCCACTTTCGCCCTGCACGTGAAATGAAATCGCTAGGTCATCGCCATAGTTATACGAAAACGCGACGGGATCACTGACGGCTTCCGCGCCAGCCGCGACGGTGACGGAAGCGCGGCCATCAAACAAAACCGGCGTATCGGTATTCGGAACCAGCGCAGGCCCCGTCACCAACAAGCGCTTTGCAATATGCACCGGGCTGAACGTGACCGATTTATCGCCCATCAGATTAGAGAGGCGAACACGAACCTGCTCACCGCCAATCGTGGGGTGCACAATCATGCGGAAGCTTTGATCCACGGCGTGATTGTTGGGCAGCGCGCTCGGGATCGGCGGGAGCGCCACTTCCGCCGGAAGCGGCAACAAGCCACTGAGCGGACCCAATGGATACGGCCCGTAAGGTGCAGCAGCCCAAGCCCCAATCCAACCTGATTGATTGGCGCTTACCCCATCCGGCGAGGATGACTGGGCGCAAGCCGACAAACCAAGCACCACGGCGCTCAGTACGAGAAAGTTTCTTTTGATTCCCAAAATCCGCACAGCATCTCCCCAGCATTTTGCGTGGGCCTATGTTGAATTGCGCTTGAACTGCGCTGGCCCATCGATGGTTGGTAGCCCAGCTTAAACAGAACGTTGCGCTCGCACGAGGGTCATTGGGGGACGCCTGCGGGGGCCTTGGGGGCCAAAAAACTATAGAACGCGTTACTCCCTACGGACGATGCCGGGGACCAAGCACAGTGGAAGCATGTGCCTCGACTAAATCCATAAGAATTCGAGGAGTACGGACGTGGCCAGACTGAACAATAAAGTAGCAATCATCACCGGCGGCGCGCGCGGCATGGGCGCTGCAACGGTGCGACTGTTTGCGGCTGAAGGCGCAAAAGTTGTGATTGCTGACGTGCTCGATGCTGATGGCGAAAAGCTAGCAGCGGAACTCGCTGGCAAGGCGATCTTTGTGCATCACGATGTCACCAGTGAAGAAAGCTGGAGCAACGTCATCGCTAAAACCAAAGCGGCGTTTGGCGAAATTGATGTGCTGGTCAACAACGCGGGCGTGCTGTTGTTCAAGACGATTGCGACGACTGAGAAGTCTGACTTTGAGCGCGTGATCACCATCAACCTCACCGGCACTTTCCTCGGCACCAAGATCGTCGGCGAACAGATGACCGCGCGCGGCAAAGGCAGCATCGTCAATATTTCTTCTGCCGACGGCATGAAGGGCGCAAATGGTCTCGGCGCGTACTGCGCCAGCAAGTGGGGCATTCGCGGTCTGACGAAAGTCGCTGCGATGGAATATGGCCACAAAGGCGTGCGCGTGAACTCGGTACATCCAGGTGGCATCGACACCGCAATGGGCAACCCTTATGCCGAAGAACGCGCAGAAGTGAACAAGCGCTACACCATGGTGCCCTTGCAGCGCGTTGGCGAACCAAACGAAGTGGCACAGACCAGCCTGTTCCTCGCCAGCGATGACTCGTCTTATCTCTGCGGTGCAGAAATCGCAGTGGATGGCGGCATGCTCGTTGGCCAGTATTATGTGGGCTTCCCCGGCGCGCCGGGGGTTTAAAGTTCAAGGACGGACATCCATGCCTAGCGAAGCATCTACCGAACGCGTCAGCCCCACGGCTTATGCAACGGGCTATATGTGGTATCGCTTGGGCATGTCGCATCCGGCATTGGCAACGGCCGAAGGCAAGCGTTTGGATTTTGCCTTCGGCTTGCTGATGTATGGCGTCAAGCGCGTCAGCGGCACATCGTTCGACGCGATGATGATCGCGCGACACAAGGGCATCGATGCCCGCCTCGCACGCGCGATTGACCAAGGTCGCGTTGGACAAGTGATTGAAGTCGCCGCCGGTTTATCGCCGCGTGGGATTAACTTTGCCAAGCGCTATGGCAAAAAGATCACCTACATCGAAACCGATTTGTCGGCGATGGCAAATACCAAACGCAAGCTTCTCGATGACGCGGGCTTACTATCTGACCATCACCGCGTTGTAGAAATTGATGCGCTGAACGACAAAGGCCCGAAGTCACTCGCCGCACTGGTCAAAACCTTGGACCCTAACGTCGGCACCGCCATCATTACCGAAGGTTTGATGAGTTATCTCGATGCCGATACGGCACGTGATGTGTGGCGTCGTTTTGCGCGTACGCTGAAGAAATTCCCGCACGGTTTGTATCTGTCTGACGTTTATATTCGCAATGAGCACGACGTAGGCTCCAAAGCCTTTGGCGCCGTTCTGGGTAAATTTGTTAAAGGTAAAATTCACGTTCACTTTGAAGCGGCATCGCAAGCGATTCAAACCTTGCGCAACGCCGGTTTCCGTACAACAGCCGTTCACGAGTCGCGCGACATTCCTGAAACACGTGAGATCTCTGCGACCAAAGGTGCCGAACGAGTTCGCGTTCTTGAGGCAACCACGTAAAGTAGCGGCATTGCCTCCCACGGGGACGTCGCATGGAACACATTGTTGGCATCAACTGGCACGCGCTATTTGTGCCGAACACCACGCTTGCTGAAGTCATCATTCGTGGCACGCTAATTTATCTTCTGCTGTTTTTCCTGATGCGCGTCATGCGTCGTGATGCCGGGCAGATCGGCATTGCGGATGTGCTGGTTGTTGTGGTGATTGCGGATGCCGCACAGAACGGCATGGCCGGGCCTTACAACTCGATCACCGAAGGCGCGGTGCTGATCCTCACCATCATCTTTTGGGATTTTGCTTTGGACTGGTTGGGCTATCACATCCCCGCGTTCGGCAGATTGATCCATCCCAAACCACTGCCCTTAATCAAAGATGGCCGCATGCTATTGCGCAATATGCGGCGTGAACTTATTACTAAAGAAGAGCTGCAGAGTCGCATTCGCGAAGAAGGCATTGAACATCTGGATAACGTGAAAAGCTGCTATATGGAAGGCGACGGCAAAATTAGCGTCATCAGCAAATAAATAGGAGTCGTAGACATGACCATTCATCTAGATGTCGTTCCGGTTGTTTCATTGATCGCTGGCGTGCTGATCCTCGTACAACCCAAACTGCTGAACTACATCGTCGCGCTTTATTTGATCATCATCGGCATCATCGGCCTGATTCACTAAAGGAGCGCAAAGATGCCTCGCATCAATGTCACGGACGACCTTGGTAGTTGGATGTCTTTGCAACCGGATATGGCGCCGGGTCTGGTCGCACTCAGCGATGCTGTTTATGCAAAATCAAAACTGCCGCTGCGCGTGCATGAAATTGCGCGCATGCGGATTGCACTAGCCAACGGCTGCGAAGTTTGTCGCAACGCACGCTACGCTGAAGCCGCTGAAGAAAAACTCGACGAAGCGTTTTATCGAAACGTACTCGACTGGCCCAACTGGCCGGGCTACAGCACTCGTGAACGTCTCGCCGCAGAATATGCCGAAGGCTATGCGCAGGATCACTTAGCGCTGCGTGAAGACAACGAGTTTTGGCTACGCTTTCGCGAGCATTTCAGCGACACAGAAATCGTGGATCTCGCACTGTGCTGCACACTTTGGCTCGGCGCAGGCCGCACCATGCGCGTGCTCGACGTCGGTCAAACCTGTTCACTCACGATGAGCCGCAAGGCAGCGGCTTAGCGCTACAACTCGTAGCGTACGCCGGTGAGTTTTTCGCATTCGGTCCAGAGTCGCTGACGCAACACAGGATCAAGCGCAGGCTTGGAGGGCTGAACGACTTTAGGGTCGCCCTTCATTTCGCCGATGCCATCGGGGCCAAAGAAGGTTCCACTGCGAACCGACGATGCTGCTGCAGCGTGCAGAATCGGCAATGCGCCACGACCTTGCGGCTGGCTCATCCATTTCATCGCGACCCAAAATGCAGCAGCTTCCGCATAGTCTCTGATGCGACGATGTTTTTCAGTCGAGCGCTCTTTGCCAATTGCCGTGCGTGCAACACCAGGATGCGCAGCCAATGCTGAGAGTGAAATGCCAGATTGCTTGGCGCGCTCATGCAATTCCATCGCCAACACAAGGCAAGCGAGCTTGGCTTGGCTATAAGCACGCTGCGGCTCGTAGCTACGCTCGGCCTGCAAATCCTTGAAATTGATACTGCCGTGACGATGCACAAGGCTCGATACCCAAACAACTCGCGGCGAGCTGCTGCGGCGCAAGCTTTCCAGCAGCTGACCGTCCAGCGCAAAGTGTCCAAGCACATTGACGCCAAATTTCAATTCAAAACCATCTGCTGTTAGACGACGTTCCAGCGGCGGCAAAATGCCTGCGTTGTTCACCAGAATATCGAGCGGCTCGCCATCTGCACGTAGCGTATCGGCAAAGCGGCGGATCTCGGCCAGATCAGCCAGATCAAGCGCACGAAACTCAACGTGCACGCCAAACATACTGTCACGAATTTTCTTAACTGCAGCCTGACCGCCTTCAACATTGCGATCAGCCAAAATAACGTGTGCACCCATCGCCGCAAGACCTGCTGCGGTTTCATATCCAAGACCACTCGCTGCGCCAGTCACCAGCGCGCGTTTACCGTCCAGCTTGGGTAAATTTTTACGGCACCAATCTAATGTTGTCATTGAAGCTCCGTTGCTCAAGATGCCGCAGGCGCTTGAACCATCGCCACATCATTCGGAGGATGTAATACGCAAGAAGTTCCGCCCGGGGTGTACATCATCACCACACATTGATTACAAGCCGTGCAGCCTGAGGCTGTGGCCTCGCCGCTTTTTAATTTATTGACCAATTGTGGGTCGTGAAGCAGCGCGCGGCCCATCACCACCGTATCAAATCCGTCGGCCATGATCTGTTCGATACCCGACATAGTCTTGGCACCGCCCAGATAAGCCAAGGGCATTTTTACTGCAGCGCGTACTTTGCGTGAATGTTCTAGGAAATACAGTTCGCGAAACGCAACCTTGGGCTCCCACAACTTCATCATGCGGGTGGCGAATTTGATGATCTTGTTGTCGATCACATCGGTCGCGGCTTTCGGCATATTGCTGCCGAAGATGGTCCACGGCGATTCCACATTCATGCCGCCGCTGAGTACCAGCATGTGTGCGCCTGCCGCTTCCAGCGCCTGCGCGACCTGCACAGCGTCCTCAGCCGTGGCGCCGCCTTTGACTCCTTCCGTCACACAGATCTTGCAGATCACGGCCATCTCTTTGCCGACAGCGTCTAATACGCTACGCAAAATTAATGCCGGATAACGCACGCGCTCAGCCGCAGTCTTGCCGCCGAACTCGTCACGACGCTTGTTGTAAAGCGGCGAGATGAACTGGCTCAGCAAATAGCCGTGCCCCATATGGATCTCGACGGCGTCAAAACCCGCCAACTTGGCGCGGCGCGCAGCCTGCACAAATTCGCCCGCCACGCGTTCAAGATCAGCGTGACTCATCTCGGTTTTGAAAAAACGCCCGCTGATTGCGCCCGGTGGATTAAAACCGCCGGATGAACTGAGCGGATATTTCGTTGAGAGATTCGGCACAAAAGTGAATGCGCCGCCATGCGTGATTTGAGCAGAGGCAAAGCCACCTTCGGCATGCACAGCATCAGTCAGCGCACGCAGATGCGGAATACTGGGTTCGTCGAGCGTGACTTGATCTTCAAACGTACGGCCATCGGCGCTGACTGAGCAGTAAGCCACGGTGGTTAACGCCGCGCCGCCTGCAGCCATGCGCCGGTGATGCTCCACCAACATTTTTGAGGGCACGCCACCTTTGGCCACGCCTTCATTGGTCGCAGATTTGATGAAGCGGTTGCGTAGTTTCAGAGGGCCAATCTGAATCGGCGTAAAGGCATTGCTGCTGGAAGCGGTAGGCATCATCGGCTCTTCAAAAACATGCAATTAAAGTGCGTCGATGCTGCAGCGTCCGCCCTCTGTCGGCTTCGTCCGTTTGCCGGAGACCGCTCTACCGTCCTGAAGCCCCTACACTTTCATCAAGCACGCAACTGGATGCGACCATCCTTGAAATCTCGCGACCAGAACACGCCTTCACTGGAAATTTCCAGATATCCCCAACGACGCAGCACCTTCCAAGGCTTAACCGTGTTGTCGTACTCAATCACGACGAGGTCACGGTGGCAGGTTTCCCAGCAGAGGCAGGGACAAAGATTGGGCGCTTGATTCCACGGAATAGCCGCACGGCGCCTGAGCTCCACGAGGGCAGCATCCAGCGTCGGAAATGAGCCCTGCGACTCCGCGTGCAATTCATCTTTAATGAAAACGATCATGGTGCCCTCCTGCGACATTGCAGCCTTGGCTTCTCGCCAGCGACGCCAATCCCTGGCCATCACCACTCCATGTCGTATCAGCAGCAAAAGTCGTACCGCATGACCGTCCTATATGGGCCCCGTGCATCGTCACTATCGCTGCACCTGCCCATTACCAACCAGAATTCAAGCGCTTGAACGACTTAGTCACATCATCTCCATAAAAATAGCTAATGCTTATTGCCCCGTGACTGACGGCAGCTGGCACCTTAATTGCTGAGCAGTCCTTGACCATTATCAAGAGACAAGCCATGAGCTCCAACCCACAACGCCGTGCACCGATGATCGGCTTGGTGCTTACTGCGGGCGGCGCGCGTGGCGCCTATCAGGCGGGCGTGCTCAAACGCATTGGCGAAATCAAGGCGCTGCAACGTGGGCCCTCGCCCTTTCGTATCATTGCGGGCGCATCTGCGGGAGCGATCAACGGTGCGACGCTGGCCTGCCATCAATCCAGCTTGCAGCTAGGCGCAGAAACACTCGCGACGTTGTGGGGCGCGCTGACCTTCGACAAGGTCATTCGCTACGACATGCCGGCACTCGCCAGCACCGTACGGAAGATGGCCATGGACATGGCACTCGGAGGTCTCATCGGTGGCGGTCGTCTTGAGTCTTTGATGAATACCGCACCGCTGCGCGCGTTTCTCGGCACGCATATGAATTTTTCCGGCATCGCGGATTCCGTCAAGCGCGGCGATCTTTATGCGCTGGCGATTACGGCAACGGGTTATCACTCCGGCAAGTCGTACACCTTTGTAGAAGGCGCGGCCGGACACCAGTTGTGGAACAAGAGCCGTCGTGTTGCCTTGCCAACGTCGATCACGCTGGAACATGTGTGCGCATCGGCAGCGATTCCATTGGTGTTTCCGCCGGTACCACTCACGATCAATGGCGGCACTGCCTATTTCGGCGATGGCGCCTTGCGATTAACAACGCCGCTGAGTCCAGCGATCCGTTTGGGCGCGACACGCCTGCTCGCGATTGGCGTGCGTTGCGCCAATGCGGCGGACGATCTGCTGCGTACCGAGATGGCAGAAAACAGCAGCGGCGTTGCACCAGAGCATATGCAACGGCCACCGCTGTCACAGATTCTCGGCGTGTTCATGAACGCCATTTTTCTCGACCATCTTGATGCCGATCTTGATCATCTGAAGCGCATGAACGATCTGATCTCGGCCTATCCACCGCGCACGCTGGGCAAGCCGACGCACGCAATACAAGAACCGATGCGTATCGTCGAACCGCTGTCGATTGCGCCGTCAGAAGACATTGCTGTGCTTGCAAAAACGCTCGCGCATCGCATGCCGCGCGCGATCCGTTATGTGATGGATGGTTTGGGCACACCGGATGCCAAGAGCGCTGATCTCACCAGCTTTCTGTTGTTCGACTCGGCGTTTACGCGCGAGTTGATACAGCTGGGTTATCGCGATGCGAATGAGCGCGCGGATGAGATTGAAGCGTTTTTGTGTGAGCCGTAGGGTGGGTTAGCGGAACGCGTAACCCACCATTGCTCCGCCGATGAGATGGTGGGTTACGCTGCTTCGCGGCTAACCCACCCTACGATTCGAGTGAACAGCAGCCGTTCACGGCGGCTGTTCATCCCAGGAAAGCCTGTCCACCATCGAGTGCAATGCTCTGCCCATTCACATAGCGCGAATCTTCCGTGCAGAGAGAAACGACGAAGCGACCAATATCCTGCTCACAATCACCGACGCGTTTGGTCGGAACCGTGTCGATAAATGCTGCGGATTCTTCTGGACGTTCACGTGTCCACCAGTCCATGGCGGGTGAATTGGCCAAGGGCAAAATCACGTTGGTGCGAATGCCATCTTTGCCCCACTCACCTGCGGCGGCACGGCTCAGCGAACGGATCGCTTCTTTAACTGCTGAATAAGCGCCGTAACCGCTCATGTCCCAGCGCTTCGCAGCGGGCGAACCGAGGTTGATGATGCAACCATCACCTTTGAGATGTGGATAGCACAATTTCATCAGGCGGAAGGTCGCCAGCGGGCCCGATTCCCAACCGGCGGCGAAAGCTTCTTCAGTCACGCCATTGAGTGCGCCCAGCGGAACTTCCTGTGCGTTGTTGACGAGAATGTTGAGGCCACCAAATTCCGCAACCGTTCTTTTAACGGCGTCGCTGATGGATGCGGCATCTTTCACATCGCAGGCCAGTGCCAATGCTTTGCCGCCACGGCGAACGATTTCTGCGGCGGTCTTCTCGACCTTGGCCAAAGTGCGGCCTGTCACTGCAACTGCCACGCCTTCACCCGCGAGTGCGTAGGCGATACCTTGACCGACACCTTGGCCCGCACCCGTTACGAATGCCACTTTCCCTTGCAACCTTGCCATCGCAATCTCCCCCTCGTTATATCCGCATGCGGCGAGTTCACCCGCCATCTCTAGACCTTTAGTGTGTAGGCACCCCGCAAGGCGTGTCCTAACCCGGCTGAGGTAGTTGGCGATAAAGGCGGTTAGCGCTTCACCTGTGCAGGCGGTTTGGCGTAATCTCGCCTTGGTTCGGCAGCTTTCTGGATCTTCTGATCAACATGAAAGCACGCCGCACAGGACGCTCATGGATGTGCGCCCGTTATCCCAGCCATCGGACTTGGTATACGCGCGAGTAGACATGACATCTTTAAGTAGTAGGAGCGCCCGCGCAAAGGATCTTGCGATGAAATTTTTTGAGCCCGAAATTAAGGGGGAAGACACCGAAGCCATCCGAACCACTTTTCGGCTGGTAACGCAGCGCAGCGCCGTTCTACTCGGCATCATCTGCCTGTTCGATAGCATCATGTTCTACACCATCGGCGATGCCCAATGGTGGTGGTGTCTCAGTGTCAGCGCAGCCTGCATCCCGGCCTACTACCTGATGGATCCAAGGCAGGCTTTCCCAGTGTTTTTAGCCGCATCCGTAGCACTGATCGCGTTGACGACCTGGTACTGCGCACACGTCGCCCTGCGCTTCGGCGATGGCATCAATTTCCAATTCAAACTGATCGGCATCATTCCGCTGTTCGCCGTAGCTGGCCGCCTGTCACTGCGTGCCAAGTGGATTGCCATTATTCTATTTACAGCGGGCGTAATCGCCCTCGATCACCAAGTCACCTTGTCACCCAATTCACCGTTGATCGATCCAAATGTTGCGGCGCTCATGCGCGCGCTCAATTTTGGGATTCCTATGCTGACGATTGCGGCACTGGTGCTACGTTACTTCCAACTGATCGCACGACAGCAGGCCCTGCTCCGAGAGCACGCCACCACTGATCCTCTCACCGGCCTGATGAACCGCCGCCGCCTGCGCGAAGTCTGGATGCTCGCGGAAGCCGAAGGTCGCCGCGGCAGCTTCCCTTTATCGATTGTGCTCTGCGATGTCGACCGCTTTAAATCCATTAATGACACTTACGGTCATGAAGTAGGCGACGAAGTCTTGCGTAGTCTCGGCCAACTGCTGCGTCGTGAAGTTCGCGTCACCGATAGCGTCTGCCGTTGGGGCGGAGAAGAATTTCTGTTGCTATTACCGCATTCCGATAATGATCAAGCGATGCTGACGTCCAATCGCATCTGCGAAAAAATTGCCGCTACGCCGCTGCAAATTGGGCCACACACCCTGAACATCACGATCACGATGGGCGTGGCTACGCTCCACGGCGAAGAGAAGTTTGAAGCTGCAGCCCATCGTGCGGACACTGCACTCTTTGCAGGCAAGAACGCGGGCCGCAACCGTGTCGTTGCCGCTGAAGCACCCAATGCCAATGCCAGCGCCGTCTCGAGTGCTAGCGCTTAAAGATCTTTGGTAAAAATCGTGGCACGCGCTTTTGGTAGTCCGGGTAGTTCGGATATTTGCCAACCTGCACGCTCTCGCTGAGATTGGAGCTGGCGCGGAACAACATGATTAACAGCAAGCTGCCTGCGATGGTCCAATTCAACTGACCCGTCGCAGACACACTGAACAAGAAGAACGTCACCCACAGCGCTTGCTCCGCAAAATAATTCGGGTGGCGTGAACGCGACCACAAACCGCTGCTGATAAAACCACTGGCGTAATCGCCATCGAGTCCTTCACCCGCTTTGATGCGACGCTTCTTCTCGTTCTGAAAATTCTGCTGCTGTTCATCGGCGATCGTTTCCATCAGCACAAAACCAATGAACAAGGCCGCGATGGCGTAATCCACTAAGGTTGGTTCACCAGTGCCGTGCACCAACACGATGGGTAGCGCGAGACCAAGCAGCAAGACGTTTTGATAAAGCGAGATAAAGCCAAGATCAAACAGCGCCCACATCACGGGATTACCAAGGCCCGGCATTTTGCGCACGTGCTCCCAGCGATAGTCTTCATTGCCGGACCAGAATTTCCAGCTATAGCCACCATGGCGCGAGAAGTTATAGGTGAGGCGAATGCTCCACACCGTTGCCACGCTAGCCATCAGCACCATGCGCGGCTCCATGCCGCCTTGCACGGTCGCAATCCAGGCATAGAGCACCGGCACCAAACTCCAGAGTTTGTCGACCTGCGAGAAGTTGCGTGAAAGCTCGCCGACGATAAAGCAGAGCGCTGCAATCACCAGCATGACTTTGGTCACGCTGCAGAACAGAATTTTCTGCGCGTCAGTGATTGGCAAATCCACTGTGAAAGCCAGCAGAGCAATGACGACGAGTGTGGCGATGTACAACAGTGCGGATTTGAGCATGATCTTCCCCATACGAAAACGCCGCCCGAGGGCGGCGTCGTTATTCGACTTTACTTATGCAGCGGCACCTAACTGCGCGGGCTTCTGCTTAGCCTCTTCAGCAATCGTCTTGGCCGCGACATAGCCAAAGGCCATTGCAGGACCCAGCGTTGAACCTGCGCCCGGATAAGTTGCACCCATTACTGGTGCCGAGGTGTTGCCGGTAGCGTAGAGACCAGCAATCACGCTGCCATCTTCACGCAGCACGCGCGCTTGCGGATCGGTGACCAGACCACCCTTGGTGCCGATTTCGCCTGGATACATCTGCACAGCGTAGAACGGAGCCTTAACGATAGGGCCGAGGCATGAGTTTGGTTTAACGCTTGGATCGCTGTAGTAGCGATCAATCGAAGTCGTGCCCTTGCCGAACTGCGGATCAACACCGTTCTTGGCAAAGCCATTCATGTCTTCCACGGTCTGCTTGAGGCCGTTCACGTCTACTTTAATTTTGGCAGCGAGCTCATCAATGCTGCCAGCCTTGAAGTAAACCTTATCGAGCCAATCTTTCGGCAGGCTGGCATCCGGTTCAATCTGACCGGGCAGGAAAATGCCCATCGGATATTTATAGCGGAAGGTTGCATCAAAGATCAGCCAGCATGGCGCAGTGCCGTTGCCTTTCGCATCATCGGCGTACATCGCGTCGCGGAAATCCGGATACGGCGCGGCTTCATTGGTGAAGCGCTTGCCCTTGCTGTTGACTGCAACACAACCTGGCATGCCGCGTTCGATGAACAACGTGATTTGCTGTTCAGCGCTCGGTTTTCTCACCGTTGGTGAGCCCCAGACTTTGTCCATGTGCTTCAGCGCAGCGCCCAACTGCTGACCCGCGCGAATGCCGTCGCCATGATTGATCGGCGGCGCAGCAGTCCATGCGATTGTCGTTGGTTTGGCCAGATACTGCTCACGCATTTCTTGATTCGATTCAAAGCCACCGCAG
>JAZKEM010000095.1:0-15164 GCA_040387055.1 Pseudomonadota bacterium | reverse complement strand
CCACCGGCAAACTCACCGGCATTGCTGTTGATAGCACCGGCGTTGTTCAAGCGCGTTATTCCAATGGCCAGTCGAAGGCATTGGGCCAGATTGCGTTGACGACATTCGCCAACCCACAAGGCTTGCAGCAGCTCGGTAACGCCAGCTGGGCAGAAACATTCGGCTCTGGTCAGGCGCTGCGTGGTGTTGCGGGTGCAACCAACTTCGGTCAAGTGCAATCGAAAGCGCTGGAATCCAGCAACGTCGATCTCACCACGCAGCTGGTCAACATGATCACCGCTCAGCGTAGCTACCAAGCCAACGCTCAGATGATCCAGACCGCTGATCAGATTACCCAAACCATCATCAATATTCGTTAACGCGAACTGAGCCACCGCCATGGACAGAGCACTCTATGTAGCAATGACCGGCGCAACGCAGACGATGCGTGCGCAGGCGGTGAACAACAACAACATCGCCAACGCCAGCACGCTCGGCTTTCGTGCCGAGATTGCGGCGTTGCAATCGGACGCTGTAAATGGCCCCGGCCAACCCACACGCGTCAATGCAGTGGCAGTCGAGACCGGATGGGATTCTTCCTCCGGTGCGCTGGTGCAAACCGGCAATCCACTTGATGTCGCAATGCGCGACAACAGCTGGCTCGCCATTCAAGCACCGGATGGCAGTGAGGCTTACACCCGCGCCGGTGATCTGCGTATCAACGCACTCGGCCAGTTACAGACAGGTGCCGGGCATTTGGTTCTTGGTGATGGCGGGCCGATATCGGTTCCGCCCAATTCATCCATCAATATTGGCGCCGACGGAACTTTGTCGATGGTTCCACTGGGACAAGACCCCGCGACGATGGCCAGTGTTGGTCGTCTCAAAGTGGTTGATGCAGAACCCGCACAGCTGCAGCGAGGCGCCGATGGTTTAATGCGCGCTGTGCCAGGCAACACATTGAATCCTTCTGCGGGCAATGCCGTATCCAGCGGCGTGCTGGAATCAAGCAACGTCAACCTGCCGCAAACGATGGTGAACATGATTGGCCTGGCACGTCAGTTCGAGCTGCAGGTCAAGATGATGAAGACCATTGAGGATAATGCGACGGCTGCGCAGTCTGTGATGAGGATGAGCTAAGCCGCGATCAAATCCATTGCTGTTCTTGTAGGAGCGCCTCTTAGGCGCGATGGCTCAATCACCAATCGCGCCTAAGAGGCGCTCCTACATACATCAAAATTAAGCGCCATTTTTCCGTCAACACCCCATCTGGCCCAAAACTTGTAACAACCCCTCCATGCGGCGGAATTCCGCCATGGAGGATGTCTCATGAACCAAGCACTCTGGATTGCCAAGACTGGTCTCGATGCGCAGCAGACGCGCATGAGCGTGGTCTCTAACAACCTTGCCAACGTCAATACCACCGGCTTCAAGAAAGGCCGCGCGGCGTTTGAAGATCTGCTGTATCAGAACGTGCGTCAGGCCGGCGCGCAGACTTCTCAACAAACACAGGCGCCGACGGGATTGAATCTCGGCACGGGTGTGCGCGTGATTGCCACTGAGAAAATGTTTCAGCAGGGCAATCTCCTGCAAACCGGAAACTCGCTCGACCTCGCAGTGAATGGTCGCGGTTTCTTCCAGATCCAACAGCCTGACGGCACCATCGCCTATACGCGCGATGGCAGCTTCAAGCTGAGCAACCAAGGCCAACTGGTGACCAGCAGTGGTTATCTGTTGCAACCAGGCGTCACCGTTCCGCAGGGTGCGCAAAGCATCAGTATTGGTACTGATGGTGTCGTGACCGTGCAGCTTGCAGGTCAAGCTTCACCACAACAGGTCGGCACGCTGACCACTTCAGATTTCATTAACCCGGCAGGTCTGCAGGCCCGAGGTGAAAACCTCTACGTCGAAACCGCTGCTAGCGGTCCACCGCAAACCGGCACGCCAGGCCTCAATGGTCTCGGCACTTTGTCGCAAGGCTCGCTGGAATCTTCGAACGTTAATATCGTTGAAGAAATGGTCAACATGATCGAAACGCAGCGTGCGTACGAGATCAACTCCAAAGCGATCCAGACAACCGACTCGATGCTGCAGTACGTCAGCAATAACTTGTGAGTCTCGCCATGATCATGCGCAAGCTCGTGTGGGTTGAATTGGCAGTGCTAATGGTAATGACGGGCTGCGCTAGTGCTCCGGCGCAGCGTGCACCTGAACCACTGCCCGTTAGCGCAGCGCCAGTCTCGGTTCCACAGAATGGTGCGATCTATTCCGCTGGCCAAGGCATGAGCTTGTTTGAAGATCAGAAGGCACGCAATGTCGGCGATACGCTGACGATCTTGCTAGTTGAAACCACGACCGCCAAAACCAGCGCAGCGACTACAACAGCAAAAGACACCAGCAGCAGTGTGGCTGCGCCGACAATCTTCGGCATGCCGGTATCGGTTAATGGCACTGCAGTGTTATCGGCTGATCTCGACTCGTCGCACAAATTTGCAGGCAGTGGCGACAGCTCGCAGAGCAACACATTGCAAGGCAATGTGACAGTGACCGTGATTGGTCGCCAGCCCAACGGAAATTTAATTGTGCGTGGCGAGAAACATCTCTCGCTGAATCAAGGTTCAGAGTTTGTGCGTATCGAAGGCGTTGTTCGCCCAGCAGATATCGCATCTGACAACACCATTCCTTCCAGCCGCGTTGCCGATGCCCGCATTTCATACACGGGCGAGGGGTCGTTGGCCGAAAGCAATCGTAAAGGTTGGTTGGCGCGTTTCTTCAGCTCGCCACTGTGGCCGTTCTGAGGGCGATGACATGACTGTTCTACAGTTTTCCCAAAACCTCACCGTGACACGCCGTCGCAGTGAAAGACCGCGCATCAGCAGCATGGGTCCAGCGGTTGTGGTGCCAATGCGCAGACCACTGCCGCCAGCTCAATCGCCTGCCCAAGCGCCTGCACCTGTATTGCAGGCTCCAGTAGAAAACAAAAAGAACAATCTCTTTAATCGATTGACGCGTGCGGCTTTATGGATCGCGCTCAATCTTTTAGTGCTGATGGTGTTCATGGCACGCCCTAGCGTTGCGCATGCAGAGCGGATCAAGGATCTCGCCGATGTTGCTGGCGTGCGTAGCAATCCACTGGTTGGTTATGGCCTCGTTGTTGGTCTTAATGGCACGGGCGATCAAACCAGCCAGGCACCGTTCACGATTCAGAGTCTTAAGAGCATGTTGCAGCAGTTGGGTGTTGTGGTGCCTGCTGGTGTTAATCCGCAGCTCAAGAACGTAGCGGCAGTCGCAATCAACGCTGAACTTCCGGCCTTTGCCAAACCCGGCCAGAAAATTGATATCACGGTGTCCTCCATCGGCAACGCTGGTTCTTTGCGCGGCGGTAGTTTGTTGATGGCGCCACTCAGAGGTGCAGACGGACAGGTCTACGCGATTGCTCAAGGCAATCTTGTAGTAGGCGGCCTAGGTGTTTCCGGAGCGGATGGTTCGCGTATCAGCGTCAACATCCCTAGCGCTGGGCGTATACCGGGCGGCGCATCCGTTGAACGCGCCGTCATTAGCGATATTTCGAGCACATCGGAAGTCATTCTCAATTTGCGCGCAGCTGATTTCACCACGGCATCGCGCATGGTCAAAGGCATTGATGCGGCGATGGGCAATGGTGCTGCTCGCGCGATTGATGCAGTAACGGTTGCGGTAAAAGCGCCGGCCGATACCACGCAGCGTGTGAGTTTTCTTGCGGTGCTTGAATCGCTGGATATCGAACCCGGTGATGCGCCTGCTCGTGTCGTTATCAATTCACGTACCGGCACAATTGTCATCGGCAGCCACGTCCGCGTGATGCCTGCAGCGGTGTCGCACGGTTCATTGTCGGTCACGATTACTGAAAGACCCAAGGTCAGTCAGCCTGCGCCGTTCAGTGATGGCCAGACAGTTGTTACCGATCAAAGCAGTATTGATGTGAAGCAGGCCGATTCGCGCATGTTCCTGTTTGCGCCTGAAGCAAGTCTTGATGACATCGTGCGTGCAGTGAATCAGGTGGGTGCTGCGCCCGGCGATATCGTCGCAATTCTAGAAGCGCTCAAAGAAGCCGGTGCCCTACGCGCCGAGCTGATCGTGATTTAAAGCAGGGATCCGCCATGGCTCTCAACGCACCTAACGTCAACGATATTTCGCAGTTCACGAAAATGCGCGCATCTGCACGTGCTCAGGATCCGGAAGCGTTGAAGTCCGCTGCCAAGCAATTCGAAGCCATGTTCATCAAGCAGCTGCTCAAGAGCGCTAATGAAGCCAAGATTGGCAACGACATGATGGGCGGTGATCAAGGCGAGTTCTATCAGGACATGTTCAATAACCAGCTTGCGCAGACGATGTCGCAAGGTCGCGGACTTGGCATTGCGGATCTGCTCGTGCGGCAGCTACAGCAATCCAAGATGGCGCCCCAGAATTCAACGGCAGCTCCAGCATTGAAGATGCCTGTAGTTTCAGGCGCTCCAGCAGCGACAGAAACAAAACATACGAATGCAGCACAGGCATCCAGCTTGCTGAGCAAGCCGATGGACTTCATCAAAAGTCTGCTGCCGCAAGCAGAAGCTGCCGCCCGTGAGCTGGGTATCTCAGCCAAGACTCTGGTGGCACAAGCCGCACTCGAAACGGGTTGGGGCAAGCATCAGATCAAGAACGCAGACGGCACGCCAAGCTACAACTACTTCGGTATCAAGGCCCACGGCAAATGGGATGGCGCCAGCGTGAATACGAAAACCCATGAATACAGTGGCGGCGTCTCGCATGCAGAAGTTGCAGCGTTCCGCAGCTACAACTCACCGGCTGAAGCGTTCAAGGACTACGTCAATTTCATCAAGAGCAATCCACGTTATGCCGATGCCTTGCAGCATGGTGGTGACGGACACCGCTATGCAGAAGGCCTGCAACGCGCTGGATATGCCACCGATCCCGCATATGCACAGAAGATTGGAAGAATTTCTTCCGGTCCGCTAATGACGGCAGCGCTCGACGCAAGTCCAAAGACGCTGACGGCTTGACCCGGAGTTTGTTATGACCGACATGATCAGCAGCGGAGTCTCAGCCCTACAGGCGTATAGCCAGGCACTGAACACCGTTAGCAACAACATCGCCAATGCCAACACGGTGGGCTACAGCCGCCAGCAGGCGACTTTGCAGTCCAATGTTGTAGGCGGCGTTGAGGTCAGCGGCATCAGGCGCTTCACCGATGGCCTAGTGGTTTCGCGTTCACTGTCTGATCAGTCCTCGTTTTCACGTCTCGATACTTTTTCGACGATGGCTTCACGTGTGGATGGTTTGCTGTCTGGAAAATCGTCAGGCCTTTCGGCGCCGCTACAAAAATTCTTTACCGCGATGAGTGGTGTGGCGTCTGATCCGCAATCCACCAGTGCTCGTCAGACGCTGCTTAGCGCTGCGAGCAATCTCAGCAGCCAGTTCAGTGATTTGCAGGGTCAGTTGGATGGTATGAATGCGGAAATCAATTCACAGCTCACGCAGTCCGTCAGTCAGATCAATCAGGCTGCACAATCTATCGCGCAGCTGAATAACAGCATTGCGCTCGCGCAGGGCAGCGGCCAATCCGCCAATGACCTGCTGGATCAGCGCGATCGTTTGATCACGCAGATTTCGCAGAACCTCGGCATCTCAACCGTTCCGCAGACTGACGGTTCGATGAACGTCTTCACCGCCGGTGGTCAGGCGCTGGTGCTGGGCGGCACATCGCAGTCGCTAAAGCTGGTGCCCAACACCTATGGCAATGGCGATCTGGAAATTTCGATTGGCAATCCTGCCGTCAATATCAATAGTCAGGTGAGTGGCGGTGTTATCGGCGGCTTGATGGATGTTCGCAGCCAATTGATTGTGCCCACGCAGAACAAACTCGGCGCGATTGCCGCAGGTCTGACGCAGGCTTTGAATGCGCAGCACACGCAGGGTGTCGATCAGAATGGCCAGATCGGTGGCAACTTCTTTGCAACGATCAGCGGCTCGGCTTCTGCGGCGAATACCAATGCGGGAAGTTCCGCAGTTTCAGTTGGCCTCACCGATGTGGGGCAGATCGGCAATAACAATTATGTGCTTCGCTATGACGGCAGCAACTGGAATCTGAGTGATGCCAGCACTGGCGCTGCAGTCACTATGACCGGTGCAGGCACAGCATCAAATCCATTCGTTGCAGCAGGTATGAGCTTTCAAGTCAGTGGCAGTGCGGCTAGCGGCGACAGCTTCCTGGTGCAACCACTGAATCATGCGGCGGGTCAAATGCAGGTGGCGATTACGGATCCTGCAAAGATTGCAGCGGCATCCGCTTCTGCACTCGGCACCTCGGGCAGTGGTAACAACGGCAATGCGAATCTTCTGTCTGGTATTGGCGCCAACGGCGTGCTCAGCGGTGGTACGGTTTCGATCACCGCAGCGAATATCGCGCTGGTGTCTCAGACCGGCAATTTATCGCAGCAGATTTCAACGCGACGCGACGCAGCGCAGGCGATTCAACAACAGACCAAGAGTGATCTGGATTCTGTCGCGGGCGTCAACCTTGATGAAGAAGCAGCCGACCTGCTGCGTTATCAGCAGGCCTATCAGGCTGCGGCGCAAGTGATCTCGATGGCGCGAGATATGTTCCAGACCCTGCTCAGTGCAACGCGTGGAGGTTAATCCGTGAGAATCTCAACGAGTGCGATGATTGAACAATCTGTGCGCAGCATGAATGCGCAGCAGAACAACCTGGCCAAGATCCAGAGCCAGATCAGCAGCCAGCAGCGCATGCAGACGGCGGCGGATGATCCGGCTGGTTGGGCCAGAGGCATGTCACTGGATCAGGTGCTCGCGGGCATCAGCACCTACAGCAGCAATATCAATACAGCGCAGCAACGTCTCGGCCTTGAAGAGAACGCCTTGGCCGATAGCGGCAATATTCTGCAGAGCGTTAGCACGCTCGCGATTCAAGCCACGAATGGCTCGCAGAGTCCGCAGTCATTGCAGGCGATTACTGCGCAGTTGCAGCAGTACTACAACCAGCTTCTCAGTGATGCCAATGCGCAAGACGGCGAGGGGCATTACCTCTTCGCAGGTAGTAGCAGCATCAGCGCACCGTTCACGCAAACCGGTAACAGCGTCACGTACAACGGCGACACCTCATCTCGTCTGTTGCAGATTGGTCCGCAGAGAACGATTGCGGATGGTGACAACGGCGCCGGTGTCTTCATGAACAACTCAAGCGGCAATGGCACTTTTGCCACTGCTGTGAGTAGCACCAATACTGGCGCAGCGCAGCTCACGAATAGTCAGGTCGCAGATGCCAGTCTCTGGGATGGCGGCACGTATAGCGTCGCTTTCACCGGCAGCAACTATTCGGTCACAGACAGTTCCAACAACGTGATTGCCAGCGGTGCTTACACTAATGGCGGCACAGTATCGTTTCGCGGAGTGCAACTGACATTCTCCGGGACACCTGCAGCTGGCGACAGCTTCACGGTTTCTCCCAGCGCATCCAAAGATGTTTTCGCCAGCCTGCGTGATCTGATCTCGCTGACGCAGAATCCACCGAGTAGCAGCGCTCAGCGTGCGCAGTGGCAGACGCAGATGCAGAACCTACAGTCAGAGATTTCTCGCAGCTTTGATACCGTGACCAACACGCGCTCCGATGTTGGCGCGCGCATGGCGGCACTCGACGATGCCAGCAGTCGCCTTCAGGATCAATCTGTAGCGATGAAGAGCCTGTTGTCGGATGTGCGTGATCTTGATCTTGCTCAAGCCAGCACAGAGCTCAATCTGACGACGGTATCGCTGCAAGCCTTGCAGCTTGCGTATACCAAGGTGCAATCACTTTCTCTGTTTCAATATTTGCGGTGAAGAGTGCGAAGGCACTTTCGCATCGGGCCGGTTCGCCGGCCCGAGTCATATCTGACGTTTGCTTTATTAAAATAACTAATCAGACCGCTTATCTGTCACCAATCTCCGTTCATCCATTAAGCCGCTGAACGCATCAAGAATCCGGAATCGAGCCCGTTAATAGACTCAGCAACGGCAGGCAATCCCAGAAATGAGACCAAGCTGCTGCAATCCAGGGCTAGGCCTGAGCCTGCCGGGAAGTCCTCAATACTTTCGGAGAAGAATCCATGTCAAGCGTAATTAACACCAACGTCATGTCGCTAGTTGCACAGCAGAACCTGTCCAACTCGCAGAGCTCGCTACAGACCTCGATGTCACGCCTGTCTTCAGGCATGCGCATCAACAGCGCCAAAGACGACGCCGCAGGCCTCGGCATTTCGCAGCGTATGACTGCACAGATCAACGGCCTCGACCAGGCTGCTCGCAATGCCAACGACGGCATCTCACTGACGCAGACTGCTGAAGGCGCACTGCAACAGGTCACCACCAACTTGCAGCGTATCCGCGAACTGGCTGTGCAGTCGGCTAACGGTTCCAACAGCAGCATTGACCGCGCATCGCTCAACGCTGAAGCCCAACAGCTGATGGCTGAAAACAATCGTGTTGCTCAGCAACAGCAGTACAACGGTGTAAACCTTCTGGATGGTTCGTTCTCCAACCAGAGCTTCCAGATCGGCGCCAACGCCGGTCAGGTGATCACGGTGGGTTCTATCGTGAACGCCAACGCCAGTGCTCTGGGTACTTACACCAGCGCTAGCGTGACCGGCGCTGCCGCCACCACCTTGACTGCAGTCACTGCAGGCGACCTCACCATCAACGGCGTCAGTGTTGGTGCGATCGGTACAGCGAGCAGCGCAACGCAGCGCGCTTCGCAGATCCGCGACGCCATCAACTCGGTTGCTGACCAGACCGGCGTTTACGCCACCAACGATACCGGCACAACGGTAACGCTGAACTCTTCAGGCAACTCGGGCATCACTGTTGCAATGTCGGGCACCGGCACCACCGCAACGACCGGCCTCACCGCTGCAGTCACCGCTGCTGCAACGCAGACCGGTTATGCAACGATGGATCTGTCGACCTCAGCTGGCGCCACACTCGCAATGACGCAGATGGACGCAGCATTGAACGACGTCAACACCGCTCGCGGTAACCTCGGTGCTTATCAGAGCCGCTTCGCTTCGGTCGTCAGCAACTTGCAGACCACCTCGACGAACCTCTCTGCAGCCCGCAGCCGCATCACCGATGCCGACTTTGCTCAAGAAACCGCGAACATGACTCGCGCACAGATCTTGCAGCAGGCTGGTACGGCGATGGTGGCCCAGGCCAACTCAGCACCACAGGGTGTACTGAAGTTGCTCCAAGGCTAAGAGCCGATACGCCGGAGGAGGAGCATTGCTCCTCCTCCGGATTTTTTGCGCTGAGGAGTTGAATCGGATTTAAAGCGAAGCAGCCATGAGCGATTTAATCCAAGAACTACCGCGGATCACTGCGGTTTCGGCAGCCACACCAGCGCGCGGCGATAGCTTGCGCGCTTCTGTATTTGTGGCGCCGACGGTGACCAAGGATGACGCGGCACACCAGCCCGTCGAACTCGAAGCGCTGACGGATGCAGTCGACAGACTCAATAAACACTTTGCAGAAAAACGCACTGACCTGAAATTCAGCGTCGATCAAACGCTCAATGAAGTGGTGGTGTCAGTAGTTGATTCGCAGGACGGTACAGTCCTGCAACAAATTCCCAGTGAGGTGGCGCTGCGTATTGCGCGCTATCTCGCAGAGACGAACAGCGGTTTAGTAAAGGCCAAGGCATGAGCCACGGTCATCTTCTGGAGCAAAGTCTATGACTACTGTTACGTCTAGCGTCAGTTCGCCAGGTATCGGCTCCGGACTGGATGTCAGCAACATCGTTTCACAGTTGGTCGCAGCCTCGCGTGCAGCACCTGATAAACGTTTGGCCGCTGCAACAGAAAAAGACAACACCACCATCTCCGCACTCGGCAGTTTGAAGTCCGCACTGTCTGCGCTTCAAACAGCAACAAAAGCCATGGGCAGCACCGGCACGTTAGGTAAGAGCACCGCGCAGTCCAGCGACAGCAGCACCTTCACAGCCAGCACCAGCGGTGGCAGCAGCGCTACTTACAATGTGGAAGTGGTTTCCCTAGCTACGGCCAGCAAGATCGCCAGCAGCAGCTATGCCACGGCAGCAACTGAAGTAGGCGCGGGCAGCGTAACCATCGGTGTTGGCGCTTCATCATTCACCGTCAATCTCACGGCGAGTGCCAACAAGCTTTCTGATCTCGTCAGCGCCATCAATGGCTCGGCAGATAACAAAGGCGTGACGGCTTCAATCGTCACCGACAACACCGGTTCGCGTCTGGTTCTGCAATCGCAGAAGACCGGTACTGACAATGCGGTGACACTCAGTTCAGCAGCAACAGTTGGTGGCGGATCATTCATCAGCACCAGCGTCCTGCAAACCGCAGCGAACGCACAGTTGAAGATTGATGGCTACGATGTCACCAGCAATTTGGTTAAGGCCAATCCCGGCGCAACCAACACACTCACCATCGCGCCGAACACCTCGGCTGCGGCCGGTGCGGTGCAAGATTTTGTAACGGCGTACAACAGCGCTTTATCAACCATTGCAGGCCTCACAAAATTTGATCCGACAGGTCAGAGCAGTGGCGCGCTGCTAGGAGATTCCACCGCGCAACATTTGATGACGCAATTGCGTTCCATCGTCGGCGGCGCGGCCAGTGAAACAGGCAGTGCATTTCAGCTGCTGTCACAGATCGGCATCAGTTCATCAAAAGACGGCACGCTGACGTTGGACACAACGGCATTGAACAGCGCCTTGTCGACAGACATCGGCTCCGTTCAAAAAATGTTTTCAGGCAGTGGCGGTTTCGGCGTACAACTCAGCTCACTGCTCACCAGCACACTGACGGTAGGCGGTTCTATCGACAGCAAGATGCAAGGCTTGCAGACCGATCTCAAAGACATCGCCAAGCAGAAGACAGCGCTAGACACTCGAATGAGCGCAGAAGAAACACGCCTGCTCGCACAGTACAGCGCGCTCGACACCCTGGTCGCAACCCTCAAATCAACGCAGGACTATCTGACCCAGCAGCTCGACAATCTGCCCGGTTGGACCACCAAAAGTAATTAACTTTTACGGGCCGCATTGCGCCCGTTGTCCGCTGCTTCGCGGTCATCTCGCTCGGGATGATGGTGGACAGTGCTGTGTCGCCTTACTTATCAAATACTATTTATTGATAGACGATTGATGTTTCGTAGGGCGGGAGCATCCCGCCTTCCGAGATACAGCGCCCAAGATAAGGTCGCGGAATAATCATTCATACCCTATCGCTGCTTCCCTTTTATGAGGCTGGTACAGGTGCACTTTCAGAGAAAAACCTGAGAAGATGCCGGCATGAAAATCGAAAAAGATATCCACGAGTCGTTCTGCACAGTCTATGCGGATGCCGTAGTGCGTTTCATCGTCACTGGCATCAATGAAGACGTGTCATTTGATTCAAAAACTCAGCGCTTCGTTTCGAAGGAGATCGATGAGACCGTCCCGCCGTCCAATTGCGATTGGTGGGTAGGGGACGACTGGAAAACATTTGTCGGCCCACTGGCATGTGCGACCGACTTGGCGCATCCCAAGTTCTCAGAGGACGCACTGAGTAAGGCAATCATTGTTGCTCTGAGAAAATCCGCGACAGGCAAGCGGATGAGCCAGATTCTGGCTGGGCTCGATTAACTGCTCCGTCCCCTTATTTTCGCTATGAGCATTTTTACCAAGACACTCGTTGCACTAGTAGCTGGGCTGTTCCTTGCAGTGGCTGTCTTAGCCGGCATCATTGGCGACGGCAAGTTGGCAGTTGGAAGCATTGCCTTGTGCCTGATCGTATGCGTCATTGGCAGCCTAGGTGTTTTATTGCCTTGGCTCGACAAGAAGTATCCCCCTCCTCAGAAAAAGGCTTGGGAAAAGCCTTTAAGTTTTGTTGAGCAACTTAACTACTACATCAAAACGTATCCCGGTTGGCCGCGTTGGATTCTCATCTTCGGCATTGCTCTTTGGGTTCTTACCGTATTGGTTCGCGGCGTCGAGTTTTTTCGAGGTTTGAATGGCTAGCATCAGCCCAAAGCGGACGTTTGCCGAGATTCAACGGGATCTGTAAGACTCTGACTCATTCAGTCTGAGGCTATTGAACACAGAAAATGTATGTCACCTGACATTGAAATTAAACGAGCGGCATCAGAGCCGATTCTCGCCTTCGCTGTTCTTGGGATCGCGGCAGCTTTCTTAGCGTTCTCTTATGCACTTTGGTCCGGCATTCTCGTTGCAGTGTTAGTACTCGCGGTTTTCATAACTGCAGCTCCTCGATACAGGGCCCATATCGCGAAACTTCCGCCACCACTCGTAGTAGATCGAATAGGCGTGCATATAAGCTGGAACCAACACAGAGTCACAAACATTCCTTGGTCTGACCTTGAGGACATTGGTAAAGTGGTGGGTGGCCGCACTGGACCCAAACTTGGCTTTCGAGTCAGAGCCCCCGAAAAATACTTGGGATCTTTTTTACGCCTGAATATGTACTTTTCGCGCTTTCAAATCATGGTTCCAATGAACATCCTTGATAGCGCCCCGACCGACTTGATCGAGCAGATACGCTTACTGCAGAAAGCGTATACCCGTTGAATCCGCAGCACATATAAGCCCATAGCGGATATTTTCGACAGTGATATCTTGCCTGCACAACTCTAAGCGCTTTCATCCAACGGGGCGCAAACGTGGGCACTGAAATACTTTTACTTATCGTACTGCCGGGATTGTTTTTATTTGTCCGGCTTGCGTACAAAGCACTTACCAAGTCCTTGCCTGATAGCGCCGTATATTTGGCCGCATTGCTAGGTGCCGTTGCATTCGGTCTTTTCGGTATGGTCAAGGCCTATAACCCAGATATTCCGGAGAACTGGAACACATCATTCATTGTTGGTTGGTTTCTAATGAGCGTTTCGATTGGACTGATTGGCGCTTCCATATGTGCCGCGTTGGTTTTATATCTCTGGCGGAAGCTTCGGGCGAATCGTGGACCTAGCGACTCACCGACAGAAAAGTAGATGAACGCCTGCTTTTGGCATATCTCAGCCCAGAGCGGACATTTGCGGTAACTTAAAAACGCCTGTAAAAATTAAGATCATTCAGGATGCCAAAGATAGGGCAAAAGCCATGCGCCGCATCATGTACGTTGAGATTAAAGATGGCGGCGGGGTAAGTGGTGATGGCCGCATTGGTTGGGTTGAGATATCCCGATCTGGTCGATCTTACGTTTACGCTGGCAAAAGATTTAATAAAACGAAATCTGGATTTAAGTACAACTGCATCGAACACGAAACTGGCGCACATTGCTGGATTTCTGGCCCCAAAAAGAAAGGGGGCGACCACCTCTACGGAAGGCGGATCGATATCGACGAAGATGCGCGAGTCGAATATTGGACAATGGTTCGTGGCCAGCCAGAGTCGGCACACCTGAACCGTACGGCGTAGTTTTTGCCCCCAGTCACAATAAAGGCAGACGTGTACGAACTTCTGCTTTTTTGAACGAACCAGTCCAAAGCGGACTGTCTATGAAATGTGATTTAAGCTACGCCCGTCATGAGCAAATCCCCAATTCAAGGCCAAGAATACCGAAGCGCGTTCAAGCTCTACAGCGAAGACGGGAAACGAGTAGCCGACGTGCTGGAGTTTCGCAACGGTGAAACGTACCTTGATGAGCGGGAATGGGTTGAAGGAACTACATTCAAGAATAGGCATTCCGGAAGATTTGTCGGTCCGTTCGCTTCACCGGCAGATGCAGAAAAATTCATCGTGGCGACGGCTTGGTTCCTCGGTTCTCACACATAAACGTCTGCTTCTGGCACGGCGCAGTCGTTAAATCGCTTTAACTTGGAGAACATATGGGACTAGATTCAGTCGAGTTAGTGCTCTCGGTGGAAGATGCGTTTGACATCCAAATTCCAGACCCAGTTGCTGAAAAGATATACACGGTGGGACAACTACAGTCGTACGTCGTGTCAGAGCTTCAGCGCCTGGGTCGTGAGCCTTGCTCTGATACTGTCTTCAAAACGATTCAGAAAATTACTAGTGAACAACTGGGCGTAAAGACAGAACGAGTAACTCTCAATGCGCACTTCATAAAGGACCTCGGGCTTAGCTAAGATCGATCGTCTGCTTTTGGCACGGACCAGCCCAAAGCGGGCATTTGCAAGACCTTCGGGGCCTCCGTAACACTTCGAGATATTCACTCCGGCGCTGGCGAGACAGTGATGACACAGCAACCATTAGGTCGTTGGAAGAAAGTTCTTCTCGGGCTCTCTTTTCTTTGGCTTATTGGCGCTGCCGCCAGTGTTGTCGCAGTTTGGCCGAATGGGCCCGAAAGTCCACTTCAGTGGCTCTTGCTCCTCTCGTTCGGTCCGCCGCTTTATTTCTTAGGTGAGTTTTTCATCAGTCGCGTGCTGAGACGAATTGGCATTGGCTATAAGGCATGAGTAAGTTCCTTCCAAACGTCCACAATCGGCGGCTCTTCCCGACATTTGCTTGCTTTTGCATCGCGGCTATCGGGGTTGCTACAGGCTTCATTGGCGCAGCCCTTGAGGTGCGACTAGTCTCAATCGCAGCGTTTGTTATAACCGTCGTCGGCGTCACAGGCGTTTTCGTCTGCATTTTGTACGGTTGGTGGGCAATCCTGACCGGACGTTGGCCCATACAAAGGTGAGTCAGTTCATGGCACGACCCAGCCCATAGCAGACATTGCCGGTGGCTCAAAGTGTCTAGAATAAGATCAGTTATTAAAGGGTACGGAGCATGAGTCCATTCTTGGCACTACCTGTGTCGCTGATTTTGATAATGCTGGGCGTTCGCTTACTCAAGGATGTTCAGAAGGCGCGAACTAGCGGCATTGGGAAATTCTTTTTTCAATGGCCCAATAACTTTGAGCGCAGCCATCAGCCGCTGGCATTCTGGTGGTCAATCGCGCTTTACACGACCGTTGGGTATCTGGCTTTTATCTTCGCCGCTGTAATCGCAGTTCAAGCCGTTTACATGCACGGTGGTTAGATGCCGACGTCCGCTTCTGGCACAAAGCAGCCCCAACTAATTAACTCAAATTCAAATAGCGCCTAGCAGTTTTCCGCGCTTTTTGAACAAACCCACTCAAGTATTCCCACCCCATGCCGATGTACTTAAGGCACAGACAGGA
>JAZKEM010000094.1:0-45498 GCA_040387055.1 Pseudomonadota bacterium | reverse complement strand
TATTCGGCTTGCTGATGCAATGCAGGAAACGCGCTGTCCAAAGGACGGTCCAACAACTCGCGCTTAATTTCCAAGGCATAGCGCGGTTGATTGAACAGCACTGGCACGCGAAAGAACTCATCGTAAGCGGCGGCGTAGCTGGGCGGCGCATGGCGCATCTGCAAACGATAGAACGGTACTGGCTCACCTAATAGCATGCGACCAAATTTGAGTACGGACGCAAAAATGGTTTCGCGAAAATAAGGCGGCCCGATTTCGCGGCCATCGCCAGCATCAATCAAAGTCAACGCTGCCAACTCTCCATCTTCAATCAGCTGCACATTGATCATCGGATTGATCAATTCACGAACCCAGTCGAAAACACGCGCAGCCTCACGCAATGTTGGGCTCGTCGTTAGGAAAGTTTCAATGTCTGGCAGATATTCAAACGCAAAAGTTTCACCCAATACAAAAGGAAAATGATGCTTAGGTGAACGTGCGATACAGGCCTCCATCACCTTCAACAACAAAGCAGGTTCGATGGTGGCGCTCTCGAGATGAATCAGATCTGTCTGAATTCCGAGATCACGGAAAATTGGTTGGATATTAAATCCACAATGCGCCGCCGCCTTCACCCAATTCGGCAAAGTAATAAATGGAATCGGCTGATTGTGTAGAGGGATCGCGGCCATGCAGAGCAGTATGCCTAGACCCAAAGAGTGCGCAAGCGCCGTATCGACAGCAGGGCAAGATTTCTCGGCACCAAACAAAACGCCCCGGAATCCGGGGCGTTTTAAAATCACATGACCTTAGAGCTGCAGCAGCAACTTAGCTGGGTCTTCCAAGCACTCTTTGATCGTACGCAAGCTCAACACGGCCTCGCGACCATCAATGATGCGGTGATCGTAGGTCATCGCCAGATACATCATCGGGCGAATCACGATCTCACCGTTCACCACAACTGGCCGTTCAGTGATGCCGTGCATGCCGAGAATCGCGCTCTGTGGGGGGTTCAGGATCGGCGTCGACATCATCGAGCCGAAGATGCCACCGTTGGTGACCGAGAACGTACCACCGCTGAGATCTTCCATCGTCAGCTTGTTGTCTTTGGCTTTTGCACCGTAAGCCGCGATGGCTTTTTCGATATCAGCAAAAGACATCTGATCAACATCACGCAGAATTGGAACAACCAAACCACGCGGCGACGACACAGCGATGCCGATGTCGTAGTAACCGTGATAAATAATGTCGTTGCCATCGATCGAGGCATTTACAGCCGGATACTTCTTCAGTGCTTCGATAACAGCGCGCACGAAGAACGACATGAAACCAAGTTTCACGCCGTGAGCCTTTTCAAATTGATCTTTGTACTTGGCACGAATGTCATTGATCGCTTTGAGATCAACTTCATTAAAAGTGGTGAGCATGGCAGCGGTCGACTGCGCTTCAATCAAGCGTTCAGCGATACGTGCACGGATACGCGTCATCGGCACGCGCTGTTCTTCGCGAGCACCCAAGGCACGAGGTGCAGCTGGCGCAGCAGGAGCGGCAGCAGGCTTAGCGGCTGCGGCAGGTGCTGGTTTAGCAGCATGCGCTTTCACGTCTTCAATCGTGAGGCGCCCACCTTTACCGGTGCCAGCAATCTGCGAAGCAGACAGACCCAGCTCTGACAGCAATTTACGTACTGCAGGGCTCTGACCGTCGTCGCTGCTCATTGCGCCTGCAGCGCTTGCAGTAGGCACAGCCGCGGCAGCAGCAGCTTGTGCAGGTGCAGGCGCAGGCGCGGCAGCAGCGGCAACGCCTTCTTCAACGATACCGATCACATCACCGGCCTGAACCGTTGCGCCAGCCTGTACGCGAATTTCTTTGAGAATGCCGTCAACAGTCGAAGGCACTTCGAGCATGACCTTATCGGTTTCGAGGTCGAGCATGTTCTGCTCACGCTTCACCGCATCACCGGCTTTCAGGTGCCAAGTTGCAACGATAGCCGAGGACACTGACTCCGGCAGATTCGGTACTTTAATTTCTATGCTCATGCTCGCTTTCCTTTTTGTCTGTCTTCTTTAACTTTTGCGAATTCGTTTGCAGCAAGAATCAAACCAGCTTACCGCCGGTAAGTGCTTCGTTAACCACTTCTTCCTGCTGCTTTTGGTGAACCTTGAGATAACCCACGGCTGTTGTTGCGGCACCCTTACGCGTGGAGTACATCAACTTTTGCTGAGGCTGCAGATATACCGCCAGGCGGTGTTTAACCTGATACCACGCGCCCTGATTCTCTGGCTCTTCCTGACACCACAGAACTTCCTTGGCGTTAGGGAACTGCTTGAGCGCTTGCTCATAGCCATCACGCGGGAATGGGTACAGCTGTTCAATACGCACGAGTGCGACGTTATTGAGCTTCTGCTTTTCACGTGCCTGCGCCAGATCAAAGTAGACCTTGCCGGAGCAGAACACGATGCGCGTAACTTTTTTGGCGTCGAGTTTTTCAACTTCCTGAATCACCGTCTGGAACTGACCCTTGGTCAAATCCTCCAGTGATGACACGGACAGCGGATGACGCAATAGCGACTTCGGCGTCATCACAATCAATGGCAGACGTGCGCTGCGCTTCATCTGACGACGCAGCATGTGGAACATCTGCGCCGGCGTTGACGGCACACAAACCTGCTGGTTGTTTTCAGCACACAGTTGCAGATAGCGTTCGAGACGCGCTGAAGAGTGCTCAGGTCCCTGCCCTTCAAAACCATGTGGCAAGAACACCACGAGCCCGCAGAGGCGGCCCCACTTGGCAAAGCCGCTAGAAATAAATTGGTCGAACAGAACCTGCGCGCCGTTGGCAAAGTCGCCGAACTGCGCTTCCCAAATCACCAATGAATCTGGGTCGGTGGTGCTGTAGCCGTATTCAAAACCGAGTACGCCGACTTCTGACAGCAAGGTGTCATGCACGACGAAACGATACTTCTCCGTCGACAGATGACGCAGCGGCGTATAGCGCGCGCCGTTCTTGTAATCATGCACAGTGGCGTGACGATGGAAGAACGTACCGCGACGAACGTCTTGCCCTGACAAACGAATGTTGAAGCCTTCGTTGGCTAGCGTGGCGTAAGCCATCGTCTCAGCGAAGCCCCAATCCATCGGCAAATCACCTGCCGCCATCTTGGCGCGATCTTCGTAAATTTTTTGTACGCGCGGATGCAGCGTGAAGCCATCCGGCAAAGTCTGCAGCTTGGTGTTGAGCGTACTCAACATATCGCGGCTAACGGAGGTATCGGTCGGCGTATCCCATTCGCCCTTGAGGTAGTTGCCCCAATTGACGGTGTACTTATTGCCCACCAAGCCCAAAGTATTGCGGGCGGTGTTTTCGCCACGATCAAGACCATCGCGATACTCGCGCACCAGCCCTTCTGCATCAGTCTTGCTAACCGTACCTTCCTGTTCCAGGCGCGCAGCGTAGAGCTGCATGGTGGTCGGTTGCTTCTTCACCACTTCGTACATAACAGGCGAAGTCACTGAAGGCTCGTCAGCTTCGTTATGACCCCAGCGACGATAGCAGCAGATGTCGATGATGACGTCTTTGTGGAATTCGTTGCGGAAATCCATTGCCAGACGCGTGACGAACACCACGGCTTCCGGATCATCTCCGTTAACGTGGAATACCGGGGCTTCGAGCATCTTGGCCAAGTCGGTGCAGTAACGTGACGTACGCACTTCGTGATTCGGCGTTGCTTCGATTGGATTCGGCGTGGTGAAACCAATCTGATTGTTGACGATGATGTGAACCGTACCGCCCGTCGCATAGCCTTTCGACTGCGAGAGCTGCAACGTTTCCATCACAACACCCTGACCTGCAAACGCAGCGTCACCGTGAATCAACACAGGCACTACGCGCTGACCGGCTTCATCGAGACGACGCGTTTGACGTGCCTTGACGCTGCCTTCAACAACAGGATTCACAATTTCAAGATGTGAAGGATTGAACGCGAGCACCAAGTGCAGACGTTTGCCAGCGACTTCGACGTCGGTCGAAAAGCCCATGTGATATTTCACGTCGCCAGCACGGCTCAGTGAATCTGCAGAGTATTTACCTTCGAATTCTGCAAACAAGTCTTTTGGCGATTTGCCAAGAACGTTGATCAGCACATTCAGGCGACCGCGGTGCGCCATGCCGATCACAACTTCTTCAACATCGCGCTCAGCGCAAGCGTGCAGCACTTCATCCATGGCTGGGATCAGTGCATCACCGCCTTCGAGTGAGAAGCGCTTCTGCCCTACATACTTGTTATGCAAATAACGCTCGATACCTTCAGCAGCGACGAGCTGCTTCAACACATCGCGCTTACGCTCAGCGGCGATCTTTGGCTGGAACGCAACGGTTTCGAGACGCTTTTGGATCCAGCGCTTCTGCGCCGTTTCCGTGATGTACATGTACTCCGCACCGATGGTGTCGGTGTAGACAGACTTCAGAATGCGGATGATGTCTTTGAGCGGCAGGCGATCAGCCGCTGCAAGCGTACCGGTGTTGAACACGGTATCGATATCTGAGGCGGTGAGGCCATGGAATGCAGGATCAAGATCCGGCACATTTTGCGGCGGCGCCAAACCAAGCGGATCGAGCTTGGCAGCCTGGTGACCACGCACGCGGTAATAGTTGATCAGGCGAAGAACACCGGCCTGCTTTTCTGCAGCCTGCGCATCAAAGCCAGATTCTGCAGCGACAACACGACGCGGTTCGCGCGCGAGTTTTTCAAAGCGTTCAATTACTGGGCTATGCGGCACATCCGTATAACCATCCGCGCCTTGCACACCGCGGAAATATGCACGCCATGTCGGATCAACCGATTCCGGGTTCTCGAGAAACTGCTCGTAGTAAGCCTCGATATAAGGCGCATTGGCGCCGTTGATCGTCGATGACTCAATAAAGCTTTGATACTTGCTACCGCTCATATTGCCTTCCACCCGTCCTTGCTTAATCGCACATCAGGTGGAGCAAGGCGCCCCGCCTGACTCCGTCTCTTTATGCTTCTGTGATCAATGGCTCTACAACGTTCATTTCTTTGCGCTATCCGACTTCAACAAATCGCCTGAAAGCGCGGTCAGATACTTACGGAAATCATCCGCCAACTCAGGATGCTTGAGACCGTATTCAACATTGGCCTTGAGATAACCCAACTTGCTGCCGCAGTCGTAACGCGTGCCTTCAAATTGATATGACAGCACCGTCTGCTCTTGCAGCAACATGCTGATTGCGTCGGTCAATTGAATCTCGCCACCTGCACCACGCGGCGTACGCTCCAACAATTTGAAAATGCGCGGCGTCAAGATGTAGCGGCCCACTACGGCCAGATCGCTAGGTGCATCTTCTGCTTTTGGCTTTTCAACAATGCGACGAATTTCGCCGATGCCTTCACCAACGGGCTTGATATCGACCACACCGTAACCGCTGATCTCAGACTTGGGCACGCGCTGCGTGGCGATCACGCTGGTGCCGTATTCCTGATACACGCGCTGCATCTGCGCTAAGCAAGGGCGCAATTTTCCGTCGATAAGATCGTCAGCAAGAATCACGCAGAAATCTTCGTCGCCAACTGCTGGCGCTGCGCACAGCACCGCATGACCCAAGCCTAGGGCTTCAGCCTGACGAATGAAGATACAAGTGACGCCGGGGGGCAGAACTTCTTGCACCAGCTCCAGCAATTTGCCTTTGCCTTTGGCGGCAAGTTCCGCTTCAAGTTCGTAAGCTTTATCGAAGTGATCCATGATGGAATTCTTCGAGCGACCGGTGATAAAGATCAGTTCCTGTGCACCCGCGCTAACGGCTTCTTGCACGGCATACTGAATCAGTGGCTTATCAACAACGGGGAGCATTTCCTTGGCGCTCGCCTTGGTCGCGGGTAAAAAGCGCGTGCCCATGCCGGCGACGGGAAATACAGCCTTGCGAATACGCATTCTTATGTTCTCCTGATTAGCGTTAGTTTATCGCAGCTGTTAGCTCAGCGAACCGCTTAAATGCATCTTGTCTGCACTACGCGCGATCAGCGCGAAGTCATAAGCATCGCCGTTCTTCTGGAATTTCATCGCCACCTTACCGGGTAGGAAAAGCGGCTGTTTGAACTGAACCAGCAATTCCTTAGGCTCTGGTGCGCCCGCTTCTTGCAGCAATGCAGCGCAATGCGCCAGCGACCACATGCCATGGGCAATTGCGCGCTTGAAACCAAACAGTTTGGCGCTGAAGGCGGTCAGATGAATCGGGTTGTAGTCCTTACCGGCAGCGGCGTAACGACGGCCCATATCAGCCGGCACGTCGAAACTGCGGTATTCGGTGAGCTGTTGTACCGGGGCTTGAGCTTTGGGCTTGGCACCACCGCCACCCTTGCCTTCGGAGATGCGGTAAATCGCGGTCATCAACGAGGTGTAAAGAATTTCGCCGTCCAGCGAGTACTCGGTGACGAGGTCGAACTCCAAACCGGCGCGAACACGACGTGATTCCGTAATGCGTGCGGCAACGCTGTAGGTTTCATCTGCGCGCAGCGGGCGCGTCTGACGAATGCTATTGCGAACATGGACGATGCCCAGCATCGGCAGCGGAAACTCTGGCTGCGCCATCAAATACATCGGCAGCGAAAACGCCATCACCTGCGGAAAAGTGATCGGCAGCGTCTCGGCATCTTTGAAACCGCAGACCTTGTTATAGGCCGCCAACTGCTCGGCATTAGCGCGAACATTCTCTAGGCGCGTTTCCAGCAGCGGGATCTCAATGTTCTTGCCCGGCTTACGACGAGCCGAACCAGCAGCTTTGAGATAAAGCGACAGCGCCGAAGGAGGGCGTTCGAGAGTTGAAGTCATGAATGAAAGTCCATCATCTAGTTACGGAATTTTCGCGTGTAGTGTCCGACATAGACCGTCGAATCACCACCCGCACATGGATGAGCAGCGTCCAAAATTATGTTCTTATATAGATATCTATACCTTATTATTTTATAAATAATAACATTCTACGGATAAATGCAGCTTGATCCTGCCACTACTGGATGACATCAGAAATAAGCAAAGTCACGGGCTTTGATGATTCATCGCGACCTAGTTCAATTTGGCCCTGCAAATCACCCGGTTGAGCCTGCGCATTGCCACTTTGGCTAATTCGGGCAGTCAGCATCCAACGCGGGAATTGCGACAACTTCATCGTCGGCATCATTGCCATGCTGTCATCCAGCGTCACCGTCAGCGGCAACTGGCCAGCATCCAACTTTTGTACAGCCAATGGCATAGGCGGCCCACCAGCTGCTTTAGCAAACACCAACAGGCTCGCACCAGCCGGCACCTTGCTGGCGAGTGCGGGGGCAACGCTGACATTAATTTTCAGACTGACGGCGCTCGCCGCATCTGCCTTAGCCACGGCACGCGCAGGAATTGTGAGATTGCCCAACTGCGCGAGTTCTTGCAGTCGCGCATCCAGAGCCGTACGCAGTTCATCCGGCAAATCCTGTTCACGCAATTTCAGCCAGTGCGTCAGTGCAACTTTGTAATTGCCAGCCTGAGCAGCAGCGAGGCCCGCGTACCAAAGCGCTTTGCCTTGATCTGGTTCCAGCAACAATGCCTGCTCAAATAGTTTGGCCGGCTCTCCAGCCACTTGCCTCTCGTGCGACATTGCCAGCGATTCGCCCTGCCCGACGAGCCAATCGGCAGTCTGATTGCCATTCAGCAAGTTGGCCTTGGCATAAGCCTGCGATGCTTCGACGAAACGCTGCGTGATGAAATAAGAGCGCCCCAACAGCGCCCAGCCCTCAGCATCTTCCGGCGTTTTCTTCAAACGCTTTTCTAGACGCTGAACCATCGCCTGCACGGTCAACTGCTGCGCTTGTTCAGGATGTGCGAGCGCTTGGTCTATGTTCTGCTGTGTTTCCCAGCTATCGCCATTGAAATACCAGATCGCTCCAAATAACGACAGACTCAGCGCCATCAACACCGCCAAGAACGGACGACGCTGCACAATCTGTGGCGTAGTCGTCATCGCATCAACATCATTCAGCAAACGCGCAGCGAGTTCTTGCTTGAGCGCCGCAGCAGCGTCAGCGTCAACCAATCCACTGCTCTGATCATTTTCAATTTCAGCCAAGCGTGTGCGATAGGCCACGAGATTGGCTTGCTTGCGCTCCTGCTGCGGCGCTTCGCTACGACGCCACCAAGGGCGTAGCAACACTACCAAGGCGAGCAATGCCAGTACTGCCATCGCAATATACGAAATCATTTGTTTTCATCCAGAAGCTTTCGCAGCTTCTCTTCATCAAGCGCAGTGGCCGTTGATGGCTTACGCGTGCGGCGCGTAAACAGATACGCCATAACTAAAGCCAGCAACACCAACACCGCGGGCCCAAGCCACAACAGCAAGGTGATGAGCTTGAACGGCGGGTTGTACAGAACAAAATCACCGTAGCGCTGCGTGAGGTAATCCTTGATTTGCTGATTATTCTCGCCCGCTAAAATTTGGCGGCGCACTTGATTGCGCAAATCTGTTGCGAGTGGCGCATCAGAATCTGCAATGTTTTGGTTTTGACAAACGAGGCAACGCAGTTCGTGAATCAGTGTGCGATAGCGTGCTTCTTGTGATGCATCCATGCCCGCAACATCGGCCGCCATCGTTGCGCCCGCCAAGCTGGGCAACAGTGCCAAAAGCAGCAGCAGCGTTCTCATTTCGCAGCACCTGCCATCAGCGGTGCAATTTTTTCGCGCCAAGCGGCTTCAGTCATTGGCCCGATCTGCTTGTACACAATCACACCATCAGCATTCAGCACAAATGTTTCTGGCACGCCATAAACGCCCCAATCCAAACCAGCTGTGCCTTCGTTATCAAGAATGACTTTGCGATAAGGACTGCCATGACGCGCTAACCACTGCGTCGCGTCTTCTGGTGCATCCTTGTAGTCCATGCCGATGATCTCAACATTGGATTCTTTTGCGAGCTTCAGCAGAACAGGATGTTCAACCTGACAACCTTCGCACCAGCTGGCAAAAAAATTGACGAGAACTGGGCGGCCCTTGAGATCGGCATTTGAGTACGAGCCTTCCTCACCCAGCAATTTCAAATTGAATGCAGGCGCCGGTTTACCAATCAGCGGACTCGGCACTTCGCGCGGATCGTTCTTCAAACCCGCAGCAAACAACACCACGAGTCCTGCAAGAATCAGAACCGGAATCAGGTAACGCATCAGACCACCGCGCTATTCGTGGCGACGTTTGCTTCCGCAGCGCGGGTCAAACGATAACGACGATCTGTTGCTGCGAGCACTCCACCCAGCACCATAAATGCGCCGCCGAGCCAGACCAGACGCATCATTGGCTTGTAGTACAAGCGCAGGGCCCAATCGCCCGTGTGCGAGGCGTCTTCGGATAATGGCTCACCGAGTGCAACGTAGATGTCGCGCAGCGGCGTGTGATCAACCGCAGCTTCAGTCATCATTTGCTGCGTTGCGCGGTACAGACGTTTTTCTGGATGAACGGTCGCGACAACTTCGCCATGATGTTCAATCGTGACCGTGCCGTAATCCGAATCGTAGTTGGGACCCACATGTGGCTCGACACCATCAAAGCGGAATTCGTAACCCGACAGATCAATGCTTTGGCCCGGCGACAAACGCACATCTTTTTCGACGCTGTAAGAACTGACAAACGTCACGCCCAAAGCCCAGACACCCAAACCGAAATGCGCGAGTGACATACCCCATACACCACGCGGAACACCAAACAGACCGGCTGACAATGTGGTCTTTGCCCGCATACGGCGCCAGATTTCTTGCACCGCAGTAACAATTGCCCAGAAGCCAAGGAAGCCGCCTGCAATTACCGCCACAGGCGCGTGGCCATGGATGTAGAGCGGCACAACAATCGCAGCAGCAATCGCAATGATCAGTGGCACACGTAGATGACGCACGATATCGCCCAACTTGGCGCGCTTCCACGGCACCGTTGCGGCCACACCCACCATCAATACCAGCGGCGCAAACAGTGGAAGGAAAACGGCGTTGAAGTACGGCGGACCAACAGAAATTTTTCCGAGTTCGAGTGCATCAACGAGCAAGGGATACAAAGTGCCGAGCAATACCGAAGCCGATGCCACAACGAGAAACACGTTGTTGATCAGCAGCAAGCCTTCACGCGAGAACAAGGTCATCTCACCTTCACTCGTGAGCTTGGGTGCACGCCAAGCGTAGAGCAAGAAAGAAGCTCCAAGAATGATCGTCAAGAATCCAAGAATAAATACGCCGCGGGCAGGATCGCTGGCAAAAGCATGCACTGAGACAATGACACCGGAGCGCACGAGGAAAGTGCCGAGTAGCGAGAGTCCAAACGCGAGAATCGCCAACAGCACGGTCCATGACTTGAGCAGGCCACGTTTCTCCGTCACCGCAAGCGAATGAATCAATGCGGTGCCAACTAACCATGGCATGAACGACGCATTCTCAACCGGATCCCAGAACCACCAGCCGCCCCAACCAAGCACGTGATACGCCCACCATGAGCCCAGCGTGATGCCGAGCGTCATGAATAACCATGCCGTCGTCGTCCACGGACGCGTCCAACGCGCCCATGCAGAATCAAGACGGCCCGAAACCAACGCCGCAATCGCAAACGCAAACGCCACCGAAAATCCGACGTAACCCATGTAGAGCATCGGCGGGTGGATCACCATGCCGGGATCTTGCAACAAGGGATTTAAATCTTTTCCGTCGAGCGGAACCGGAAATAAACGATCAAACGGATTCGATGTCAGCAGCATGAACAACAAGAAACCAACACTCACCGTGCCCAACACGGCCAACGTCGTTGCAGTGATATCTGCAGGCAGGCGGCGATTGAAGATCGACACGGCTAGCGTCCAGCCACCGAGAATCGCAACCCACAACAGCAATGAACCTTCATGTGCGCCCCAAACAGCGGTGACGCGATACACCATCGGCAGTTCCAAATTTGAATTGGCAGCAACGTAAGCCACCGAAAAATCTGAATAAACAAAAGACCAGGTAAGGCAACCAAAGGCGAAGAAAACCAGCATCGCCTGCGTTTGCGCAGCAGAAGTGGCAACAGCCAGCGCACGCGGATCACGCTTCCACACGCCGTAGGCCGGAACAAATATTTGAATCAGTGCAGCACCCAGCGCGAGAATCAGCGCGAAATGGCCCAGCTCAGAAATCACTTTGCGGCCTCAACTTTGTTCACTGATTTGAATGGCGCGCAAGCATGTTTGCCGTCTTGTGTTTTGAGTGCATCGGCAACTTGTGGCGGCATGTAATTTTCATCGTGCTTGGCCAGCACTTCATCGGCAGTGAACGTGCCGTTGGCTTGCATGCTGCCGGTCGCGACAATGCCCTGCCCCTCACGGAACAGATCCGGCAAGATGCCTTCGTAATGCACTGGCAGGCTGTGTTCACAGTCAGCCAAAATAAAATCCACACTCAAACCTTCACCGCGCTTAACGCTTCCGCGCTCAACCAAGCCACCGAGACGAAGCTTGGCGCCCACTTTGGTCGTACCCGCCAACAAATCAGACGGCGTGTAGAAATACATCATGTTCTTGCGGAACGCGGTAAACCCCAGCGCCGCGGCGAGGCTCAGGCCCACCAACAGTGCTGCAATTGCCGCCATACGCTTTTGCCGCTTGGTCATTCCGTGGTGCTCAGTTCTTTCAGGATTTCGCGACGGCGTAGCCGCGGTGCGATCAGATTCCAGGCAAAAACTACGGCTGCAAAACCATAGCTGCCCCAGACATAGACCGCGTAACCACTCATATTCAGGAAGTCGCTAGACATTGCTGGACTCCAAACGTTCCTTAACCCACGCAGTATTGCGTTCACGCAGCAGCAGTTCGTTCTGCGTGCGACGCAGCAAGACATAGCCCATAAAGAAATACGAACCCAGCAAAGCGGCATAGAGTGGTCGTGCCATCTCAGCATTCATCGCGGGCTTGCCCATCTTCAGAATGGTTGAACCCTGATGCAGGCTGTTCCACCACTCCACCGAGTAATGAACGATCGGCACGTTGATCACGCCGATCAGTGCGAGCAAGCCGCAGGCACGCGCTGCAGCACGTGGATCTTCGATGGCTTGGTTGAGCCCAATCACGCCAGCGTAGAGAAATAACAGAATCAATTCGGAAGTCAGGCGCGCGTCCCACACCCAATAAGCACCCCACATCGGCTTGCCCCAGAGCATGCCGGTGACCAGCGCCAACGCCGTGAAACTCGCACCAATCGGCGCAGCAGAAACCAGCACACATTCAGCCAGCTTGATACGCCAGATCACCGCAACCAATGCGGCACTTGCCATCAACATATAAATCGACAGCGACAGCGCCGCAGCTGGAACGTGGATATAGATGATGCGGAAGGCGTCGCTCTGCTGGTAATCAGCCGGGGCAAAGAACAAGCCACCGACGATGCCATAGGCCAAGAGCCCGGCTGCGGCAATGCCGAACCAGGGCGCGAAGCGATCCGCGAGGCGGTAAAAAGTCGGCGGCGAAGCCAGCCGATGGAACCAGGTCCACATAGTGGTGTGCTACTCGAATGCGTTGCGAAGCGCCGCGGCGGTAGCCCAAGGCAATAAGGTCAGCCCAAGCACCAAAATCGCGGCGAGAAAGTATAACGGAGCAGCGCCATCGAGGCCGCTTTGCGCGACGCGCGCAGCGCCCGCTCCAAAGATCACGACAGGCGTCACCAGCGGCAGCACCAGCAAGGGCAGCAAAACGCCTGCTCGCGGCAAGCCGACCGTCAATGCGCTGGCGAAACCGCCAATCAGCGTTAGCACGGGGGTGCCGAGAGCCAAACCCGCCACCAAGGCTGGAATCGCTACGCTCGAAAAACCTAGAGCGGACGACAAAGGCGCGGCAAGCAATGCCAAAGGCAGGCCCGTCAACAACCAATGGGCGAACAATTTGGCGGCAACCACCAAAGTCACCGGCTGGGTGCCGAGAAAAATTTGCTCCAAAGTGCCGTCTTCAAAATCGGCACGGAACAGGCGCTCCAAAGTCAGCAGTGCGGCCAGCAACGCACCAACCCAAAGGATTGCAGGCGCGAATTCGGCGAGCTTTGGATCATTTGGCGTTGCGCCCAAGCCAAACAGCGTCACCACAATCACATAGAAAAAGAGCGGCATCAGCCACTCCGTCTTGGCGGTGGCGGCCAAGCGCAGTTCGCGGCGCAGCACGGCGGCGAAAATCTGGATCATGAGAGTCGCAACTCGCGCACACCGGGCACGCCAGCCGGCAACGGTTGGTGGCTGGTGATAATGGCAGCGCCACCCTTATCAAGATGGGCTTTTAAAAGGCTGGCGAACAACTCTAAACCTTGCGCATCGAGCCCATCGAGTGGCTCGTCGAGCAGCCAGAGTGGCCGCTGATCCAACAGCAATCGCGCTAACGCGCTACGACGTTTTTGACCCGCAGATAGCGTGCGACAAGCACGGTGACGCACCTTGGCGACGCCCAACTGTTCGAGTACCGGCACCAAGCCATCAGCCGCCCGACCATTAAGGCCACACCAGAATTCCAAATTTTCTATGGGGGTCAGCGCCAGATTGAGCGCGTTCTTATGGCCCAACCAATGGAGCTGGCCACCTTCGGGCTGCGGCGTGATCGTGCCATCAACTGGCGAACGCAGACCGCTCAGCACTTCTAGTAATGAGGTCTTTCCCGCACCGTTGCTGCCACGCAGGTGCAACACCTCGCCAGCCGCGAGCGCAAAGCTCAGATCGCTGACCAGCGGGCGACTGCCACGTGCAACGGTCAGGGCTTTGACTTCGAGAATAGCCACGAGGAGCGGGATTTAAGTGATTTTTATAAATAAGGGCGCGTAGTTTAGCGCGTGGCTATAAAATACCGGCAGTTTCCAGCCAGTTTTACCAAAGGCAATCTCTTGACCGCACAATTGATTGACGGCAAAGCCGTCGCCGCACAAGTCCATGCGCGTACGCGCGCCGCCGTCGCTGCACGTCTCGCCACTGGACGTCGCGCCCCTGCATTGGCCACAATTCTGATCGGCACCGACCCGGCCTCCGAAGTCTATGTGCGCAACAAGCGCCTCTCTTGTAAGGATCTGGGCATCACCTCCCTGCCCATGCATTTTGAGGCAGACATCAGCCAAGCCGCGCTGCTCGCTGAAATCGACCGCCTCAATGCTGATCCGACCGTTGACGGCATTCTTGTGCAGATGCCCTTGCCCTCGCACATTGATTCGACAGTGGTGATTGAGCGCATTCATCCAGATAAAGATGTCGACGGGTTTCACCCCTACAACTTGGGCCGCCTCGCCCAGCGCATGCCCGTACTGCGCCCCTGCACACCGTTTGGCGTGATTGAACTACTCAAGTCTGTTAACGAACCCTTTAAAGGACGTACCGCAGTTGTCGTTGGTGCCAGCAATCATGTCGGCCGTCCGATGATGTTGGAACTGATGCTCGCTGGCGCTACTGCAACCTGCTGCCATCGCTTCACTGCCAACGTTCCTGCAGAAGTTGCACGCGCTGACATTGTGGTTGTTGCCATCGGCAAACCTGGCTTTGTTAAAGGTGACTGGATCCGTCCCGGTGCCACCGTCATCGATATCGGCATCAATCGTTTACCTAACGGAAAACTCTGCGGCGACGTTGAGTTTGAAGCTGCCGCCGCACGCGCCAGTTTCATCACGCCAGTGCCTGGCGGCGTTGGTCCGATGACCGTCGCAATGCTGATGCACAACACCTTGCTAGCTGCTGAAAATCACGGCTGAGATCGCGAAGAGCGTCTTCTAAACGCTTGAGCGATTCGCGCCAATGAACTGTCGTCGGCCTGATAAGCTGCCGACAAAATCGGAGATCGCTCATGCTCACGCTCTATCACGCTACTCAGTCACGCTCGACACGTTTCCTGTGGCTGCTCGAAGAACTCGGCGCCGACTACAAGATCGTCTATTCCAGCATCACGCGGCAGGACGGTAGCAGCGGACCAGATGACGGCAATCCGCATCCGGATAAAAAAGTGCCCGCGCTGGTTCATGACGGCGCACTGATCACCGAATCCTCCGCCATCGCCTTATATTTGACGGATCTGTTTCCGAAAGCAGGCATCGGTCCGCAAGTGGGCGATCCATTGCGCGGTGAGTACTTAAGCTGGCTGGCGTATTACAGCGGCGTGATTGAGCCAGTGGTGAATTTTCAGTTCGCAGGTCTCGGCGATAACGCAGTGTTGCGTCGCACTTTCCGTGGCACGACTGAAATGCATCAGCGCTTGGTCACGGCCTTGGAAAAAAGCCCTTATTTGCTTGGCGAAAAATTTTCTGCTGTAGATATTTTGCTCGCAAGCCTCGGTGCTTTTGCACGCCAGACTTTACCGGCGGGCGAGCCAGTAGATTCTTATTTGAATCGCTGTGCTGATCGTCCCGCGCGTACAGCCGGCCTAGCGAAAGACGCGCCGCCAAAGTAGAAAATAGCGGCGCTTAAACTTTCCGTTATTCCTGCCAGATCACTGGCTGTCGCTGCTTATACCAAGCATCGAGAAACGGTCCGTATGCCGTTTCAACAACGTTGCGCTTGATCTTGAGCGTCGGCGTGATAAAGCCGTTTTCGACAGTCCAGTTGTCTTTCACGACAACCAGGAAGTCGAGCTGCTCGTGTGGATCAAGTGTGGCGTTAACGCTTTCGAGCTGAGCTTTTAACTGCGTCGTCAACGCTGCACGATCTTGTTTGGCAGCATCAGGCGCCAACATCACCAATGCACAGGGCTGACCATAATTAGCACCGGCAACACATAGCGCTTCAATCGCGGACAGCGCGCTGAGCTTGCTCTCGATTGGCGCTGGCGCAACGTATTTTCCCTTCGAGGTTTTGAAAATTTCTTTCGCACGCCCCGTAATGCGCAAACGCCCAGCCTCATCAAATGCACCGAGGTCGCCAGTCTTGAGCCAACCATCTTCACTCAACACTTCTCGCGTTTTTTCTGGCTCACGAAAATAGCCGAGCATATTGCTTGGGCTACGCACCAACACCTCGCCAATTTCGCTGAGCTTGCACTCAACACCAGGCCAAGGCTTACCGACATAGCCGACGCGGCCTTCGCCCGGCATGGAACCGTGCGACATGCCGAAGTTTTCCGTCATGCCATAAGCCTCTAACAATTCGAGGCCAAGCGAGCGATACCAGTTAATCAGCGACGGCGGCATCGGCGCCGCACCACCCATTGCAAAGCGCGTGTGTTCAAAGCCAACTGCTTTGAGAATTTTCTTTTTGAACACTCCGCCAAGCACAGGTAGGCTGAATAGAAAATCCAAACGCTTCTTCGGCATCTTGGCGAAAACGCCTTGTTGAAACTTGGTCCATAACCGTGGCACCGTCGCAAAAACCGTGGGCTTAGCCGAACGAAGATCGCGCGCAAAAGTATCCAAAGATTCCGCAAAGAAAATACGGAACCCACAGTAAAACGAACCCGCCTCAATCGCCCAACGTTCCGCCACGTGCGATAGCGGCAAATGCGAAAGCATGCGTTCATTTGGCGTAATGCTGAAGCTGTCGGCCACCGTTGATGCGGCAACCAAAAATGTTTTGAAGCTATGCATCACACCCTTCGGCATTCCAGTGGTGCCAGATGTATAGATAATCGTCGCGAGCTCATCGGCTGCGCGTGTGGGATTACCATCAATCGGCGCGGTTTTTTTAACAATGTCATCCCAAGTCGCATAATCATTTTTGGGTGACGCCGGATAAGAAATACAGTGAACAGAATCTGGCACACCCGATTTCATTTGCGGCCATTCATCTAGCTTGCCAATGAAACAAGCCTTAGCTTCCGAGTGCTCTAGAACCTGTCTCACGCTCTCTGCGGTGAGCGTTGGATAGAGCGGCACGCTGACATAACCGGCCATCCAGATCGCGAGATCAGACATGATCCACCACGCGCAGTTCTTGGAAAGAATGCCAACGCGCGTCCCGGGTTCCCAACCTTTTGCTTTGAGATACGCAGCCATGCGACGTGCTTCACCAACAGCTTGTGACCATGTGTAGTCGCGTACGGCACCGCCTTCCATAGGCTGCGTCAGATAAACGTCATGCGCACGCACTTGTTCCCAGTGATACACACGCTGCAAAGGCAGACTCTGTTCTTTCGACACCATAAAGCCACACTCCTCTGGTAATTATTTTTACTGTGAACATACCGCTTGCAGTTATCGCAACCGAGGGGATATGTTCCGAGCTCGATAGATTCATCTCAAGATTACGGTAATCATAATGACTACAAAAAGCCCGTTCTACACTGAAGAGCACGAAGCATTTCGCACACAGGTTCGACGTTTTGTTGATCGCGAGTGTGCACCTTTCATTGACCAGTGGGAAAGCGCAGAAGAACTGCCGCGTGAACTGCATAAGAAAGCTGCAGAGGCTGGACTACTACAAGTTGGATTTCCTGAAGAATACGGTGGCACCGATGGCGCAGATTTGTTCTATGGCATTGTGCTCACCGAAGAACTCGCGCGCGCTGGCAGCGGTGGTTTAATTGCAAGCCTGATGTCACACGGCATCGGCACACCACCCATCATTCACACTGGCACGCACGAACAGAAATTGAAATTTGCATCGCCTGTGATTGCTGGCGACAAGATCGCAGCGCTTGCGATCACCGAACCCAGTGGCGGTTCAGACGTTGCCAATCTCAAAACTCGTGCCGTGCGCGATGGCGATCACTATGTCATCAACGGTTCAAAAACTTTCATCACTTCAGGCATGCGTGCCGATTACATCACTACTGCCGTACGCACAGGTGGCGATGGCATGGGCGGTGTTTCGCTCGTCGTGATTGAAGCCGGCACGCCAGGCTTTACGCGTACGCCGCTGCAAAAAATGGGTTGGTGGTGCTCAGATACCGCAACGCTGTATTTCGATAATTGTCGCGTACCTGTTACGAATCGCATTGGCCCAGAAAACGCGGGCTTCATGGCGATCATGATGAACTTTAATAACGAACGCATCATGCTCGCTGCACAGGCCTATGCCTTCGCAAAAGTTTGCTACGAGGAATCACTTGTCTATGCGCGCGAACGAACGACTTTTGGCAAACCACTTATTCGCAACCAAGTCATTCGTCACAAATTGATCGATATGCAAACGCGTGTTGAAGCAATCAAAGCTAATCTGGATATTCTTACTTGGCGTGTCACACAGAAGCAGATGCCGATTGCAGAAGTTTGCATGCTGAAGAATTTTGCAACGACGAATCTTGAATACGTTGCGAATGAAGCGATGCAAATTTTTGGCGGCGCGGGTTATTTGCGCGGGAGCAAAGTGGATCGCATTTATCGAGAAACGAAAGTGCTAACTATTGGCGGCGGCTCGCAAGAAATCATGAAGGACTTAGCCGCACGACAGCTCGGTTATTAATCCCTGTTAAGCAATCAGTTACTTATCGCTCAATTATTTACATTAAAACCCTTTTCTTAATCACTGATTAATAAGAAAAAATATGTAACGGATGCGTTTGCAGAATTAATCAAGCCAGTGTTACTATTCGATCCAATAAAAATAACAAGCTTAATTACTAATTAGTAACGCGTCGCACTGGGGATACACATGACGATCAAGTTTCAAAAAGTTTTTGCTCTTGCAGCATTAGGGATGGCTGTTACCGCCTATTCAGGCGTTACGGCAGCAGCACAAGTCGATCCAGGTTGGTATTTCGGCATTGAAGGCTTCAGCTCAAAAGTAAAAGATGCTGATGGCACTGCCACAACAACCGCTACCAACACCGTTGCACCTGTTGGCGGCGTTTGCCCAGCTGGTAGCACGGCAGTTCTGGGCGGCTTGCTCGACCCTCTTAACGTACTGATTCCGAGTGGCCTCACCGCCCTCACCCTTTGCGTGATTGCACCAGCTGGCGGCACGCCTGGCTCGACCACCACGCAAACGGTCACCGCTCCAACTAACGCAACGTTCAAAAACAGCTTCGGCGGCGGCTTCTCGCTGGGTTACATGTTCAACGGCGGCTTCCGTCCTGAATTGAACTTTGCGTATACGCAGAACGACCTCAAGACGTTTACGCTTGGCGGCGTCGACGTTCCAGTGAACAACACTTCGATCACCGCCTACCGTGCGATGGCGAATGCTTGGTTCGACTTTGATTTCGGCATACCTGTCACGCCTTACTTGGGCGGCGGTGTTGGCGCCCAGCTGAGCAAACTCGAAAGCGACGGCAGCAGCGCTAATGACACGACCTTTACCTATCAATTGGGTGGCGGTCTGAATTTCTGGGCAACCAGCAAACTGGCACTGTCACTTGACTACCGCTATGTCGTTGCAGGCCAGCCAACGTTTGAAACCACGACCATTGTCGGCGGATCCGCTACACAGACGTCGCAGCAAAGCGATTACAAAGCACAGCAGATCGGTCTTGGCCTGAAGTATCTGTTTGGTGAATTCGGCCGTGATGTTGGTGACAAAGATGGCGACGGCGTGCCAGATCGTCTCGACAAGTGCCCGAACACTCCAAAAGGCGTGCAGGTCAATCTCGAAGGCTGCCCGCTTGATACCGATGGCGACGGCGTTCCTGACTACCTCGACAAGTGCCCAGGCACAGCGAAAGGTGCAGTCGTTAATGCTGAAGGTTGCGTAGTTGATTCCGACGGTGACGGCGTGCCGGATTACCTCGACAAGTGCCCGAACACTCCGAAGGGCGTGCAAGTTGACGCTAATGGCTGCCCATCAGCCGATAGCGATGGCGACGGCGTTCCTGACTACCTCGACAAGTGCCCGAAGACCCCAGTGGGTCAGAAGGTTGGTCCAGATGGTTGCCCACTCGATAGCGATGGCGACGGCATTCCAGACGACCAAGACGAGTGCCCGAACACGCCAGCTGGCGCCAAGGTACTTCCAAATGGTTGCGCACTGAAAGGTGACTGCCGCCGTCCACGTCCGGGCGAACAGGTTGACGAACACGGCTGCGCAGTTGAGCACAGCTTCATCCTCAAAGGCGTGAAGTTTGAATTCGACTCCGACCGCCTGACCCCAGCTGCTAAGGAAATCCTGAACCAGGTTGGCGAAACGCTGAAGGCCTATCCAGAAGTTAACGTCGAAGTTCAGGGTCACACCGACTACATCGGTACCGACGCCTACAACCTCGGCCTGTCTGAGAAGCGTGCGATTGCTGTGAAGGTCTATTTGGGTGGCAAGGGCGTTGAAGTCAAGCGCCTCAGCCCAGTCGGCTACGGCAAGACCCGCCCAATCGACACCAACGAAACCGAAGCCGGCCGCGAAAACAATCGTCGCGTTGAGCTGAAAGTTCTTGAGTAAGTAAAGTTGATGTAACTAAAACCCGCCCTAACCCGGCGGGTTTTTTTATGGCCATGGATGGCCTGTACGTCGCGGATGCAGGATGCATGGAGCGACGCGGTCGGCGAACTAGATGAGCTCTTTAGACAGGACGCGCAGGAGTGGTACTCCCTCCTCGCTCACAACCTTTGCAAGAAGAAATTGCGCAGAAACAACTCTCTCAATTTCTTGCAAGAACCCCAGCAAGAAACCGATCAATCACTTCATTGACCACTGCTGGAGATTCCAGCGCAGCCAAATGCCCAATGCGCGGCAACACAACAAACTGACTATTAGGAATCGCATCCGCCATCGCCTTGGTTTCAGGCACAGGAAAAGTACGATCCTCTTCTCCCGCCAGCACAAGTACGGGGCATTTGATGGCTTGCAGTTGCACGTGACGATCCGTTCGATATGGAACAACACTTCGAATCGCCCAGTGCACCGATCGCGGATCAACAGCCGAGACGGTATCGCGAATAAATTTCACAACATCTGGTTTAGTTTTTTCTGTCGTTTCCCCAGCAAAAGCACGCACAGCACGCTGCGCCATGAACATCGGGAATTTATTGCAGTGACGAAGTACCGCCGTCATGGCTAGAAATTCGAACCTCTGCGACCAGCCCACTGCAGACGCCGTACAGTTCATCAAAATCGCAGCGCGCGCACGCTCAGGATAGAGCGCAGCGAAAACACCGCCCATCATTCCGCCCCAGGAATTGCCCAGCAAAACACAATCCTGAATTTGTAAGGCATCAAGAATCTGTACAAGACAACGCGCGCAATCGTCCATCGTGAAATGTCGGCGTAAGGCTTCACTCGCGCCGTGCCCAGGAGAATCAATCAGCACCACGGTGTAGCGCCCAGAAAAATGCTCCGCCTGCGCGCGCCACATTTGGCCGTTCATTAACAAACTAGGCCAGCAAAGCATCGCGGGGCCGCTGCCCGAAACCTGAATATTAATGTAGCCAAGAACAGTTTCTACGCGCTTAGTAATAGGTGCGGCCATTTGCTTTTCTCGTCGTTCAATGCATTTGGATACTGCCACAGAGCAATCTTAGATAAGGCATGAACCCACTTCACCAATACGATAAAACGATTTTTAACGCTGTTACGCCCAACAAAAAGGGCGCCTTTCGGCGCCCTTTTGTGTACTACTGATTTACAAATTTACGGAGTTGGCAATGCCGTGAGATCAACCGTGCCGCAAGCTGCAAACACTTGCGTTGAGGTCAATGCACTGGCGACGCCCGTGCCGAAGGTGAGGCGAACCGCGTCGTATGGCAGCGTCGTCGTGATGCTGAGCAATGCCGTGTTGCTTTCGCCCAGCAAGCCCAACAAGGTCAGACGAAGCAACGGAGGCAGAATGCCACCGCCACCAGTGGTCAAGCTCTCCTGCACAGCGCCATCACGCAGCGTTGAGATGGTGAGCTGCGACAGCACTTCTGCCGAAAGCAGAGCGCCAGCCGGGCGGCCGATAATAAAGCCTGCCGTTTGACCTGCAGCAAAGTCAGCTGCATTGCTGTTGACGGTCAGCGACACATTGCTAAACAGCAGACCTACCGTGCTGTTCAAGGAAGCAAAGTTCAGAGGATCGCCATCGATAACATTCGTTTCATCAGCAACGCTGCACAACAAGCAGAGTGCGTCGGTAGCCGATTCCGTCGTAGCCGTCGGTGCAATCAATGGGGTGCTGCAGAAGGCGTCAAACACAACCAAGGTACCGCTCTTGGCACGATTGGCAGCGCCGACAATTCCAGGGGCAACTCCAGCCTTCAGCGCACCGGTAATAGTTGCCGTGCCTTTCTTCAGACCCTTGGCGGAAACCTTGTTGTCAGCAGCAGCAGCGGTGAGCTCTGCAATCGTTACATCATTCGCAGTCCAATCGATATCCGAGTTAGGAATCGCCTGTACCGAGCCATCGCTGAAGTTACCATTTAGCTTATAAGTTGCAGATGCACCAACAGCAACTGAAGCGGTTGCTGGGTCAAGCGCAATACCTGCAAGGCTCACCAAAGTGGAGCCATTGATCGTCAACAGCTGCGTCGCAGAAGTAACGCCAGGCGAGCTTGCCGTAATTGTCGAAGTGCCCTGACTCTCACCTTTTGCTGTGATGGTATTGCCCGTCGTCGGAGTGATCGAAGCAACGCCATCATCACTGGAATCCCAAGCAATCGCAGTTACCGCCGGATCGAGGTCACGGGTTACACCATCCGAATAAACGCCTTTGACGATGTAATTCTGAGTCGCGCCCTGTGCAATCGTTGCCGGTGTTGCTGGAGTGGTGATCACTAATGAGCGAAGTGCTGGAGGGCCAACAACGATGGGGGCAGAATCATCGCTTTGACCATCGCTCGTACCCGTCACAATGACCGAGCCCTGACCAGGGCCAGCGGTGAAGAGTCCGTTTTCGTCGATGCTACCTGCAGCATCATTGTCCACGGTCCAAGTCACATTGCTAGGGGTGCATGGCACCGAAGTGGTCGTAGAACCGGGAGGCGTCGAGCAAGTGCCCGTAGTCGTAAATTGAATCTGATCACCAATACCGACATTTGTCGTTGACGTATTAGGGCCAACAGCGGTCGAGGTAACAGTTAGACTCAATAGCTGCGACGAAAAATCAGGGCTTTGAGTGCTGCAGCCGGTCAGCATGATCATAACCAGCGCGATCATGCCTGTGAGTAAACGAAACATTTTCATTTGTGTGTTCCTCAGGAAACTTTTTTTGAATGCCGCGTGTTGTAAATCATCTGAAACCCCGTGCCGAGTATATCGACATTACAATAGCAATGGTATTCTAATCGCAGTGTTATGGGGATAATTTTTGTATCTTGGCCGGCAGGCCAGTTATGATCGTGACACGTTTTTGATTCATATCCTCGCGATGTGGGTCACGATATGTAGCAGTGTTGGTTTGATCGAATATGCGACGTCTACGCTCTAGGGGAACCTGCAAATGATAAGAAGTAAAATACTGGCCGCGTTTTTTGCGCTGTGGGCCGTCACTACCGTTGCACATGCGGGTGATGATTACGATAAGCGTTGGTACATCTCGCCTACGCTCGGCGCCGTAGTGTCCGACCAGAGCGATATGGATAGCGGCCCAATGGCGCAATTCTCGGTGGGCCGCTCACTGGCGACCTACCAGGGCTTTGAACTCGAAGCTGGCTATAGCAGCCTGACCGTAGGTCACCTGCCTGCTGACAATAAGTACAACCGACTCACCCTCGGCGTGAACTTTCTGCAATACCTTGCTCCAGAATCTTGGGCCTTCCGCCCTTACCTGCTCGGTAATGTTAACGGCCACTCGATTAACTTCCTTGGCGAACGCCAAGGCGGCCTTGGGTTTGGCTTGGGTGCAGGTGCATTCGTGCGTCTGTCGCAGGCTATTGATCTGCGCTTTGACGCCCGCTACAACACCGACGCGATTCGTGATCGCGGCGGCGTTCTGCAGAAGACCAACTTCTACGTTATTACTGCTGGCGTAGGCGCACGCATTAAGTTCGGCGCTGACCCATCGGATAGCGATGGCGACGGCGTGCCAAATGACCGCGATAAATGCCCTAACACTCCTAAAGGTGTTGCTGTCAATGCTGATGGCTGCCCACCGGATAGCGATGGCGACGGCGTTCCTGACTACCTCGACAAGTGCCCACGCACAGCTCCTGGCGTAGTGGTTAATGCCGATGGTTGCCCAGCTGATAGCGATGGCGACGGCGTTCCTGATTACCTCGACAAGTGCCCGAACACCGCTAGAGGCGTTCAGGTTGGCGCTGATGGTTGCCCATTGGATTCCGATGGCGACGGCGTTCCTGACTACCTCGACAAGTGCCCGAACACCCCACGCGGTACGCCAGTGAATGGCGACGGCTGCCCGTTCACGGATAGCGATGGCGACGGCATTCCTGACTACCTCGACAAGTGCCCGAACACTGCCAAGGGCCAGAAGGTTGGTCCAGATGGTTGCCCACTCGATAGCGATGGCGACGGCATCCCAGATGATCAGGACGAGTGCCCGAACACGCCAGCTGGCGCCAAGGTACTTCCAAACGGTTGCGCACTGAAAGGTGATTGCCGCCGTCCACGTCCAGGTGAGCAGGTTGACGAACACGGATGCGCGCTTGAGCACAACTTCATCCTGAAAGGCGTGAAGTTCGAGTTCGACTCCGATCGTCTGACCCAAGCGGCTAAGGAAATCCTGAATCAGGTTGCCGAAACGCTGAAGGCCTATCCAGAAGTTAACGTCGAAGTTCAGGGTCACACCGACTACATCGGTACCGACGCCTACAACCTCGGCCTGTCTGAGAAGCGTGCGATTGCTGTGAAGGTCTATTTGGGTGGCAAGGGCGTTGAAGTCAAGCGCCTCAGCCCAGTCGGCTACGGCAAGACCCGCCCAATCGACACCAACGAAACCGAAGCCGGCCGCGAAAACAACCGCCGCGTTGAGCTGAAAGTTCTTGAGTAAGTAGTTTGATGTAACTAAAAACCCGCCTGAGCAATCAGGCGGGTTTTTATTTGCACGACGCAATGTATCCCGTGGGCGCATGGATGCGCAGGAATGGGATTCTCACCCCGTTCTCAGGCCTCTATAAATGGAAAGCAACCAGAGGTAAGTTTGTACTGCGATGCAGCCTTCAAACAGCAACGACCACACATAAAAAAAGCGGTGCATGCGTAGGCATGCACCGCTTTTTCTATTAACCCTAGGCTAAAAATCAAGCGTCCGGCTTAACCTGCACCAGCAACTGACGCCCCTTAACCTGATCACCCGCCTTCACACTGACCGACTCAATCACACCAGACACCGGCGTGGTGAGCTGGAACTCCATCTTCATCGCTTCCAGCACGACTAACGTAGTGCCCTTCTCAACTTTCTGCCCTGCCTCTACGTGTACGGCAACAATTTTGCCATCGCTATTAGCGAGGATACGTCCATCAGCGCCAGCAGCCACAGCTTGCGCAGGCGCGAGTGAGTTGTCGATATAGCAGTGCGTCACGCCTTCTGCAGTCAACCAGACAGCGTCGCCGTGATGTGCAATGACTGCTTTGCCTTGTACGCCTTCGACGATGTAGTGGAATTCGTGCGGCAAGGAACGAGCGACATTGATCTCAATCTTGCCACCATCAATTTCAACTGAAAATTGATGGCCGTCATGCACCAAAACTTCCAGATCATAGTCTTGATCGCGCCACTTCAATTTGTATTCAGCTGGCGCTTCATGCGAGCTATGCCAACCAATAAATTCTGACGATAGATTGTTTTCTTCTGCAAGTTTCTGCGCGTCATCGAGATACAGCGCAACCACCGCAAGTGCAACATGGCGTGACGATGGCTTTACCGCAGAGACTTGCTCCTGCGGAAAGTATTTGCCGATAAATGCCGTACTGAAATCGCCGGAAGCAAACGCTTCATTTGCCAGAATCGCTGACAAATAATCCTTGTTATTCACCACGCCCAGGAAGCTGGTTTGATCCAGCGCTTTGAGCAAGCGAGTACGTGCTGTTTCGCGATCTTCGCCCCAGGCAATGACCTTGGCCTGCATCGAATCGTAGAACGGACTAATCGTTGCGCCCGTGGTGAGATACGTATCAACACGCACACCCTCGCCCTGCGGCGCGCTCCACGAAAGAATGGGGCCCGTCTGCGGCATGTAGTTGTCACGTGGATCTTCAGCGCAAAGACGTACTTCAATCGCCCAGCCTTTGCGGCGCGCAAGAACTTGCTCCTGCGTTAGCGGCAAAGTCTCGCCTTGCGCAACGCGAAGCTGCCACTCCACAAGATCAACGTCATAAACCAGTTCGGTAACAGGATGCTCAACCTGCAAGCGCGTGTTCATTTCCAAGAAATAGAACTGGCCATCACGTGCGAGCATAAATTCCACGGTGCCTGCGCCGACGTAGTTTACTGCCTTGGCTGCTGCGACTGCTGCTGCGCCCATCTTCAAGCGCAAAGCGTCGTCTACGGCTGGGGATGGCGCTTCTTCAACAACCTTTTGGTTGCGGCGCTGAACGGAGCAATCACGTTCACCGAAATGAATCACGTTGCCATGACGATCACCAAAAATTTGGATTTCAACGTGACGCGCATCCATCACTGCTTTTTCAATCAGCAACTGACCCGAACCAAACGCGTTACCTGCTTCAGAGCGCGCTGATTGGATATTCGCCAGCAGCTCTGAAGCCTCATGCACCAAACGCATACCGCGACCACCACCGCCAGCTGCCGCCTTCACCATTACAGGGAGGCCAGCCTTCTTGGATTCAGCGACCAAAGTTTCATCAGACTGATCATCACCCTGGTATCCCGGCACGCAAGGCACATTCGCCGCAATCATGCGGATCTTGGACGCGCTCTTGTTGCCCATCGCTTCAATCGAATGCGGATCTGGACCAATAAAAATCAGGCCAGAGTCTTGTACAGCCTTGGCAAAGGCTTCGCGCTCTGACAAAAAGCCGTAGCCCGGATGAATAGCCTGCGCGCCAGAAAGCTTGGCAGCAGCAAGAATATTCTCAATCACCAAGTACGAATCCTTGGCGGGCGCCGGGCCAATGCGAACAGCTTCATCCGCTTCCAGCACGTGCATGCTGTCTTTATCAGCGTCGCTGTACACAGCAACGGTTTGATAGCCTGCTTTCTTGGCGCCGCGAATAACGCGAACCGCAATTTCGCCACGGTTGGCGACCAGAACTTTAGTGAAACGCTTGCTCATCATGAATTCTCGATTAATCGTTTTAACTGTTCGCTCGTCGCGAAACTAGTTTCAGTTCGCCCACTTGGGCGCACGTTTTTGCATGAATGCTGTAATACCTTCTGGCGCTTCTGAACCACGTACGCAAGCCGCAAATTTCTGTGCCGCGTCGTCGAGTACAAATTCCATATCCTGATGCGCTACGTTAAGGATGATTTCCTTCGTCACGGCATTGGCATTCGGTGCGCAGTTCAAAATCTGCTTAAGTGTTTCTGCAAGTTTGGACTGCAATTCTTCTTCAGCAGAGAACACTTCATGAACAATGCCGAGGCGCTGCGCTTCTGCACCGCGGAACTGTGCGCCCGTCAGGCAAAGCTTGCGCGCCTGCGTAAGGCCGATGCGCTCAACAACGAACGGGGCAATTTGCGCAGGTGGCAGACCACGTGTGGTTTCTGGCAAACCGAATTTTGCATCAACATGTGCAAACGCAATGTCTGATACGCAAGCAAAACCAAATCCACCACCCAGCACCGCGCCTTCGCAGATCGCAATCACAACAGCAGGAAGTTTCGTCACTTTACGCAGCAGGCTTCCAAAGCTGCGGCTGAAACCGACAATCGGATCACTCTCACCTGCTACTGGCGGTTTCATGCCACCCGCCAACATCTGCTTGAGATCTGCACCAGCACAAAAGTGCCCACCCGCGCCGCGCAAAATCACAACACGAATCGCGCGCTCATCAGCGATGGCATCAAACACTGCGTTGAGGTCCGCTACCATCGCCTGACTCATCGCATTGCGCGACTCAGGTCGATTCAAAGTTACTTCGAGCACACCGCGCTCGAGTTTCAACAATAAATTTTCGACTTCAGGCAGTGTCATTGGAATGATCGCCTTAGGCTTTCTTCTTGCCGCCAAAACCAAGGCGCTTGGAGATGATGCCAAGCATGATTTCGTCAGCACCGCCGCCGATCGCATGCAAGCGCAAGTCGCGATACATCTGCGCGACAAAGTTGTCCCACATGAAACCCTGACCGCCCCAGAACTGCAGGCAGGCATCTGGCACTTCGCGTCCGAGTTTGCCGGCTTTGAGCTTGGCCATCGAAGCCATCAGCGTTACATCTTGTCCTGCAAGCATGTCATCTGCAGCGCGATAGATCAGTGCGCGCAATGCTTCAACTTCAGTCTTCAATTCCGACAAACGGAACTGCACGAATTGGTTGTCGAGAATGCTTTGACCAAAGGCGTTGCGTTGACGCGTGTACGTCGCCGTCTCGCTGATGCAATTATCCATCGCCTGCACGATGCTGGCCGACAGAAATAAACGTTCTTCTTGGAATTGCTGCATCTGATAGGTAAAGCCCTTGCCTTCAGAGCCAATCAAATTGCGAGCAGGAACGCGCACGTCGTCAAAGAAAATGATGGCAGTATCGCTGGAGCGCTGTCCGAGTTTTTCGAGCTTGGTGCGGCGATCAACACCCTTGGTGTCGAGCGGCACAACGATCAAACTTTTGTTGCCGTGACGACCACCATCCGGTGAATCGCCTGTATTGCACAGAACGCAAGCCCAATCAGCCTGCGTACCATTGGTGATCCACATCTTCTGGCCACTGATCACGTACTCATCGCCTTCGCGACGCGCCGTGGTCTTGATGCCTGCGACGTCGGAGCCAGCGCCGGGTTCGCTCACAGCGATGGCAGCAACCATGTCGCCAGCCACAGCAGGCTTAAGGAAATTTTCCTTGAGATAGTCAGAGCCAAAACGCGCCAATGCTGGCGTTGCCATATCCGTCTGCACGCCAATTGCCATTGGAATACCACCAACATTGCAGTGGCCCAAGGCCTCCGCAAACATCAGCTGATAACCATAATCGAGGCCTAGACCGCCAACGCTTTCCGGCTTGGCAATACCGAGCAAACCGAGATCGCCCATTTTCTTGAACACTTCACGCGCAGGAAAAATGCCGTCGCGTTCCCACTCTTTGGAGTTTGGATTGATCTGCTCTTCGATAAAACGCTTGGTCGTATCGTAGAGCGACTGATGTTCGTGTGTAATTTGCATAGTGATTCTCTTGCTCGACGCGTTAGAGACGCGCGACGCCGAAGCTGTTGGGGAAGGTCTGACGCGATTTGGCTTCGCGGCATACGGAGAGGCACAGGCCCAAGACTTTGCGCGTATCGCGCGGGTCGATCAGGCCATCGTCGAACAGGCGCGCGGTTGCGGCGAAAGCATGGCTTTCCCTGTCGAACTGGCTGACAACCTGACTGTGTAGAGCAGCAAGCATCTTCTCGTCTGTCTCGCTCATTACTTTGCCTTCGGCTTCCCACTTCTGACGCGTGATGATTTCCATCACGCCAGCTGCCTGCTCGCCACCCATCACCGAAGTGCGACTGTTAGGCCAGGCGAAAATGAAGTGCGGACCAAAACCACGCCCGCACATGCCGTAGTTGCCAGCGCCGAAACTGCCGCCCATGACAATGGTGATCTGCGGAACAGTAGCGTTCGCAACAGCCTGAATCATCTTAGAGCCATGTTTGACGATACCGCCCTGCTCGCTCTCCGTGCCCACCATGTAACCCGTGGTGTTCATCAGATAAACGATCGGAATATTCGACTGGCAGCACTGCTGAATAAACTGGCCAGCCTTGGTCGCACCCTTGGTGGTGATTGGGCCGTTGTTGGAAATGATGCCGATCTGGTGACCGTGAATTACGGCGCGCCCGCAGATCGTCTGCTGATCGTATTCGCTCTTGAACTCGAGGAACTCCGAACCGTCTGCAAGGCGCGCAATGACTTCGCGACAGTCAACCGGCTTGCGGTAATCCGCTGGGAAAACGCCGCAGATTTCGTCGACGTCATAGCGTGGCGCACGCACAGGCAGCAGGTCGAGTTTGGGACGCGACGCGTTCCAGTTGAGGTTCTTGACAATGTCGCGGGCAATACGAATGCCATCGGCATCGTTCTCGGCGAGGAATTCCGACGTACCGGCAATCTGCGAGTGCATCTCGGCACCACCCAGATCCTCGTCGTTTGCGACTTCACCCGTTGCCGCTTTCAGCAAGGGAGGTCCAGCGAGGAATACCTTGGCACGCTTGCGCACCATCACCACGAAATCGGAAAGCCCAGGCATGTAGGCGCCACCGGCAGTGGACGAACCGTGCACGATGGTGACCTGCGGAATGCCTGCTGCTGAGAGTCGGCACTGGTTTGCGAAGGTCTTGCCGCCAGGAATAAATACTTCGGCCTGATACAGCAGGTTCGCACCACCGGATTCAATCATCGCGACAATCGGCAGCTTCTGCTGAAGCGCGATCTCTTGAATGCGCAAGCCCTTCTGCACGCCCCAAGGCGTCATCGTGCCGCCTTTGATCGCGGAGTTGGAGGCGCTAATGATGCAGCGCACGCCAGAGACATAGCCGATACCGATGATGTTGTTGCCGCCAGCCAAGGAACCGTCCTTGTCGTCGTGCATCTTGTAGCCGCAGAGCGTCGACAGCTCCAACCATGGCGAACCACGATCAAGCAACAGGTGCACGCGCTCGCGAGGCAGCAACTGCTTGCGCTTGTGGAAGCGCTCACGCTTGGATTCCTCCTCCGCACGCCCCTTAGCCTCAACGGCGCGCCAATCCGCGATGTACTTGAGCATACCCTCGCGGTTTTGCTGGAACTGAGGACTGTTGGTATCTACCTTAGACTCGAAGACAGGCATGGTTTCCTTGCCGCTGACGGGCGATGGACGACGAATTAGGCCATCATCCTACTTCGAAAATCACAAGAAGTGAAGTATGATTCATTCCTTGAACTGAGACTCACTCTTTATGGCGTATCGCCGTTCAGCATTAATGGAGGAACGACTTGCGAGCAATCGCGAGCGCATCCTTGCGGCCGCGCGTCGATTGATTGCTGAAGGTGGGTACCGTGAAGCGCAGATTGCTGCAGTCGCAGCAGAAGCCGGTATGTCCACGGGCATGATCTACCGCTATTTCCGCTCGAAGGCCGACCTCTTCATTGAGGTCATGACGGCGGCAATTGCGCGTGAACTTGAGATTCTGAATGAGATCGCCGAAGGCCCCGGCACAGCCAAGGCACGTCTGTACGCCGCCGTTGAGTCCTTCACCCGACGCGCACTGACTGGCCCCAACCTCGCCTATGCGTTTATCGCGGAACCCGCCGAGCCCGAAGTCGATATCGCCCGTATTCGCGTGCGCCAGCAGTTGGGCAACGTTTTCAAGGCGATTCTCAAGGAAGGCATCACGACCGGGGAATTCCCGGCTCAAGACATGGATGCCAGTGCTGCCTGCATCGTTGGCGCCTACACCGAAGCGCTTGTGGGCCCGATTGCCCCGAAGGGTCAACGGGTGAAGGATCAGGAACGTCTTATCCAATCCATCTCCGACTTCTGCGTACGCGCAGTGAGTCAGCCCATCAACCCTTCAGGAAAGCGTTAGCTGCCCTTAACGGCCTTCGGCTTGAAGGCACGATGAAAACCCTCGAAGGGCTTGGACTTGTTGTGATCGAGTAGTGGGAATACGCGAGCGTTGCGTGAAGACGCGCCGTCGATATTGATGCAAGTACCGCTGATGTAGGCAGCACCCGGCGACAGTAGGAACACAATCGCTGCACTGACTTCTGCCTCTTCGCCCATACGCTTGGCTGGAGATGCGCCCGCAAGCTTGGGAATGACTTCCGTAGCGAAAACTGGGTCGTAATGGTCCATGCCACTGCTGGCGATCCAGCCCGGCGCAACTGCGTTCACACGCACGCCAGCAGATCCCCACTCCACCGAAGCCGTCTCAGTGAAATTGAGCATGCCCGCACGCGCAGCTCCGCTGTGTGCCATGCCCGGCATACCGCCCCACATGTCCGCGACCATGTTCACGATCGCACCACCCTGCTTCTTCATGCACTGCGTGAATACTTCACGAGCCATCAGGAAACCACCAGTGAGATTGTTGGCGACTACGGCCTCCCAACCTTTCTTCGAAATCATGGCCAGTGGCGAAGGAAACTGCCCGCCAGCGTTATTCACCAAACCGTGAATCTGCCCATGGTCAGCCAGCATCTGTTTCACAGACGCCTTAACGACATCCTCATCACGAATATCGAAGGCATAGCCGAAAGCCTGACCGCCATCTTCATGGATCTCAGCAATAACCTTGTCGAGCTTCTCTTGTTTGCGTCCGGTGATCAGCACCTTGGCGCCCAAGCTTGCGAGCTCATGCGCAGTACAACGACCAATACCCGAACCGCCACCCGTCACAACAATGGTTTGCCCTTCGAAAAGTTTTTCTTTGAACACGGAGCGGTAAGTCATACGGATGTTTCCTTGTAGTAGGTTCGCTAATTGATATTCGTTACGCGTCTTGCGATTATCGACTGTCTGCGCAATGCCATAAAAAACGGGCGTTTTTAGCACTTAGCTTGCCAGACCCGCAATTCTCGCAGGTAAATCGCAAGGGACGAAATGTCAGATAGCAAACAGGATTTTGCTGCGCTCACCACATTCAGAGCCATAGGCGCGCTGTGCGTGATCCAATTTCATGCCTGGGCCATGGTTTCCCCGGCCTGGTCTGAACAGTGGCTGTTTATGGGCTTTGTACTATGGCCCGATTATTTCTTTGCACTCAGCGGCTTCATCCTGATGCACGTCTACGGCAAAACCCTGTTCAAGCGTAAAGACAGTCTGTACAACTTTTTCGTCCACCGAATTGCCCGCATTTACCCGCTGCACGTTTTCGTCTTGCTGGCATTGATTGTGTTCGAAGCCATGCGATGGCTTGCAAAGCATAACGGCGTCGATGTCAGCATCGGGGGCGAGCCATTCCTGCACTCCACTCATCCGAAATACATTATCACCAACCTCTTGCTGATCCAGGCATGGGGTGTTCAGCACATGAATTCTTGGAACGTCCCTGCGTGGAGCATTAGCGCAGAGTTTGCCTGTTATCTGGTGTTCCCAATATTCATTCGCTACAACCTGATCGGACGAAAATTAACCGCATCATTGCTTGTTCTGTTGGCGATTGGCGGACTGATCCTGATACAAGCAACACGCCGCGATTTTGATGTGACGTATAGCTTGGGCGCAGTTCGCGCACTTAGCTCGTTCACGTTGGGCTGCGTGCTTTATCAATATCTGCCAACGCTGCTGAAGGGTCTGGCATTCATCCCACCAGCGCTCTTGCAAGGCATCACCCTGATTGCTGTCGTGGTGGCATACAAGGTCAACGCTTTGCCGCTGATCTACATCCCACTCTGGTTGCTGCTGATCGCAAGTTTCACTTACGAGAACACTTGGATCGCACGCTCGCTGTCATGGGGTCCGTTTGTACAGCTTGGCGAAATGTCTTATTCGCTCTACATGGTCCACGTGCTTGTTCTGGTGAACGTGATCCTCGCAAAAACAGCCACGCCTGATCTATTCAATGCCTTTATCGCTTGGCCACCAGTTCTGATCTTGCTTGCGCTATGGGGCGCAACCATTTTCATCTCGATCTTCACTTACCGATACATTGAAAAACCGGGGCGAGCCTTTGTACGCAAGCGCTTTGATCGCAAATCCAGAGTGTCGCCGGGCGAAGTCGAAGCAGGCTTGAGAAAAACCGGATAGCGATCCTTGTATGCGTTAAAGCGGTCCTCGATCAAAATTTTGGATAGCGCCGCAAGACCAAGAATCACAACCCAGTAAATGCAATTGATCAACAGGCTATCTTCATTCAACATCCGACCTCGCAAGGCAACGACCATTCCTAAAATGGGCACATGAAACATGTAAAGGGCATAGCTAATGCTCCCCAGATAGACCAGCAATGGCGTCGACAACATGCGCGCTAGCAAGCCCTGGGAGAACGCGATTACGTACCCGACAATGCCGAAATAGACCAACGACATTCCCAAAGGACCGGCCAGCACTAAATTGTTAAACACATCAGGATGAGGTGTCGCGCCTTTCCACAAGACCGGAAAAATCTCCAGATAATGCGGCGCCATAATGTAAAGGCCTGCAACAAAGCAGCAGCCGATGATGGCGAGCGCCAAGAGTCGACGTGTAGCTTGGGGGTTGTCAGGGGTTTGACGTAACCATTGAGACAGCGGCACCAGCAGCAAGCCCAGCGCAAGCCCTTGCATGCGCGTGCCCAACAAGTGCGCCACGAAGCCCGCGCTCAACAAAAATTCACTCACGCATAGCGCAACAATCACGATCAGAAAAATACTGCGTGCACGTGTACCCACTAACCACAGAAGCACTGGCAAGAGCAGATAAAACTGCTCTTCGACTGCAATGGACCAGCTATGGTTAAACCAAGGGAGGTAGTGCCAGATCATGTTATCCCAGCTAACACCAAGATGAATGTATCCACCCGTAAATTGCAGAAACACCAGCGATTGCAATAGCGCCTTGAACGGCGCGCTTAATTCAGGTGACACCAATCCCCATATGGTGACTATGGCGAGCGTGAGGTAATAGATCGGCCAGATGCGCAAGATGCGCCGCATCCAGAAATTCTTGAGCGACAAGGTGCCTTCTGAAATCCCACGATAGAGAATCGTGCCGATCAGGAAGCCCGAAAGCACAAAGAACATATCGACGAAGGTCCATGCCCAGAACAAAAACGGCGACGCCGGATTGACGTGGAACGCCGTAACGCCTATCGCAGCAATGCCACGCATGCCATCAAATGGCAGCATTCGCTGCCCCTGTGGGGTAGACCCGTTTTTCAACACAGAAGCGCTCCAGGAATAAGGCAAACCGACAAACACGCAAACACCGCGCACTCGTCCCTGAGCGACATCCAGCGAGTTGATTATTCCTCAATTCCCAGCATCGGTCGTTAATGCATGATCGACTATGATCTGTGTACAACTATCGAGATTTCTTCAGATTTGCACTGCAGCTTCTGGCACATTCCTGAACAGATCGCTGGCCATGCGTGAACTCCGGTCAGAGGGGTATTGAAAGCGTCCCTAGGCCAGACGTTTCTCGAACAAACTGCCTTAAATATCGTCTGGCTAGTTGTACGAATTCCTCCTGCAATCCTTTCGCCAATTGATACTTGAGGCAGGCCATGCAAGCATAGGCAAAACGACGCAAGATCCTAGAGGCAGGACCCTCTCCAGCCCCTCTTGAGCTAGCGCCAATTAATTCAATAGCTACGGGCGCCCAGGGAAGGAATGTCAGCCGCGAAACAGGATTTTGCCGCACTCACATCGATGAGAGGCATTGGCGCTATTTGCGTCGTTCAACTCCACTCTTGGTATTGGACCATTCCAGCATGGCCTAGAAGTTGGCTGTTCGAAGACTTCGTGATGTGGCCTGACTACTTCTTTATCCTTAGCGGCTTCATCTTGATGCACGTCTATGGCAAAAGTCTGCTTGCAAAAGAAGGCAGCCTCTACAAGTTCTTCGTCCATCGCATGGCGCGAATTTATCCGCTGCATGTTTTTGTACTGCTGCTGCTGATTGGTATTGAGGGCATCAGATGGGCCGCCTTTCACCTAGGCGCAGGACCCGATGATCGTATCTTCCAAGGACCCACCAATCCCAAGTACATCATCACCAATCTCTTGCTGATCCAAGCTTGGGGCGTCCAGAGCGTCAACTCGTGGAATGTGTCTGCCTGGAGCATCAGCGCGGAATTTGCGTGCTATCTGGTATTCCCCATCTTCATTCGCTACCAGCTCATCCAACGCAAGTTACCGGTCATCTTGCTCGTCCTCATCTCTATTGTTGGACTGATCTGGATCCAAATCATTGAACATAGCTTCGACGTCACCCACGATTACGGCGTCATACGCGCATTCTGCTCATTCACTATCGGCTGCGCGCTGTACCAGTACCGCGCTGAGATACTGCAGCGACTGGCCTTTATCCCTCCGACGCTCATGCAAGGCGGCGTTATCGTTGCAGTAATCGCTTCCTATGCCATCAACATCACTCCGGTGTTCTACGTCCCCCTGTGGATTCTGCTGATTCTCAGCCTGACCTATGAGGAAACGCCGATCGCCAAGGCCATGGCGTGGAAGCCTTTGGTCGAGCTGGGCGAAATGTCCTATTCAATCTACATGATGCATATCGTCGTTCTGTACCAGCTCGTCCTCGCAAAAGCACTCGCGCCCGATATGTTTGAGGCCTTCCTTTCCTGGCCGCCGGTACTTATGCTGCTAGTTATTGAAGCGACGGTCATTGGGGTGTCCGTGCTTACTTATCGTTATATCGAAAAACCGGGCCGCAGCTATATGCGTAATCGATTTACCCCTAGCAAGCGGCCCACAGAAAAAGTTGCGGATGCCTACTCATAACAGCAAATCTTCCTTGGTACTGGCTGTTGATCTAGACGGTTCACTGATTAAAACCGATCTACTCTGGGAATCAACAACACGGTATTTAGCCTCGAATCCATTGCGAGCATTTTTGCTGCCAGCAATGCTTCGTCGCGGGCGTGCGCAATTAAAATCCACGCTCGTTGATAACACGCAACTAGATGTCACCACGCTTCCGTATCGTCAGGATGTTCTGGATTGGCTGCACGCAGAAAAAGCTAAAGGTCGCCGCATAGTATTGGCGACAGCATCCGACAGTCGATTGGCCGTAGCCATCTCTGAGCACTTGGGAATCTTCGACGAAGTTCTCGCCTCCGATGGCACGACCAACCTGAGTGGAGAGGCCAAGCGCGAAGCCTTGGTCAGCCGCTATGGTGAGCGTGGCTTTGATTATGTCGGCAACGACACTATCGATCTCAAAGTCTGGAAAAGTGCACAAAACGCGATCATCATTTCGCCGCCAGCCGGTCTCGCCGAGAAAGCCGCAAAGGTCACGACTGTTGAGCATATCTTTGATGTCGCAAAGCCAAACACGCTTGCGCTGTGGGCACGTGCATTACGTTTGCATCAATGGCTGAAGAATCTGCTGGTCTTCATTCCACTGGCAGCCGCGCATCGCTTCGGTGAAGTCGATCTGATATCGCAGAGCTTATTGGCGTTCATCGCGTTTGGTCTTTGCGCATCCAGCGTCTATCTCCTGAATGATCTGATCGACTCGCAAGATGATCGGCAGCATCGCAGCAAACGTAATCGTCCCTTTGCCAGCGGCGATCTTTCGATATTGCATGGTTGGTTCGCAGTCCCCATCCCGTTGTTGATCGCAGTAGCAATCACCCTAACGTCTTTATCTGAACACTTTGCATTAGCGTTGCTGTGTTACTACGCACTCACGCTGGCCTACACCTTCAAGTTAAAGCGAGTGCTGCTACTTGATGTCGTGACGCTTGCCGGGCTTTATACCCTCAGAATCATTGCAGGCGCTTTTGCAATTGGCGTTCCACTCTCGTTCTGGCTACTCAGTTTTTCGATGTTCATTTTCATGAGCATCGCCCTGATCAAGCGCTATACCGAATTGCTGGATGCGCGCCAACGCGGCGTCACCACGATGCTGGGGCGCGGTTATCGACCAGATGATTTGCAAATGGTTGCATCGCTTGGTGCAGCAGCAGGCTATCTCTCCGTGCTGGTTCTTGCGCTCTACATTCAAGATCCGGTTTCGCTCACGCTCTACCGTTCACCACAATGGATCTGGGGCGCGTGCCCTATTCTTTTGTATTGGGTTAGCCGCAGCTGGATGATCGCTCATCGCGGACAAATGCATGATGACCCCATGGTCTTTGCATTCAAAGATCGCGTTAGCCTGATTTGCGGCGCATTGTTCATGCTTGCCTTTGCGATGGCACGCTAAGCAGTGAACAACGCAACGTTGGTTTCAACGTATTTGGTTTTTGCGTTGGCCGCGACTGCAGTCAATCTAGGCAGCCAGATGCTCAGCATCGCTTGCTACACGGGACTCTACGCGGTTCCCGTTTCCATGATTATTGGAACGGCAGCCGGACTATTGCTGAAATACGTTCTGGATAAACGTTACATCTTCAAAGCAGAAACCAAAAATCTTGCGCACGATGGAATTCTGTTTGCGCTGTACACCGGCATGGGACTCATCACTACAGCAATATTCTGGTCTGTCGAATATACGTTTCACTTGATCTTTAGCGATGACAAGATGCGCTACCTCGGCGGTGCACTTGGACTCGCCATCGGCTATGTCTTGAAGTATCAACTCGACAAGCGGTACGTATTCCACAAGGCCGCCGCACAATGAATCTGCATGGCTGGGGTCGTTATCCAATCATTGACGCGCAAGTCACGCACGTTCAGCGTGAAGCATCGGCCCTACAGCTATTGCAAGACGCTCAAAGCAAACAACAAGCACTCACCTTACGCGGCTTGGGTCGCAGCTACGGCGACAGCTCGCTAGGTGATCATGTCATCGACTTTTCGCTGCAGAATCGCTTTATCGGCTTCAATCAAGAAGCAGGTTTGCTGGAGTGCGAAGCAGGCACTTCACTGCGCGATATCCTCAATACATTCATCCCAAAAGGATGGTTCCTACCGGTCACACCGGGCACTCAGTTCGTCACTGTTGGCGGCGCGATTGCCAGCGACGTTCATGGGAAGAATCATCATCTTGATGGCAGCTTTAGCCAGTACATCGAATCGTTTCGCATTCTGACCGGCGCCAATGAGATTCTGGAATGTTCTGCTGATCAGCATCCAGATTTGTTTCGTGCGACATGCGGCGGCATGGGACTCACGGGTCTGATTCTGACGGCCAGGCTGAGGCTGCGGCCAGTTAAATCAAGCGACATCTTGTGTCGCTCAATCCGAGCAGAAAACCTTGAACAGCTCATTGCGCTCTTCGAAGAACATGTAGCCTCTCCGTATTCTGTTGCATGGATCGATTGCCTCAAAAGCGGCACGCAGCTTGGGCGTTCAATCTTGATGCTAGGCAAACATGCAGAGGATGGCCTGCTGCAAGTTGCAGGTGACGCGGGCTTAACTATTCCCAAGATGTTCCCCGGCGAACTGCTGAACAACACCGCGATCAGCGCCTTCAACACGCTCTACTACCATCGCTCGCCGAAGACGATGGCAGTGCAGCGTATTTCTTATCGTCCTTATTTTTATCCACTTGATAGCTTGAATGATTGGAACCGCATGTATGGCCGCAAAGGCTTTGTGCAGTATCAATTCATGATTCCGAAAACTTCTGGCGCCAACTCAATGAGAAAAATGATTGAGGCAATTGCTGCCAGTGGCAAAGGCTCTTTCCTCGCCGTGCTGAAAACCTTTGGGCCCGGCAATAACAATGATCTGTCATTCCCCGGTGAAGGCTGGACGCTGGCCTTGGATTTTCGCTTTGACGACGGCGTTCTCGCATTGCTTGATCGGCTGGACGGAATGGTGCTTGATGTTGGCGGCCGCGTTTACCTCACAAAAGACGCTCGCCTGAAAGCACAATGCTTTCGTCGCGCTTATCCCAATTGGGAAAAATTTGAAGCGACTCGGGCACGCTACGGCGCGCATGGTCGCTTTGCTTCTGCACAGTCATTGCGACTGGGACTCTTATGAAACGTATATTAATTATCGGCGCCACTTCAGCCATTGCTGAAGCCACTGCTCGTGTTTTTGCAGCACGCGGAGACGCTCTCGTACTCGCAGGCCGCGACACACAACAGCTGAGCCGTATTGCTGCAGATCTCAAAATACGAGGCGCAGCTCAGGCACACACGCTTGAACTGGATGCCAACGATTTCGGCAAGCATGAATCTGCGATCCAACAGGCCACCGACCATCTTGGCGGTCTTGATATCGCACTCATCGCACAGGGAACTCTGGGCATTCAAAACGACTGCGAAAAAGATTTTTCACTCGCAGTGAAAGAACTCAACTCAAACGCAATCAGCGTCATGTCTTTGCTGACAGTGCTCGCCAATCGCATGCAAGCACAGAACTCAGGACAATTGGCCGTCATTGGATCTGTTGCAGGTGATCGCGGGCGCCCATCCAACTATGTGTACGGCACCGCCAAAGCAGCTGTTGCGACTTTCTGCGAAGGCCTGCGTGCGCGACTCTATTCGCACAATGTGAATGTTCTTTTGATCAAGCCAGGCTTTGTCGACACACCGATGACAGCCGCTTTCAAGAAAGGGCCGCTGTGGGCCAAACCTGATTTGATTGCCAAGTTGATTGTTCGCGCACTGGATCGCCGCGCAGCTATCATCTACACCCCGTCGTTCTGGGCTTTGATCATGCTGATCATCCGTTCAATTCCGCGTCCCATATTTGTACGTCTGAAATTGTGATCCGATCACTGCGCTCGGCTTAACCTCATTACGTTTCGAGATTACAGAATGTCTTCCAATACTGCGTTGCCACTTCCCACTCAGCGCCTTGCCACCAAACTGTGGTGGATCGCTGCAGCCCTACTCTGCGTAGCGGGATGGAATTGCACTGTTCCTGCGGCCAAAGACAGCTCGCAATTATTGATGGCAGCAATCGTCTTTTTCGGCGCAATCACTGCATGGACGTCATCTACAAACATTGACGAGAAGACAGCACGCGCACTGCCCTTTATGTTGGTGCTGACCGTATTCTGGAGTCTGCTGATCTGGGGCTTTCGTTCAGCCGACATCAACGGCGAGCGTTATTTTTTCCTAGCTGACGACATGATGATTTCGATGCGTGCCGCACGAAATTTTGCCGATGGACTCGGCCTAGTCTGGAATCCTGGCGAATACCTCGAAGTATTTACCAATCTGCTGTGGACCCTGCTGATGGCAGGCACGCATCTGCTGTCACTGCCCGATCGATTGGCTTCTGTTCCAATCATGATTATCAGCGTTATTGGCGGCGTGATCTGTCTGCCTCTGGCACAACGCTGGGCGAAAGCACTAGGCGCTAATGTTGCAACTCAGCGCCTAGTCATGATGGCCATGATGGTGAATGCAGTACTCACCACCAATGTCGTCGTAGCTTTTGAGCAGACACTGATCGTCACGATCTTTATGGCAGCGCTGCTGTACCTGCTTGAGGATATCCATTCCGGTGCAGTGCGTCCTTGGGGTTATCTCTGCCTCGGACTCATTCCTCTGTTCCGCATGGACGCTGCCATTCTCAGTGTCGCCACAGGTCTGTGGGTCATCTATGAACATCCCAAACGTCTCAAAGTCATTTTCTATCTGGCCGCAGCCGTTGTTCCATCCATTGTCGCCACACTCGCTCGGCACGCGTACTACGGCGACTGGCTGCCGAACACCTACTATCTAAAAATGTCGGGCTGGCCTGACCGCTTAAGAACCGGCCTGCATTACACCAAGGGCTTTCTGTACGGCTATGGCTGGGCTTTTGTACTGATTGCATTGGCTTGGTTACGTGGCGGCATTCGATTGAGCCCAGCGTGGCGCGCCGTCATCCTCATTAGCGGCGCACAACTCGCTTATGGCGCTTACATCGGTGGCGATGTTCTCGGTGTGCACCGCGTGTTTGCCGCAGTAGTCGTATTGCTGCTAGCCGCAGGCTTCACCGCGAGCCAAACCTTGTTCAACAACAAGCATGTCACTGCAGTGATTGCGATTGTTGCGGCCGCTTTACTGGCACGTAGCTCGTACATCATGCCGGGGCTGAGTGAAGTTCGACGTCAAGACACCAACAACATCGCGTTGGCCCTAAAGTTGAATCAAGAAGCGCCTACCGCACTCGTCGCTGATGGTTATGCAGGCAATCTGTTCTATTTTGCGCATCGCGTTCGCGGCATTGACGTTCTGGGCAAAACAGACGCTCACGTTTCGCACATGGCCGTTCCTCACAAAGGCAACACGCCAGGCCATAACAAATTTGATTTTGATTACAGCATCGGCCAACTGCACCCTGACTATGTGGTCGCCTTGTATGAAGGCGCATCACCCACTGAGGGCAACCTCAAGAAAACAGAAGGCGACTGGATCTTTGATCGCTATCAATGGTTCAACCCTGCATTCCGAGAACACTGCCTGCCACATCCGATGCCTTGGAATACATGGCGCACAGTCTTTCGCTGTGACTGGAGCAATCCAACTGCAGCGCCTGAAAATCCTTCTTGATCTCAAACTGATCACACAGCATGTCCATTAGCCCAGCGCCATCTTTTTTGAGCCGTGTGTCTTGTCCGCTGTGGTGGGCCGCCGCTGCGCTGCTGTGCCTTGCAATGGAGTTTTGCGCTCAAGGCCATGTTGACGTTTTCGCTGGCGCGAAACTACTGACAGGTGCCATCGTTCTGTTCGGCCTTGTCATTGCGCTAACGCCGCAGACGAGCAGCGATGATCGGATCAAGTTATGGCCCTATGCACTGACGCTAGCTGTTTTCTGGGGACTGATGATCTGGGAATTCAGATCCGCGATCATCAACGGCGAGCGCTATTTCTTTCTGCAAGACGACATGATGATTTCGATGCGCTACGCACGAAATCTTGTCGACGGACTGGGTTGGGTTTGGAATCCTGGCGAACGGCTTGAAGGATTCACTAATCCTCTGTGGACACTAATCATGTCTGCGGTGCATTGGCTGCCACTGCCTGATCGTCTCACTTCTTTGCCTGTGATGATTCTCAGCGCCGCCGCCGTTGTGATCAGCATGCCGCTGAGCCAGCGTTGGGCGCGCGAGCTAGGCGCTAATGCGACGACGCAGCATTTGGTTTTGCTGGCGATGATCGTCAACGCCGGTGTGATTGCCTGCGGAGTACTGGCCTTCGAACAAGGCGTCATTGCAATGTTTTTGCTGTTCGCAGTATTAGCACTATTGGATGACATCAAGACTGGCGCCGTGCGCCCTTGGGGCTATCTCTGCCTCGGCGTCATCCCGCTCATTCGCATGGACGCTGCCATCCTCAGCGTCGCGACTGGCTTGTGGGTGCTTTACGAACATCCGAAACGCTTTAAAGTTATTTTCTCTCTTGCACTAGCAGTCATTCCCTCGATTGCAGCAATGCTAGCTCGCCACGCTTACTACGGTGATTGGCTACCCAACACCTACTATCTGAAAACAACAGGATGGTCAGGTCGCTGGAAGACGGGCGTTCATTACGCCATCGATTTTCTGCGCAGCTTTGGCTGGGTTTATCTACTCATCGTTTTGACAGTTCTGCGCGATCGTCGCCTTCTGACGCCTGCCTTGCGTGCCACGGTACTCATCAGCGGCGCGCAGCTCGCTTATGGCGCCTACGTCGGTGGCGACATCCTTGGCATCTTCCGCATTTATGCCACCGTGATTCCGTTGCTAATTGCGTCGGGCCTCACCAGCATCCAGATTCTGTTCAAACAAAAATATCTGGTGGCAGCCATTTCCGCAGTTGCGATCGTTTTGTGGGCGCGCCCACTTGGCGTACTCGGTGGACTGATGGATGGACAGCGTCGCGACATCGGCAATATCGGGCTCGGTCTTGCATTGAACCAGCACGCACCGCACGCCTCGGTCGCTGATGGCTATGCAGGATCAGTGTTTTACTTTGCACCGCAAACACGTGGGATCGATGTACTCGGAAAAATGGATGCGCATATTGCGCGCATGCCTGCAGCCCATGGCGGCACCGTTCCTGGGCACAATAAATTCGACTACGACTACAGCATCGGGCAATTACATCCTGAGTACGTCATTGCCGTCTTTGAAGGCAGCGGACCTACGGAAGATCAGCTCAAACATACTCAAGGCAACTGGGTGTATCCCTATTACCTTTGGAACAACGCTGCATTCCGTCAGCACTGCTTGCCTAACCCGATGCCTTGGAAGACTTGGCGCTTGGTGTATCGCTGTGATTGGAATAGTCCACCCGACAACGATAAATCTTCTTAAGTTTTCAGCGCACAAATAAAAGCCGCCTGCATTGCAGGCGGCTTTTTGTTTACAGCGATTTCTTTACAGCTTGCCTTCGAGTTCCGGCACAACTGCGAACAGGTCGCCAACCAGACCGATGTCGGCAACTTCAAAGATCGGTGCTTCTGGATCCTTGTTGATCGCAACAATCGTGCGTGCGTCCTTGATACCGGCCAAGTGCTGGATCGCGCCGGAGATACCGATGGCGAAATACAGTTCAGGGGCGATGATCTTGCCGGTCTGACCGACCTGCATGTCGTTCGGCACGTAGCCGGAGTCAACGGCAGCGCGTGAAGCGCCAACGCCGGCGCCGATCTTGTCGGCCAGTTTGTAGATGATCGAGAAGTTTTCCGAGCTGCCGAGTGCACGGCCACCGGAAACAACGCGAGCAGCGGACTGCAGATCCGGACGATCAGCCTTCGCGGCCTGGATCGAAACGAAACGCGTGCCAGCCGGAGCAGCAGCGGCAACGCTAACCTTCTCAACAGCGGCGCTGTTACCAGCGGCGACTGCGGTGAACGAAGCCAGACGAACCGTGGCGACAACGACGCCAGCCGGTGCTTCCACCGTCAGAATCGCGTTGCCTGCATAGATCGGGCGATCAAAGCTGGTAGCGGAGTGCACGGCCATCACGTCGGAAACCTGCGGCACGCCGAGCTTGGCGGCAACGCGAGGAGCAACGTCCTTACCGGTGGTGGTGCCTGGGAACAGGATGTGGCTGTAGCCACGACCTGCCAGTTCAACAATCTGCGGTGCGAGCACAACAGCAATCGGGTGCGCGTTGTTAGCGCTGTCGATCTGCAGTACGCGGGTCACGCCAGCGAGGGTTGCGGCTTCAGCAGCAACGGAGCTGCCATCGGTAGCCAGAACAGCTACGTCGATCTCGCCACCAATCTTCTGCGCGGCCGCCAGAACTTTGGACAGACCAGCGTTGAGCTTGCCATCAGCGTGCTCAGCAATAATTAGAATTTTGCTCATTACACAAGCCCCTTTGCTTTCAGTGCGCTTACGAGTTCGTCCACCGTCTTCACCATCACGCCCTTCGAGCGGACAGGAGGCGGCGTGGTCTTGACAGTCTTGAGGCTGGCGGCAGCTTCAACGCCGAGATCAGCAAAGCTCACAGCTTCGATGGTCTTCTTCTTGGCCTTCATGATGTCCGGCAGCTTCAGATAACGCGGCTCGTTCAAGCGCAAGTCAGCGCTGATGACGGCAGGAAGATCAACTTCCAGAGTTTCCAAGCCAGCGTCGATTTCACGCGTCACCTGAGCCTTGTTGCCGTCGAGTTCAACCTTCGAGGCAAACGTTGCCTGTGGCAGGTCGAGCAGAGCAGCGGTCATCTGTGCGGTCTGGTTGGCGTCGTCATCGATCGCCTGCTTACCGGTGAACAGAATTTGTGCGCCTTCTTTCTTGAAGATGGCAGCGAGTGCACGTGCGGCGGTCAGCGGCTGAATCTCGCCTTCTTCCTTCACATGGATCGCGCGGTCAGCGCCGAAAGCCAGCGCGGTGCGCAGCGTTTCTTCGCCCTTGGCGCCGCCCATCGTCACAGCGATGATTTCGGTGACTTTGCCTTTTTCTTTCAGACGAACCGCTTCTTCCATCGCGATTTCATCAAAAGGATTCATGGAGTGCTTAACGCCATCCGTCACAACACCAGAACCATCTGGTTTGATCTGAATACGGACGTTGTAGTCCACCACTCGCTTCACGCTGACTAGAACTTTCATTCGCTTCTCTCAGTTCAAAAACAAATTTAGAAATTCACACGATGTAACTTTGTAGGAGCG